>NZ_JBEORR010000002.1:0-442405 GCF_040302345.1 Streptomyces sp. NPDC126510 | reverse complement strand
TGCGGTGAAGTCCTAGACACCTCCACCACACCGGAGGTCTTCGCCATGATCAAGCCCGGCCGGCGTTAACAACGCTCGTGATCAATACACCTAGGTCGCGGGGCCGAGAGGCGGGACGCAGAGATCTGGGTCCCGGGGCGTCGGGCCCGTGGCGTAGGGCGAAGGGACCCGGTGGAGTGCGGCCCGCGTCCGAGGCGGCCCGGGCGGTCCCGTTCCTAGGTTGAGGGCACGCGATCACGACGAGGGAGCTGATCATGCCGGTTGCGATCATCACCGGGGCCTCGAAGGGCCTGGGGCGTGCCCTGGCCGAGGCCCTGGCCGGGCGGGGCTGGGACCTGGTGCTCGACGCCAGGGGTGCCGAGGCGCTGGCGGACGCCGCCGGAGCCGTCTCCGCGCACGGGACGCGGGTGGCCGCCCTGCCCGGGGACGTCACGGACGCCGCTCACCGGGCGGAGCTGGTGGCGGCGGCCTGGCGGCTGGGCGGTGTCGACCTGCTGGTGCACAACGCGAGCGCGCTGGGTGCCGAGCCGCTGGTCAGGCTCGAGAAGCTGACCCTGGAGGGGCTGCGCCGGGCGCTGGAGGTGAACCTGGTGGCGGGGCTGGGCCTGGTTCAGGAGGCGCTGCCGTTGCTGCGGGCCTCGCGAGCGGGCGCCGTCGTCGCCGTCAGCTCGGACGCGGCCGCCGAGGCGTACGAGACCTGGGGCGGTTACGGGGCGTCCAAGGCGGCCCTGGACCATCTGGTGGCCGTCCTCGCCGTGGAGGAGCCGGGGCTGCGGGTCTGGGCGGTGGATCCCGGGGACATGGCCACGGAGCTGTACGCGGCGGCCGTGCCGGACGACCCGGAGCCGCGGCCGGAGCCGGTGGCTGTGGTGCCGGGCTTCCTGCGGCTGCTGGACGAGCGTCCGGCGAGCGGGCGGTACGGGGCTCCTGCGCTGCTGTACGGGGCCCGATGACCCTGAGGGTGCGGGTGCCGGAGGAGCTGTCGGCGCGGGTGCCGGTCGAGCAGCGGGGCCCGGGGCTGGAGCGGGACGCCGTACGGATGCTGGTGTCGCGGGGTGCCGAGGTGGCGCATCACACGTTCAGGGAGCTGCCGCGGCTGTTGCGGGCCGGGGACCTGCTCGTGGTCAACACCTCGGCCACACTGGCGGCGGCCGTGGACGGACGGACCGGGCACGCGCGCGTGGTGGTGCATTTCTCCACCCGGGGGGACGACGGCCGCTGGGCGGTGGAACTGCGGGAGCCCGACGGGCGGGGCACCACGCGCGCGCGTGCGGGTGGGCCTGCGGGGAGGGAGGTGTGCCTGCCGGGGGGTGTGCGGCTGGTACTGGAGGAGCCGCTGAGCGGGCGGAGCGAGCGGCTGTGGTGGGCCCGGGTGTCGGGGGCCGGGGTGCCAGGGCTGCTGCGGGAGCACGGGCGGCCCGTTCGCTACGCCTACACGGAGCGGGACCAGCCGCTGTCCGTCTACCAGACGGTGTTCGCGCTGCCGTCGGCGGACGGGACGGGCAGCGCGGAGATGCCGAGTGCGGCGCGGCCCTTCACGGCACGGCTGGTGGCGGAGCTGGTGAGCCGGGGGGTGCAGTTCGCGCCCATCACCCTGCACACGGGGGTGGCCTCGGCGGAGGTGCACGAGCCGCCCTACCCGGAGCGGTTCGCGGTGCCCGGGGCGTCCGCGCGGCTGATCAACGCCGCGAGGGCCGGTGGGGGCCGGGTCGTGGCGGTGGGGACGACCGCGGTGCGGGCGGTGGAGTCGGCGGCGGGTGCCGACGGAGCCGTACGCGCGCGTGCGGGGTGGACGGACCTCGTCGTCACGCCCGAGCGCGGGGTGCGGGTGGTGGACGGGCTGCTGACCGGGCTGCACGAGCCGGAGACCTCGCATCTGCTGATGCTGGAGGCGGTCGCGGGGCGGGCGGCGATCGAGCGGGGGTACGAGGCCGCACTGCAAGGGCGCTATCTGTGGCACGAGTTCGGGGACGTGCACCTCGTGCTGCCCTGAAAGGGCCTCACACAGAGCATCGCTTGTGCAACGCGTCGTAAGTCTGATCTAGGGGCGATGTGAGCCCTCGCATAGGACCCAGGTCACGTACGAAAGTGCGTAGGAGACAAAGCCCCACCTTTTGAGCGGCGCATACAGTCCAATCTGTCCCGATTTGACACTCCCTGATCCACTATCTCCTTTCGTACGTCACACCTTTGCCACGCCATTTTGCGGCCGCTAAGAATTGCTGACGTCGCTCAGCGCCGTGGGTTCACCTCCGCGGCGTTCGTGTCGGAAACACACCGAGTCCAACGCCGGACGCCGAGCGACTCCCGCGCTATTCGAAGAGGTCCACGCAGCATGCCCAAGAACATCTTCAGCCGTGTTCAGAGTCGTAGCCTGACCCGTCACCACAAGATCGCCATGGCGGGTGTCGCCACCCTCGGCGCCGCCGCCATCGGGTTCTCCGCGGTGCCGAGCGGTGCCTCGACCAAGACCACGACCGAGGCCGCTCAGCCGGCTGCGGTGGCGTACAGCACCCAGCAGATCAAGGACGTCAAGGCGAGCGTCACGGACCAGATGGCCGGCGCCAGCCTGAAGGCCGAGCAGCTCGCGGCGAAGAAGAAGGCCGACGCCGCGGCCGCCGCCAAGAAGAAGGCCGCCGCCGAGGCGGCGAAGAAGAAGGCCGAGGCCGCACGCCAGGCCAAGGAGGCCGCGAGCCGCGCCGCCAAGCGCGCCGAGGCCAAGAAGGCCGCCGTCAAGACCTACCCGAACAACCTCGACGGCTGGATCCGCGAGTCGCTCGCCATCCTGAAGAAGCACGACATCCCGGCGTCCTACGACGGCATCCACCGCAACATCATCCGTGAGTCCTCGGGTAACCCGAAGGCGATCAACAACTGGGACATCAACGCCATCAACGGCATCCCGTCGAAGGGTCTGCTCCAGGTCATCCCGCCGACCTTCAAGACCTGGCACGTCCCCGGCACCTCCTGGGACATCTACGACCCGGTCGCCAACATCACCGCCGCCTGCAACTACGCGGCCGACAAGTACGGCTCGATGGACAACGTCAACAGCGCGTACTGAGGCCGGCGCGGACCTCTGCTCGCTGTACGGAACGCCGAAGGGCGGCACCCTCCTGACGAGGTGCCGCCCTTCGGGCGTCGTGTGCGGGCGTCGTGTCGCAGCGCGGCGGCTACTTGCGCATGACCTCGGGCTCGTGGCGGCGCAGGAAGCGGGCCACGAAGAAGCCGCAGATCACGCCGAGGACGAGGAGCGCGCCCATGTCCATCGCCCAGGCCCCGACCGTGTGCTCCCACAGCGGGTCGGTGTCGCCGGCGGTCTCCGGCGGGCTGATCTTGTTGAAGTCCAGCGTGGCGCCGGCGGCGGCGACCGCCCAGCGCGACGGCATCAGGAACGAGAACTGGTTGACGCCGATCGAGCCGTGCAGGGCGAACAGGCAGCCGGTGAAGACGACCTGGATGATGGCGAACATCACCAGCAGCGGCATGGTCTTCTCCGCGGTCTTCACCAGCGAGGAGATGATCAGGCCGAACATCATCGAGGTGAAGCCCAGCGCCATGATCGGGATGGAAAGCTCGACGAGAGTCGCGTTGCCGAGGACCAGACCCTCCTCGGGGATCTCGCGGCTGGAGAAGCCGATGACGCCGACGAGCAGGCCCTGGAGCACGGTGATCATGCCGAGCACGAACACCTTGGACATCAGGTACGCCGAGCGTGAGAGGCCGGTCGCGCGCTCCCGCTCGTAGATGACCCGTTCCTTGATCAGCTCTCGGACCGAGTTCGCCGCACCGGCGAAGCAGGCGCCGACCGCGAGGATCAGCAGGACCGTGGTCGCCGTGCCGTTCGGGATGATCCGGCCGGTCTGCGGGTTGGCCGGGTTCGGCAGCAGGCCCCGGTCGGCGTCGATGAGCAGACTGACCGCGCCGAGCACGGCCGGCAGGATCACCATCAGGGCCAGGAAACCCTTGTCGGAGGCGATCACCGAGACGTAACGCCGGACGAGCGTCACGAACTGGGACATCCAGCCCTGCGGCTTCGGCGGCTTCATCGCCTGCATCGGCGGAACCTGTACGGACTGCGGCGCGACGGCGTCGATGTCCGCGGCGTACATCTGGTAGTGCTGCGAGCCCTTCCAGCGGCCCGCCCAGTCGTAGTCGCGGTAGTTCTCGAAGGCGGAGAAGACATCGGCCCAGGTGTCGTAGCCGAAGAAGTTCAGCGCCTCGTCCGGCGGGCCGAAGTAGGCGACCGAGCCGCCCGGCGCCATCACCAGCAGCTTGTCGCAGATCGCCAGCTCGGCCACCGAGTGGGTGACGACCAGGACCGTACGGCCGTCGTCGGCCAGGCCGCGCAGCAGCTGCATGACGTCGCGGTCCATGCCCGGGTCGAGGCCGGAGGTCGGCTCGTCCAGGAAGATCAGCGACGGCTTGGTGAGCAGCTCCAGGGCGACCGAGACGCGCTTGCGCTGGCCGCCGGACAGGGACGTGACCTTCTTGTCCTTGTGGATGTCGAGCTTGAGCTCGCGCAGCACCTCGTCGATGCGGGCCTCACGCTCGGCGCCCGTGGTGTCCGCGGGGAAGCGCAGCTTGGCCGCGTACTTGAGGGCCTTCTTGACGGTCAGCTCCTTGTGCAGGATGTCGTCCTGCGGGACCAGACCGATGCGCTGGCGCAGCTCGGCGAACTGCTTGTAGAGGTTCCTGTTGTCGTACAGCACCTCGCCCTGGTTGGCGGGGCGGTAGCCGGTGAGCGCCTTGAGCAGGGTCGACTTGCCGGAGCCGGACGGGCCGATGACCGCGATCAGCGACTTCTCCGGGACGCCGAAGGAGACGTCCTTGAGGATCTGCTTGCCGCCGTCGACCGTGACGGTCAGGTGGCGGGCGGAGAAGGACACCTCACCGGTGTCGACGAACTCCTCGAGCCGGTCGCCGACGATGCGGAACGTCGAGTGACCGACGCCGACGACATCGGCCGGGCCGAGCAGTTGCGAGCCGCCCTTGGCGATCGGCTGGCCGTTGACGTACGTGCCGTTGTGGGAGCCGAGGTCGCGGATCTCCATGCGCCCGTCGGGCGTCGCGTGGAACTCGGCGTGGTGCCGGGAGACCTGCAGGTCGGAGACGACCAGCTCGTTCTCCAGGGCACGGCCGATGCGCATCACGCGGCCGAGGGAGAACTGGTGGAACGTGGTCGGGCTGCGGTCGCCGTGGACCGGCGGCGCCCCCGCGGCGCCGCCGGAGCCCTGCTGCTGCGGGATGTGCGCGGCGGCCTGCTGCGGCTGCTGCCAGCCGGCCTGGGGGGCCTGCTGCTGGGCCGGAGCCTGCTGGCCCCAGCCGGGGTTCGCGCCCTGCGCGGCGTACGGCTGCTGCTGGGGCTGGGCCTGCGGCGTGGCGACGGAGGCCGCGGCGCCGGACAGGTTCAGGCGCGGTCCGTCGGTCGCGTTACCCAGGTTGACGGCCGAGCCGGCGCCGAGCTCCATCTGATGGATGCGCTGGCCCTGCACGAATGTGCCGTTGGTGCTGCCGTGGTCCTCGATGACCCAACTGCGGCCGTTGAAGCTGACCGTGGCGTGACGCCAGGAGACCCTGGCGTCGTCGAAGACGACGTCCCCCTGCGGATCACGTCCGAGGGTGTATGCCCTGGACGGATCGAGCGTCCAGGTACGTCCGTTTGATTCCAGTACGAGTTCCGGCACTCCAGCCCCACTGAGTTGTCCCCCGAGTTACCCCCGACATGGGGAGTCTAGGGATGTCGAACATCGGGGGGAACTATTTCAGTAGCGGCCCTCTGACCGAAAGTCGGGCCTTGTGAAGACCGCGTTCGGACGCCTCGGCCGATTCCGTTGACGGGGTTGAAACCGGGCCGGAGAGTGGTATTTCGACGCGAGGGGGACATGCGTGGTGTTCCCGTCGCGCAGCGGATCGGGGGGTCTGCCATGAGTGCTGCCGCAGGTGTCGGGACGGCGAAGGGTTACACGCGCGTGCCGTGGGGGGACGTGCTGATGTCCGCCGTCGCCGCGGTGAGCTGGGCGTTGATCGGGATGGCGGGGACGGCGGCGCTGGGACTGCGACTGCTCCAGGCGGACACCGCGGGGTCGTTGGGACCGATGACCGCTGCGGTCGTGGCCCTCGGGGCGGGTGGTTCCGTCACGCCGTCCGGTGACGTGTCGGTGTTCGGCCTGTCGGGTGCCGAGGCGGACACGGCCATCGAGATCACGCCACTGGGCGTGAGCCTGGTCGGGGCGGTGCTGCTGTCGTGGTTCTTCCTGCGGTCCCTGCGGGGGGCGGGAGTTGTGATCGCACCGTCCGAACTGCTCGCGCGGGCGGGGGCGGTGGTGGTGCTGTTCGTGGCGATGCTGGGCGGACTGGCCTGGGCGGGGCACGACGTCATCACCATCGACGGGGGGTCGCTGGGGCTGGACGACGTCACCGGCGGGAGCGGGAGCGTGGAGGTCCCGGGGCTCGGGGACATCGGGGGGCTGCTGCCGGACCGGCTCGGGGACCTGGTCGGCGCGCGGGCCGCGGTCGGGTTCACGGTCGACACCGCCCCGACGCTGCTCGGCGGGTTCGGCTGGTCGGCCGGGATCCTCCTCGTCGCGCTGCTGGCCTCGCGCCGTACGCCGTTGCCGCAGGGCTGGGAGGCCGTGCACCGGGTCGTGCGGCCGGCCGTGTCCGCGCTGGTGACCGTGCTGCTGGTGGCGGTGGCGGCGGGTTGCGCTGCGGCGGTGTACGCGGCGGTCGGCGACGACCATCCCCGGCGCATCGCGGGTGCGGCGCTGCTCGGGGCGCCGAACGGGGTGTGGCTGGGGGTGTCGCTCGGCTTGTTCGTGCCGTGGGACGGTCGCGCGACGGGTGAGCTGACCCGGTTCCTGCCCGACCCCTTGGACGATCTGCTCGGCGCCGGGTCCGGCCGGTCGGTGACGCTGGGCCGGCTGGCCGAGCTGGACGGTCGGGTGTGGTTGCTGACGGTGGCGGCGGCGCTGCTGATGCTGCTGGCGGGCGTACTGGCGGGGGTGCGGACGCCGGTCGGGGCGGGGGACGGCGGCCTTGGTTTCGCGGGGCGGTGTGCGCTGCGGCTGGGTGTCGTGACCGCGCTCGCCCTGCCGCTGCCGGCCTGGCTCACGGAGGTCTCCGTGACCGCGTCCCTGTCCGTGCTCGGCTTCGACGCGTTCGGCGCGGGCATCGACCTGCACGGCCACCTCGGCAGGGCCCTGCTGCTGGGCGGGGTCTGGGGCGCGGGGACCGGGGCGGCCGGGGCGTTGCTCGCGTGGGGGTGCGGGGCTGCGGGGCGCAGGGCCACGGCGTCGGCTCGGGGGGAGGTGGCCGGGGCCGGTGGGGCAGCGGGGCTGCCGGGCACGGAGTGGGCCGGACACGGGGCCCGGGCCGGGGAGGCCGGGCGCGAGGCCGGGGCCGGGCAGGCCGGGCGCGAGGCCGGGGCCGGGCAGGCGGACGCCTGGGGTGTCTCCGGGGCGGCAGGCCGAAGCGGTGGGCACGGCCACGGGCGGGCGGGGGCCGGTGACACGGTGGGGCCCGGATACGACGCCGGGAGCGGGCCGCCCGGGGGGCGCGGCGAGGGGGCGCCGCAGGGTACGGAGGCCGGGCCGTACGCACCCGGTACGCCGTACCGGCCGCCCAACCCCGGCACCAACCCCTACCTCCGGGTTCCGGACGGGCTGCGCGAGCCGGAGGACGCACGGCCTCCCGGGACGGAGCGGCCCTCCGGCGCCGCGCCCGGGGACGGGTACGACGCGGTCCGGGACGACGAGCCCCCCGCACCGGGCGACCTCTACAGCGCCCCCACCGTCGTACGGCCTGCCGGGCCGCCCCCGCGTGGCCCGCGGCAGTCGCCCGGGCCGCGCAACGGGAACGGGCCGCCCGCGCGTCCGGACGACGGTCCGCCGCCGCCCCCGTCTCCCCCGCCGCCGCGGAAACCGCGGGGCGGGAGGTGACTGGTGAAGGCGCCGGGCACCGTACCGGTGCGCAGGATTCACGTCGTCCACGCGACATCCGGTGTTCGCTGTCCGCCAGACGGACCTCGGGGGCGGTGGGTGCCGCACGCCGGATACGGTGGAACCACCATGAGCGCTTCACAGACCTCGTCTTCCGACGTCCCTGCCGACGTCCCCACCCTCCTTGTGAAGATCTTCGGCAAGGACCGGCCGGGCATCACCGCCGGCCTCTTCGACACCCTCGCCGCCTACTCCGTCGACGTCGTCGACATCGAGCAGGTCGTCACCCGTGGCCGGATGGTGCTGTGCGCGCTCGTGACCGAGCCGCCCCCGGGCATCGAGGGAGATCTGCGGGCGACCGTCCACAGCTGGGCCGAGTCGATGAAGATGCAGGCGGAGATCATCTCCGGCCTCGGCGACAACCGGCCGCGCGGCCTGGGCCGCTCCCTGGTCACCGTTCTCGGGCACCCGCTCACCGCCGAGGCGACGGCCGCGATCGCCGCGCGGATCACCGCGACCGGCGGCAACATCGACCGTATCTTCCGGCTTGCCAAATACCCCGTCACCGCCGTCGAGTTCGCCGTATCCGGCGTGGAGACGGAGCCGCTGCGCACCGCCCTGATGACCGATGCCGCGCGGCTCGGCATCGACGTCGCGGTCGTCGCCGCCGGGCTGTACCGGCGCGCGCAGCGCCTGGTCGTCATGGACGTCGACTCGACGCTCATCCAGGACGAGGTCATCGAGCTGTTCGCCGCGCACGCCGGCTGCGAGGACGAGGTCGCCGAGGTGACGGCGGCCGCGATGCGCGGGGAACTGGACTTCGAACAGTCCCTGCACGCGCGCGTGGCGCTGCTGGAAGGGCTGGACGCCTCGGTCGTGGACAAGGTGCGCAGCGAGGTGCGGCTGACGCCGGGCGCCCGCACCCTGATCCGTACGCTGAAGCGGCTCGGCTACCAAGTCGGCGTCGTGTCGGGTGGATTCACCCAGGTCACGGACGATCTGAAGGAGCGGCTCGGGCTGGACTTCGCCCACGCCAACACCTTGGAGATCGTCGACGGCAGGCTCACGGGCAAGGTCACCGGCGAGATCGTCGACCGCGCGGGCAAGGCCCGGCTGTTGCGCCGGTTCGCGGCGGAGGCGGGCGTGCCGCTGTCGCAGACGGTGGCGATCGGTGACGGCGCCAACGATCTGGACATGCTCAACGCGGCGGGGCTCGGTGTCGCCTTCAACGCCAAGCCGGTGGTGCGCGAGGCCGCGCACGCCGCGGTGAACTTCCCCTTCCTGGACACGGTCCTGTATTTGCTGGGGGTCACGCGGGAGGAGGTCGAGGCGGCGGACACCCTCGACATCGTCTGATCCGCCCTCTCGACACCGTCGATCCGACCAGAGGGGCCCGGCGCCGGTGCGGCGCCGGGCCCCTCTGTCACGCGGTCACACGGAAGTCGTCACTCGGCCGGTGCCCAGTAGTCCCGCAGCGTGGCCGCGCCCGGCTCCAGGCTCTTCCACGCGCCCCCGAACGACAGCACGGCGAAGGCGGCGGCCGGGAACCCGCGGCGGGTCATGCGCTCCCTGGCGTCGTCCTCGCCCGAGCCCGCCAGGATGTCGGCGAGTCCCTGGATGCCCGGGTTGTGCCCGATCATGAGGACGTTCTGCGCGTCGTCGGGAGTCTCGTTGAGCAGCGCGATCAGCTCGCCCGGCGAGGCCTCGTAGATCCGCTCCTCGTAGACGGTTTTCGGCCGCTGCGGGAACTCCTGGACGGCGAGCTTCCAGGTCTCCCGGGTCCGGACCGCGGTGGAACACAGCGCCAGGTCGAAGGCGATTCCGGTGTCGGTCAGCCTGCGCCCGGCCTCCGCCGCGTCCATTCGGCCCCGGTCGGCGAGGGGACGCTCGTGATCGGTGACCTGTGGCCAGTCGGCTTTCGCATGGCGGAAGAGGACAATCCTGCGGGATTCTGCGACGCTCATGAGATCCAGCTTCGCATGAAACACGCCACCTGGCGCAGGGAGTTGACCACCGGCTTCGGCCGTGATCAGCGGGCTGTCAGCTGCTGGATGCGCTCGAAGAGGTGGCTGATCACGGGCTCACCGGCGGCCGCGTGCGCGTCGGACGGGTTCAGGATCAGGGCGAGCAGTGCGGCGAAGGCGAGCACGGGCAGGGCGAGAGCCCACCAGGGCAGCCGGCCGGCGGCACCGGCCCGGGTCGCCGGGTGGGGCCGGGTGTGCGTAGGGGCCGACATGGTGCCTCCGCTCTTCGAGTGGTCGGTGACCGTCTCGCGGTCACACCCTTGAAGTTACGGAGTCAGTGGCCGCCGGCCCATCCGGTGATCCACCCACTTGACCCTGACCCTCACCCCCTAGGGGACAGGGGGGTTACCCCCACCAAGGGCCGCGCGAGCGCCTCTCATGGTGAGGCGATGGTCGCGATGACGGCGATGACGATGAAGATCGCGAAGAAGGCGCCGAACACGAGCAGCATCTTCTTCTGACCGTGCTGGGGATTCGGGTCGAGCACTGGCATGGGAAAAGTGTCCCACCCCCCGTGCGTGCCGGATGCCGCGGGGTGACCCCCTCCCCCGGGGGCGTGGCTCAGCGGGCCGCCTCGTCCTCCACCGTGCGGTCACGGCCGGCCAGGAAGCCGACGGCCATCTGCGGGATCATCAGGGCGCTCATCAGCGCGATCGGCAGGCCCCAGCCGCCGCTGTGCTGGTAGAGGACGCCCACCAGGAGCGGTCCGGGGATGGAGATCAGGTAGCCGGTGCTCTGCGCGAACGCCGACAGCCGGACCACGCCGGGGCCGGTCCTGGCCCGCATGCCGACCATGGTCAGGGCGAGCGGGAAGGCGCAGTTGGCGACGCCGAGCAGCAGCGCCCAGGCCCATGCGCCGGCTGCGGGCGCGAGGTACAGCCCGGCATAGCCGGCGAGGCCGCACAGCCCCAGGGCGAGCACGATCGGGCCCTGGTGGGGCAGCCGGGTCGCCAGGCGGGGTATGACGAAGGCGAGGGGCACGCCCATCACCATGGTGACCGCAAGGAGTAGCCCCGCGGTGCCGGCGGGCACACCGGCGTCCCGGAAGATCTGCGCCATCCAGCCCATGGTGGTGTAGGCGGCGGTGGCCTGAAGCCCGAAGAAGACGGCCAGGGCCCAGGCGGTCCGGCTCCGTGCCATGCGCAGCGGGGGCGCCTCGTGCGCGTGTTCCGTAGCGGCCGGAGCCGGGCTCTGCGTCGGCGCCGCCGTCTGTGCGGCCTTCTCCGCCCCGGGTGGCGTGAGGCGGCCCCGGACGAAGGGCAGCCACGGCAGGACGGCCGCCACGGCGAGCCCGGCCCACAGGGCCAGGCCGGTCTGCCAGCGGCCGCCGAGGGCGTCGGTCAGAGGCACCGTGACCGCGGCCGCGAGGGCCGTGCCGAGGGCGAGGGCCATCGAGTACAGGCCGGTCATGGAACCCACACGGTCGGGGAAGAAACGCTTGACTATGACTGGCATCAGGACGTTGCTGACCGCGATGCCCATGAGGGCCAGGGCGCTCCCGGCCAGGAAGCCGGGCGTGCCGCCCGCGAACGGGCGTATCAGCAGGCCGGTGGCGATGGCGGCCATGCCGGCGCACACCACCGCGCCGGACCCGAAGCGGCGGGCGAGCCGCGGGGCCATGACGCCGAAGACGGCGAAGCACAGCGGCGGCACCGAGGTGAGGAGCCCGGCCACGCTGCCGCTCATGCCGAGCCCGTCGCGGACCTCCTCCAGGAGGGCGCCGAGGCTGGTGATGGCGGGACGGAGGTTCAGCGCGGACAGCACGATGCCAAGGACGAGCAGTCGCATCGGCCACGCGCGCGGGGAGGCGTCGCCCGGTGACCCGGGCTCGTGCGCGGCCGAGCCGCGTACGGTCGGGGGTGTCGTCGTCCGGGTTTCCTCACGAGGCATGAGACCCATCATAGAATCATAGGATGATTGACTGTCCACTCTCCGGCTGCCCCCGGGCGCCCCGGTCGTGCGAAGGTGTGCCATGCCCCTGAGCCATCCCCGTCGCTCCGCCCTGCCCGAGCAGGTCATCGCCGCGCTGCGGGCCCAGATCACCTCGGGCGAGTGGCCGGTCGGCTCGCGGATCCCGACCGAGCCGGAACTGGTCGAGCAGCTCGGCGTCGCCCGCAACACGGTCCGTGAGGCCGTCCGCGCCCTGTCGCACAACGGTCTGCTGGACATCCGCCAGGGTTCCGGCACGTACGTCGTGGCGACGAGCGAGCTGGCGGGCGTGATGCAGCGGCGGTTCGCCGAGGCCGACCCCCGGCACATCGCCGAGCTGCGCTCCACGCTGGAGTCGGCCGCCGCCCGGCTGGCCGCCGAGCGGCGTACGGAGAAGGACCTCAAGCAGCTCGGCGCACTGCTGCGGCGGCGCGAGGAGGCCTGGGAGTCGGGCGACAAGGAGGCGTTCGTGACCGCGGACGCGACCTTCCACCTGGCCGTCGTGTCGGCCTCCCACAACGACGTCATGACGGCCATGTACGCGGACCTGGGCGAGGTGCTGCGGGACTGGCTGCGCGAGGACGTCGGCGAGAGGCTGACGCCGGAGACGTACATGGACCACGGGCGGCTGCTGGAGGCGATCCGCGCGGGCGAGGCGGACACGGCCGCCACGGAGGCCGCCCGCTACCCGTTCCTGTGCCGCCTGAGCGGGATCAACTCCGCCGCCGGTGACTGATCCGGCCCGGGCCGGATCAGCTGCCCCGTGGGTGACTGATGCCACCCGGGCCGGATCCCCCCGCCGGTGACTGATGCGGCCGGGCCGGATCAGCTGCCCCGTGGGTGACTGATGCCACCCGGGCCGGATCCCCCCGCCGGTGACTGATGCGGCCGGGCCGGATCAGTCACCCCGGGGGGTGACTGATGCCGCCCTCCCGGGCTCAGCTCCCCCGCCGGTGACCGACCCACACGTCGCCGACCTCTTTCCAGCACCGTCCCGTCAGCCGCACCGTCTGCGCGGGACCCGCCTCGATCGGCGAGCTGTCGGTGTCGATGTCCCACCAGCGGGCGCACTCCACGTGCAGGCTCACACGGTCGGGCTCCGGGTAGGGGTTGTGGCAGTACGCGGTCGCCCTGGAGCCGGTCACACGGATCCGGCACGCGGCGCCGAAGGGGTCCGCGGACTCGCGCTCGCCGACGGGCACGCGCGCGTGGGGCACCGCCTCGTACGCCAGGGTCAGCACGAGCGCGACGGCGAAGGACACTGAGGCCGTTCGGCGGGACAAGCGCACAAGGGGACCTCCTCGGCCGTGCTGGGGAGGGGCTCGCGTGGTGAGCGCGTACTCAACAGTGCCTGGCTGGGGGCCTCACCCGCCCGGTCGGCTGAGCCGAACGGGTGACGCCCCGCTCCCCGCGCGCTGCGGGAACCGGGGCGTCGGGGACGTGCGGGAGATCAGGCTCCGATGGCGTGCAGACCGCCGTCGACGTGGACGATCTCGCCGGTGGTCTTCGGGAACCAGTCGCTCAGCAGGGCGACGACACCGCGCCCGGCCGGCTCGGGGTCCTTGAGGTCCCACTCCAGCGGGGAGCGGTCGTCCCACACGGAGGCCAGCTCGCTGAAGCCCGGGATGGACTTGGCGGCCATGGAGCCGAGCGGCCCCGCCGAGACGAGGTTGCAGCGGATGTTCTGCTTGCCCAGATCGCGGGCCATGTAGCGGCTGGTCGCCTCCAGGGCCGCCTTGGCCGGGCCCATCCAGTCGTACTGCGGCCAGGCGAACTGCGCGTCGAACGTCAGACCGACGACCGAGCCGCCGTTCTGCATCAGCGGCAGGCAGGCCATGGTGAGCGACTTCAGGGAGTACGCCGAGACGTGCATGGCCGTGGCGACCGACTCGAACGGCGTGTTGAGGAAGTTGCCGCCGAGGGCGTCCTGGGGGGCGAAGCCGATGGAGTGCACGACACCGTCGAGACCGCCGAGCTCCTCGCCGACCACGTCGGCCAGCCGCGCGAGGTGCTCGTCATTGGTGACGTCGAGCTCGATGACCTTGGTGGGCTTCGGGAGCTTCTTGGCGATGCGCTCGGTCAGCGTGGGCCGGGGGAAGGCGGTGAGGATGACCTCGGCGCCCTGCTCCTGGGCCAGCTTCGCGGTGTGGAAGGCGATGGACGCCTCGGTCAGCACACCGGTGATCAGGATGCGCTTGCCCTCGAGAATTCCGCTCATGGTGATCAGTGACCCATTCCCAGTCCGCCGTCTACGGGGATGACGGCTCCAGTGATGTACGAGGCGTCGTCGGAGGCGAGGAAGCGCACCGTCGCGGCGACCTCCTCGGGCTGGGCGTACCGACCGAGCGGGACCTGCTTCACGATGTTCTCGCGCTGCTCGTCGGTGAGCGCCTTGGTCATGTCCGTGTCGACGAAGCCGGGTGCGACGACGTTGAAGGTGAGGTTGCGCGAGCCCAGCTCTCGGGCGAGGGAGCGCGCGAAGCCGACCAGGGCGGCCTTGGAGGCGGCGTAGTTCGCCTGGCCGGGACCGCCGTAGAGACCCACGACCGACGAGATCAGGACCACGCGGCCCTTCTTGGCGCGCAGCATGCCGCGGTTGGCGCGCTTGACGACGCGGAAGGTGCCGGTGAGGTTGGTGTCGATGACCGAGGTGAAGTCCTCCTCGGACATGCGCATCAGGAGCTGGTCCTTGGTGATGCCGGCGTTGGCGACGAGCACCTCGACGGGGCCGTGCGCCTCCTCGATCTCCTTGTAGGCCTGCTCCACCTGCTCGGCGTCGGTGATGTCGCACCTGACGGCCAGGCAGCCCAGGTCCGTCAGGGCGGCCGGCGGCTCACCCGAGCGGTACGTGATGGCGACCTTGTCGCCGGCATCGGCGAAAGCGCGGGCGATGGCGAGGCCGATGCCCCGGTTGCCTCCGGTGACGAGAACCGAGCGGCTCAACGGATCACCCTTTCGATAGCGGTCTGAATACCCCGCCCGGGCGCCTGGACGACAGGCGGTGATGACAGGCGGCTTCCTCGAAAACCTATCGGTCCCGGCAGGCCGGCGGACAATCGGGCACCGACAGTGGCGTAGGGGACTACCTGTCGGGTCCCTACAGAAAGCCGCGAACCCGGCTCGGGAAACTCGTGGCCCGCGCGAGGGATGGGCGACATGATCGGAGCAGTCACGACGCACGGCAACCACGGTCACCTCGACAGAAAGAGACGGCGGTGCCTCATACCATCGACGAGGCCTTCACGGCCCTCCCCCTACGCCCCCTCGCCGACGCGGCCCTCGCACGCGCGCGTGCGCTGGGCGCCGAGCACGCGGACTTCCGGTTCGAGCGGGTGCGGGGCGCCTCCTGGCGGTTCCGGGACGCCAGACCCGCCGGGTCGTCGGACACCACCGACCTCGGGTACGCGGTGCGGGTGGTGCACGGCGGTACGTGGGGCTTCGCGTCCGGCGTGGACCTCACCCTCGACGCCGCCGCCAGGGTCGCCGGGCAGGCGGTGGCTATGGCGAAGCTCTCCGCCCAGGTGATCAAGGCGGCGGGCTCGGACGAGCGGGTGGAGCTGGCCGACGAGCCGGTGCACGCGGACAGGACGTGGATCTCCGCGTACGAGATCGACCCCTTCTCCGTGCCCGACGAGGAGAAGGCCGGGCTGATCGCGGAGTGGAGCGCGCGGCTGCTGGCGGCCGACGGGGTCGACCACGTGGACTCCTCGCTGCTGACGGTCCACGAGAACAAGTTCTACGCCGATACCGCCGGGACCGTGACCACGCAGCAGCGGGTGCGGCTGCACCCGGTGTTCAACGCGGTGTCGGTGGACGAGTCGAGCGGCGAGTTCGACTCCATGCGCACCCTCGCTCCGCCGGTGGGACGCGGCTGGGAGTATCTGACGGGCACCGGCTGGGACTGGGAGGGCGAGCTGGAGCGGATCCCGGAGCTGCTCGCCGAGAAGATGCGCGCGCCGAGCGTCCAGCCCGGCCTGTACGACCTGGTCGTCGACCCGTCCAACCTGTGGCTGACCATCCACGAGTCGATCGGGCACGCCACCGAGCTCGACCGGGCGCTCGGCTACGAGGCCGCCTACGCCGGCACCTCCTTCGCCACGTTCGACCAGCTGGGCAAGCTGCGCTACGGCTCGGAGCTGATGAACGTCACCGGCGACCGCACCGCCGAGCACGGCCTGGCCACCATCGGGTACGACGACGAGGGCGTCGCGGGCCAGTCCTGGGACCTGGTCAAGGACGGCACCCTCGTCGGCTACCAGCTGGACCGGCGGATCGCGAAACTGACCGGCTTCGAACGGTCCAACGGCTGCGCGTACGCCGACTCCCCCGCGCACGTGCCGGTGCAGCGCATGGCCAACGTGTCGCTGCAGCCGGACCCGGCGGGGATGTCGACCGAGGATCTGATCGGTGGCGTGGAGCGCGGCATCTACGTCGTCGGCGACCGGTCCTGGTCGATCGACATGCAGCGCTACAACTTCCAGTTCACCGGCCAGCGCTTCTACCGCATCGAGAACGGGCGGCTCGCCGGGCAGCTGCGCGATGTCGCCTACCAGGCGACGACCACCGACTTCTGGGGGTCGATGTCCGCGGTGGGCGGGCCGCAGACCTATGTGCTCGGCGGTGCCTTCAACTGCGGCAAGGCCCAGCCGGGTCAGGTCGCGGCCGTCTCGCACGGCTGCCCCTCGGCCCTCTTCAAGGGCGTCAACATCCTCAACACGACCCAGGAGGCCGGTCGATGAGCCCTCGCACCAGCAAGCCGCACGAAGTGGTCGAGCGGGCCCTCGAACTGTCCCGGGCGGACGGCTGTGTCGTCATCGCCGACGAGCAGTCCACCGCCAACCTGCGCTGGGCGGGCAACGCGCTGACCACGAACGGGGTCACGCGCGGGCGCACGCTCACCGTCGTCGCCACCGTCGACGGCAAGGAGGGCACCGCCTCCGGGGTCGTGTCGCGGTCCGCCGTGACCTCCGACGAGCTGGAGCCCCTGGTGCGGGCCGCCGAGGCCGCCGCGCGCGGCGCCGGACCCGCCGAGGACGCGCAGCCGCTGGTCACGGGCGTGGCGCAGTCGCCGGAGTTCACGGAGGCGCCCGTCGAGACCTCCTCGGCCGTGTTCGCCGACTTCGCCCCCGCACTCGGCGAGGCCTTCGCCCGCGCGCGTGCGGGCGGCCGCGAGCTGTACGGCTTCGCCAACCACGAGCTGGTGTCGTCGTACGTCGGCACGTCGACCGGGCTGCGGCTGCGGCACGACCAGCCGAACGGGACGCTGGAGCTGAACGCCAAGTCGCCGGACCGGACCCGGTCCGCGTGGGCCGGGCGCTCCACGCGGGACTTCAAGGACGTCGACCCGGCGGCCCTGGACGCGGAACTGGCGGTACGCCTCGGGTGGGCCGAGCGGCGGGTGGAGCTGCCCGCCGGGCGCTACGAGACACTGCTGCCGCCGACGGCCGTGGCGGATCTGCTGATCTACCAGATGTGGTCGGCGTCGGGCCGGGACGCGGTCGAGGGCCGCACGGTGTTCTCCAAGCCGGGCGGCGGCACACGGATCGGCGAGAAGCTGACCGACCTGCCGCTGACCCTGCGCAGCGACCCGAACGAGCCGGGCCTTGAGTCGGCGCCCTTCGTGATCGCGCACTCCTCCGGGGGCGACCAGTCGGTGTTCGACAACGGGCTGCCGCTCGCGCCCACCGAATGGATGCGCGAGGGGGAACTGCGGCACCTGACGACCAGCCGGCACAGCGCGGGCCTGACCGGCCTGCCGGTGGCGCCCGTCATCGACAACATCGTCCTGGACGGGGGCGAGGACCGTTCCCTGGAGGAGATGGTCGCGAACACCGGGCGCGGGCTGCTGCTGACCTGCCTGTGGTACATCCGCGAGGTCGACCCGGCGTCGCTGCTGCTGACGGGCCTGACCCGGGACGGCGTCTACCTCGTGGAGAACGGCGAGGTGACGGGCGAGGTGAACAATTTCCGGTTCAACGAGTCGCCGGTCGGGGTGCTGGGCCGGGCCACGGAGGCCGGGCGGACGGAAAAGACGCTGCCCCGGGAGTGGAGCGACTGGTTCACTAGGGCGGCGATGCCCGCGCTGCGGGTGCCGGACTTCAATATGAGCTCTGTCAGCCAGGGCGTATAACCTCGTAGTCGGCTGTCACCCGACTGCCCGAAGATCATCCAAGGAGATCGAGAACCGTGACGGACATCGTCGACGAGCTGAAGTGGCGCGGGCTGTTCGCCCTGTCCACTGACGAGGACGCTTTGCGCAAGGCGCTCGCGGACGGTCCCGTCACGTTCTATTGCGGCTTCGACCCGACGGCACCGTCGCTGCACGTGGGACATCTGGTGCAGGTGCTCACCGTGCGCCGGCTCCAGCAGGCCGGTCACCGGCCGCTGGCGCTGGTGGGCGGTGCCACGGGCCTGATCGGCGACCCGCGTCCGACCGCGGAGCGCACGCTCAACGACCCGGAGACGGTCACCGGCTGGGTCGCCAAGCTGCGCGCCCAGATCGAGCCCTTCCTGGACTTCGAGGGCGAGAACGCGGCCGTCATGGTCAACAACCTCGACTGGACGGAGAACCTCTCCGCGATCGAGTTCCTCCGCGACATCGGCAAGCACTTCCGCGTCAACAAGATGCTGACGAAGGACTCCGTGGCCCGGCGACTGGAGTCCTCGGAGGGCATCAGCTACACGGAGTTCAGCTACCAGCTCCTGCAGGGCATGGACTTCCTGCAGCTGTACCGGCGCTACGGCTGCACGCTCCAGCAGGGCGGCAGCGACCAGTGGGGCAACCTCACGGCGGGCCTGGACCTGATCCACCGCCTGGAGCCCGACGCGACCGCGCACGCGCTGGCCACGCCGCTGATGACCAAGGCGGACGGCACCAAGTTCGGCAAGACCGAGGGCGGCGCCGTCTGGCTCGACCCGGAGATGACGACGCCGTACGCGTTCTACCAGTTCTGGCTGAACGTGGACGACCGGGACATCTCCCGGTACCTGCGCATCCTGTCCTTCCGCTCCCGTGAGGAGCTTGAGGAACTGGAGCGGCAGACCGAGGAGCGTCCGCAGGCCCGGGCCGCGCAGCGGGCGCTGGCCGAGGAGCTGACGACACTGGTGCACGGCGCCGACCAGACGGCCGCCGTGATCGCCGCGTCCAAGGCCCTCTTCGGGCAGGGCGAGCTGGCGGAGCTCGAGGAGCGGACGCTGGCGGCGGCCCTGTCGGAGGTGCCGCACATCCGGGTCGCCGAGCTCGGCCCGGCCGTGGACCTGTTCGCCGAGGTCGGTCTGGTGGCCAGCAAGTCGGCCGCGCGGCGCACGGTCAAGGAGGGCGGGGCCTACGTGAACAACGTCAAGGTCGCCGGCGAGGACGCCGTCCCCGCGAAGGAGGACCTGCTGCACGGCCGCTGGCTGGTGCTGCGCCGGGGCAAGAAGAATCTGGCCGCCGTCGAGGTCACGGGCGGCTGAGAGCGCGACGGCGAAGGGGACGGTCTCCGAAAACGGAGACCGTCCCCTTCGCCGTGCTCCCCGTTACGCCCTGCTTCTGTCTCCTCTGGCCGCCGTCCAGGCCCGGTCGCCCAGACCCACGAGGATGATCGCCATCACCAGCTGGAAGACGTGCCGCCACCAGTCGATTCCCGATGTGGCGTCGACGCCGGCCGCCCGGGCGATGGCGTTGCCGGCGATGCCGCCGATCATGCCCAGGATGACGGTCAGCCACAGGGGAAGATGTTGCTTGCCCGGAATGATCGCCTTCGCGATCAGGCCGAGCACCAGTCCTACGATGATCGCCCACAACCAGCCCATCGCTGCCTCCTCGTGCGGCTCGACGTGAGCACTACGGCCAGTGTCGGCCCAGTCGCCGTACGCCGCACGCCGACGCGGACCGTACGCGGGACGGCGCAGGCCGTTCGCCCGGACGGTACGCAACCCGGTCTCGTGGCCGTCGCAACCGCGGCGTACCGTAAGAACTGTCCTGGTCAGGTTTCCCCGGCCGGCCGGGGACGGCTACGGGGCGGGGAGAGTCCGATACGGGCGGATGGTGGAATGCGATGCGGAAGCAGCACGGCGGCGACAACGTCCAGGTTTTCCGGATCACCGGCGCCCGGACGGGACTTCAGGAAGACGTACGCGGGCGGCAGCGCCGGTACGTGATCTCGATGACGGTCCGCACGATCTCCGTGGTCCTCGCGGCCACCCTGTGGAACGTCGAACGGCACGTCGCCATCGTGGCGTTGGTGCTCGGGCTGGTACTGCCGTACATCGCGGTGGTGATCGCGAACGCGGGGCGCGAGAACGCGCCGTCTCTGCCGTCGACGTTCGTGGTGTCGCATGCGCGTCCGATGATCGGCCCGTCGGGTCCGGGTGACCGGTCGGGAGAATCGGTTGCGGAGGATGCGGTGTCCGGGCCGGGGGCGGGTGCGCGGAGCGAATCGCACGAGCGGTAGGGGCCGCCCGCGGGGGGAGATCGAGGGAGCGCAGGGGGGATCGGAAAGGGAAGTCAGCTTTCCGCCAAGCTCAAGAAAAGCTCAGATCAATCATGTTGTTCCAGTGCCGGGGTCGGGGTTACCCGTGACATACTTCGTACGCGCTCCGCATCCCCCGTCGGAGCGACGGACCGACGCCGGGCAGCTCCCCCCGTGGCTGCTCGGCGTCGCCTTTTCTGTGGGACGAAAGCTGTGAGTGACGAGACGCCCATCTGTTCCGCGAAGGGCTGCCGTGTCGACGCCGTGTGGGTGCTGGCGTGGAACAACCCGAAGATCCATACGCCGGAGCGGCGCAAGACGTGGCTGGCCTGTGAGGAGCATCGCGAGCATCTGTCGCAGTTCCTCGGGGTGCGGGGGTTCTTGAAGGACGTGGTTCTTCTGAAGGACTGGGAAGCGCGGGGCGCCTGATCCTGGCCGGTGGGGGCTGTTCGCGCTCGCGCGGCGGAGCCGCACATCGATACAGCCCCGCGCCCCTGAGGGCGACGCACTAACCCCCGATGGCCGACATCGGCCGGTCCGGCTGTACGAACGTCGGGTCGTCCAGGCCCGCTCCCGCCTTCTTGCCCCACATCGCCAGGCGCCAGATGCGAGCGATCTCCTCGTCCGGGGCGCCGGAGCGCAGCGCGGCGCGCAGGTCTGTCTCCTCCTGGGCGAACAGGCAGGTGCGGACCTGTCCGTCGGCCGTGAGGCGGGTGCGGTCGCACGCCGAGCAGAAGGGGCGGGTGACGGAGGCGATGACGCCGACCACGTGCGGGCCGCCGTCGACGAGCCAGCGCTCCGCCGGGGCCGAGCCGCGCTTCTCCTCGCCCTCGGCGGTCAGCTCGAAGCGGGTGCGCAGGGAGGCCAGGATGTCGCCGGCCGTGATCATGCCATCGCGCTTCCAGCCGTGCTGGGCGTCGAGCGGCATCTGCTCGATGAAGCGCAGCTCGTAGTCGTGCTCCACGGCCCAGGCCAGCAGGTCGGGGGCCTCGTCGTCGTTGAGCCCCGGCATCAGGACCGAGTTGACCTTGACCGGGGTCAGGCCCGCGTCTCGGGCGGCGTACAGGCCCTCGATGACGTCCTTGTGGCGGTCGCGGCGGGTGAGGGTCTTGAAGACGTCCGGGCGGAGCGTGTCGAGGGAGACGTTGACCCGGTCCAGGCCCGCCTCCTTCAGGGCCGTGGCCGTGCGCTTGAGGCCGATGCCGTTGGTGGTCAGCGACATCTGGGGGCGTGATTCCAGGGCCGCGACTCGCTCGACGATGCCGACCAGACCCGGGCGCAGCAGGGGCTCGCCGCCGGTGAAGCGGACCTCCTCGATCCCGAGGGACGTGACCGCGATGTCGATCAGGCGGACGATCTCGTCGTCGGTGAGCAGATCCGGCTTGGCCAGCCACTGCAGGCCCTCCTCGGGCATGCAGTACGTACAGCGCAGATTGCACCTGTCGGTCAGTGAGACCCTCAGGTCGGTGGCCACCCGGCCGTAGGTGTCGATGAGCACGTGGGCCCCCTCCCTCGTCGCGGATCGTGCGTGCGGCGCCGTTTCTCCGACATCTGCGAGCCTACGTGACCGCACCGACAACGCCACAGGCCCGATCCCACGACGCGGGACGCGGCCGGGCCGCAGGGACCTGGAGGTTCCTACGACACGGCCGCGCGGGAGGGGCCGTGCTCAGTGGGCTCCGGTGCCGGTCAGGGACCGGACCTCCAGCTCCGCGTACTTCTTGGCGTCGGGCTCCTCCTTGGACAGGACCGTGCCGAGCCAGCCCATGAGGAAGCCGAACGGGATGGAGATGATGCCCGGGTTCTTCAGCGGGAACCAGGCGAAGTCGACCTCGGGGAACATCGCCTTGGGGTCGCCGGAGACGACGGGCGAGAACAGCACCAGGCCGACGGCGACGAACAGACCGCCGTAGATCGACCACAGGGCGCCCTGGGTGGTGAAGCGCTTCCAGAACAGGCTGTAGAGGATCGTCGGCAGGTTGGCGGAGGCGGCGACCGCGAAGGCGAGGGCGACCAGGCCGGCCACGTTCAGGTCGCGGGCCAGGGCGCCCAGGCCGATGGAGACGACACCGATGAACACGGTCGCCCAGCGGGCCGCGCGGACCTCCTCGGCGCCGGAGGCCTTCCCCTTGCGGATGACATTGGCGTAGATGTCGTGCGCGAAGGAGGACGACGAGGCCAGGGTGAGGCCGGCGACGACGGCGAGGATCGTCGCGAAGGCCACCGCCGAGATCGTGGCGAGCAGGATCGCGCCCCAGGTCGAGTCGACACCGCCCAGGTGCAGGGCGAGCAGGGGTGCGGCCGTGTTGCCGGACGGGTTGGAGGCGATGATCTCCTCCTGCGAGATGAGCGCGGCGGCGCCGAAGCCGAGCGCGATCGTCATCAGGTAGAAGCCGCCGATGATGCCGATGGCCCAGTTCACGGACTTACGGGCGGCCTTGGCGTCGGGAACCGTGTAGAAGCGGATCAGGATGTGCGGCAGGCCGGCGGTGCCCAGCACCAGGGCGATGCCCAGGGAGATGAAGTCCAGCTTGGAGGTGCCGGTCGCGCCGTACTGCAGGCCGGGCTCCAGGAAGGCGGCACCCTTGCCGCTGTTCTCGGCGGCGGTGCCGAGCAGGTCGGAGATGTTGAAGTTGAACTTCAGCAGCACCAGGAAGGTGATCAGGATGGTGCCGCCGATGAGCAGCACGGCCTTGACCATCTGGACCCAGGTGGTGCCCTTCATGCCGCCGATGGAGACGTAGACGATCATCAGGAGACCGACCAGGGCGACGATGAGGATCTTGCCGGCGTCGGAGGTGATGCCGAGCAGCAGCGAGACGAGGACGCCCGCGCCGGCCATCTGCGCGAGCAGGTAGAAGATCGACACCACGATCGTGGAGGTACCGGCGGCGGTGCGCACGGGGCGCTGGCGCATGCGGTACGCGAGGACGTCGCCCATGGTGTAGCGGCCGGAGTTCCGCAGCGGCTCGGCCACCAGGAGCAGGGCGACGAGCCAGGCGACCAGGAAGCCGATGGAGTACAGGAATCCGTCGTAGCCGAAGATGGCGATCGCGCCGGCGATGCCGAGGAACGAGGCGGCGGACATGTAGTCGCCGGAGACGGCGAGGCCGTTCTGGAAGGCGCTGAACTGGCGGCCGCCGGCGTAGAAGTCGGCGGCGTCCTTGGTCTGGCGGCCCGCCCAGATGGTGATGCCGAGGGTCGCGAGGACGAACAGCGCGAACAGGGTGATGATCAGCGGGCGGTGCTCGCTGGCCTCGTTCGCGGCGAGGAAGGTCTGCTGTACGGGGCTCATGCGCCGCTCTCCATCCGGGTCTTGATGGCCTCGGCCTTGGGGTCGAGCTTCGCGGCGGCGTGCCGCGAGTACCACCAGGCGATGAGGAACGTGGTGACGAACTGGGCGACGCCGAGGACGAAGGCGACGTTGATGTTGCCGAACAGCTTGGTGCCCATGAAGCCGCCCGCGTAGTTCGAAAGCAGGACGTACAGCAGGTACCAGGCGATGAAGCCGATGGTCAGCGGGAAGGCGAAGGAGCGGTAGGAGCGGCGCAGTTCACCGAACTCCGCGCTCTCGTGCACCTCGGCGAACTCCTCGGGTGAGGGGAGCTTGTGTTGCTCTTTCGAGGGGGGCGGTGCGTCGGTGGCCACGAAAGTCTCCTCGCAAGGACGGCAGCGGTTGTGAACATGGGCGGAGGCGCGTGTCCTCGCGCTCCTTGTTCAACGTCACGGCGCCGCGTGAGAACCGGTTCAAACGCCCGGCGTTGTTTCCGAAGTCGTTTCGACAAAGCGTTGCTGGCCAGCGAGAGGGCGGGATAGCTTCACCCTGCACCACCACGTCATGTACCTGCCCGGGCACCACCTGTGCCTCGGGCCGGTTTCGTTTCCGGAGATGTGGAGACCCCATGTCGCATTTGCGTTCCAGACGCCGGCTCGCTCTCGCCGTGCCCGTCGTGCTGTCCCTGACTGCCTCGCTGGGCTTCCTGCCCGCCGCCGCGTCGGCGGCCCCGCGGGCGGAGTCGGCCGTCCGGACAGCGGACGCGCCGAAGCTGGCGTACGTCGTCAACACCAAGGTGGACCGCCACACGATCGCCTCGGTGAAGAAGGCGATCGGGAAGGCCGACGGCTCGGTCGTGGCCACGTACGCGCGAATAGGCGTGCTCGTCGTCCACTCCTCGAACGCCGACTTCGCCAAGACGATCCGCAAGGTGCGCGGGGTTCAGTCCGCCGGCGCGACGCGGACCACGCCGCTGGCGCCCGCGGGGACGAAGGAGGAGGGGGCGGTCGAGTACCTTACGGCCGCCCAGGCGAAGCGCACCGAGGCCGCCTCGGCGACGACGCCCGAGAGCGAGCCCCTCGAAGCGGACCAGTGGGACCTGCGCGCGATAGGCGCCGACAAGGCCGCGCAGATCAACCCGGGCAGCCGCAAGGTGACCGTCGCCGTGATCGACACCGGTGTGGACGACACCCACCCCGACATAGCCCCGAACTTCTCCGCCTCCCAGTCCGCCAACTGCGCGGGCGGCAAGCCCGACACCAGTGAGGGCGCCTGGCGGCCGTACACCGCCGAGGACTACCACGGCACGCATGTCGCGGGTGAGATAGCCGCCGCCCGCAACGGCGTCGGCGTGGCGGGCGTCGCTCCCGGCGTGAAGGTGTCCAGCATCAACGTGACCGACCGGGCGAACGGCCTCTTCTACCCGGAGAGCGTCGTGTGCGCGTTCGTGTTCGCCGCCGACCACGGCGTGGAGATCACGAACAACAGCTACTACGTCGACCCGTGGCTCTACAACTGCATGGACGACCCTGACCAGCGGGCCATCGTCGACGCGGTCAACCGGGCTCAGCTGTACGCCCAGAAGAAGGGCACGCTGAACGTCGCCGCGGCGGGCAACTCCAACCACGACCTGGACTCGGACGCGATCGTCGACGACTCCAGCCCGGACGACTCCACCCCGGTCGAGCGCACCATCGACCCGCACGAGTGCTTCGACGTGCCGAACCAGCTGCCGGGTGTCGTCACGGTCAGCTCGACGGGCGTCGACAACGTCAAGTCGTACTTCTCGACGTACGGCAAGGGTGTCGTCGACGTCGCCGCGCCGGGCGGTGACCGCCGCTACCAGATCCCGGACACGCCGTCGAAGGACGGCCGCATCCTCTCCACCCTGCCGAACGGCACCTGGGGCTTCCTGCAGGGCACCTCGATGGCCTCGCCGCACGCCTCCGGCGTCGCCGCGCTGCTGAAGTCCAAGCACCCCTGGGCGTCTCCGGCCCAGCTGCAGGCGCTGCTGAAGGGCCAGGCCGACGAGATCGCCTGCCCCGCCTCCTACGACCAGGACGGCGACGGCACGCAGGACGCGGTCTGCGAGGGCGGCAAGCGCCTCAACGGCTTCTACGGCCACGGCATCGTCAACGCGCTGCGCGCGGTCAAGTGACCCGGCCCGCCACCGAGACCTCCGCACGATCAGCTCGTACCGTGAACGAACTGGAGACACCATGACTGCGCCGTACGCGCGCTACCGCCGCGCCGTCGCGATCCCGGCCGGGATGGCCGTGGCCACGGCCCTCGCCTTCCTGCCGAACAGCGTGGCCACGGCCGCCGAGGACGCCCAGGCCCCCACCGCGGCCGAGGCGACCCCGCTCAGCTACGTCGTCAACGTCAAGCCGGGGCACGGCACTTCGGGGCACGTGAAGAAGGCCGTCGCCAAGGCGGGCGGCACGATCGTGACGTCGTACGACCAGATCGGCGTGCTCGTCGTCCACTCCTCGAACGCCGACTTCGCCAAGACGATCCGCACGGTGCGCGGCGTGCAGTCGGCGGGGGCCACCCGCACCGCGCCGCTGCCCTCGGCGTCGACGGGTGACCTGGGCGCGCCGAAGGTGCTGAGCGCGGCCGAGGTCGCCGCGGCCGATGCCCCGGCCGGGCAGGACCCGCTGCAGCCCCAGCAGTGGGACCTGCCCGCCATCAAGGCGGACAAGGCGCACGAGAAGACGCTGGGCAGCAAGAAGGTCACGGTCGCCGTGATCGACACCGGTGTGGACGACACCCACCCCGACATCGCGCCCAACTTCGACCGCGAGGCGTCGGTCAACTGCGTGTCGGGCAAGCCGGACACGGCCGACGGGGCCTGGCGGCCGGGCGCCGCGGAGAGCCCGCACGGCACTCACGTCGCCGGTGAGATCGCCGCCGCCAAGAACGGCGTCGGCATGACCGGTGTCGCGCCCGGGGTGAAGGTCTCCGGCATCAAGGTGTCCAACCCGGACGGCTTCTTCTACACCGAGGCCGTGGTCTGCGGCTTCGTGTGGGCGGCCGAGCACGGGGTCGACGTGACGAACAACAGCTATTACACGGACCCCTGGTACTTCAACTGCAAGAACGACCCGGACCAGAGGGCACTCGTGGACGCCGTCACCCGGGCCTCGCGGTACGCGGAGAAGAAGGGCGCGGTCAACGTCGCCGCGGCCGGCAACGAGAACTACGACCTCGCCTCCGACGAGATCACCGACCCGTCGTCCCCGAACGACAGCACGACGGGCGACCGGGTCGTCGACCCCTCGAAGTGCCTCGACATCCCGACCCAGCTGCCGGGTGTCGTCACGGTCGCCTCGACGGGCGCGAAGGGCCTCAAGTCGTCCTTCTCCAACTACGGTCTGCGCACCATCGACATAGCCGCCCCGGGCGGTGACTCGACCGCCTACCAGAAGCCGGAGGCGCCGGCCACGAGCGGTCTCATCCTGGGCACGCTGCCCGGCGGCAAGTGGGGCTACATGGCCGGTACGTCGATGGCGTCCCCGCACGTCGCGGGCGTCGCCGCGCTCATCAAGTCGACGCACCCGTACGCCTCTCCGGCCCTGGTGAAGGCCCTGCTGTACGCCGAGGCCGACGCCACGCCGTGCACGGACCCGTACGACATCAACGCGGACGGCAAGGTCGACGCGGTGTGCGAGGGCTCGAAGAACCGCAACGGTTTCTACGGCTGGGGCATGGCGGACGCGCTGGACGCGGTGACCAAGTAGAGCTCGTGTGAAGGAGATCCGGGCCGGGCGGGGGCACCCGTCCGGCCCGCTTCGCGTCTGCGGCAGGATTCCTTGTCATGGACGTGTACGAGAATCCGGCGACCTGGACGGCCCGACCCGTGCGGTCGCGCCGGCGGTTGGCCCTGCGGTTCGCCGGGAGTGTCGTGTGGTTCCCGGTGGTGTGTGCGATGTGGGCTGCGATGTTCGCCGTGATCCTCGTGCTGAGCCTGTTCGCCGATGCCATCACCCCCTTCAGCAACTCCTTCGAAGGCCGCTTCCTCAAGGCCACGGACAGGGCGCTCGGCGGAGTCATGCGCATGGCCTCCTGGTGCGTGTCCTGGCCCGAGCTGCGTCATGAGGGCGACGTCGCGTACTACAGGGCGCGCGTGGAGAAGGCGGTGGGCAAGTGGACCGCCCGGGCCTCCGCGCCGGCCCGGCCGAAGAAGCCGAAGCCACCCGTGGAGTGCGCGATACCACTGCGGGACTACCGGGGAGTCGGCGGGTGGTACGTCGCCGAAGTCGCGCTCGCGCAGGGCTGGGAGCTGAGGCCGACGGATGAGTACAAGGAGGTGCGGCTGTGGTGGTCGGCCGCATCCCGGGTCGGCTGATTTCCGGCTGACTTGCCCGGCTGTGTGAAGGTTGGTGAAGATCCTGGGGTGACCCCGACACAATCCCCGCCCGGGCCGGCCGATCGCCACGGGCCCGTACGGCGCACCGGTGCGGGCCGGTCCGTCGCCGTCCTGGTGCTGGTGGCCCTGGCCGCGCTGGTCCCGCTGCTCGGCCCGTCAGCCGCGCTGCACGGCACCGGGGAGGCCGAAGCGCCCGGCGCCGGCGGCATAGCCCTGCTGCGCACGGTGCTGTTCGCGGCGTTGTGCATACCCGTCGGCGAACTGTTCGTGAACCGCCTGGCGCGGTCGCTGCCCGGCACGGGGGCCGGCCCCGGGCCCGACGCGGAGCCGGGGGCGGGTACGGAGCCGGGCAGTGGGACGGGCACGGTGACGGGGCAGTACCCGGTTGTGCCTTGCAGTTGGTCCCCTTTCGCGGCTGCCGCCGGTTTCGTCGCCGCCCTCGGTCTCGCCACGGTCGTTGCCACGGGCAATGTCGTGCCGGGCGGAGTGTCGGACATCGACATCGGGGGGCTCTACTCCTCCCGGGACGGCAAGCTCGCCCTGCTGGAGGTCAACGCGTTCCTGGCGGCAGGGTTGTGCGCCGCGTCGCGCCGGCCGGTCACGCAGGTCTGGCCACTGGCCGCCGTGGTCGTCGCCGAGGCGCTGCGCGTACACCCCACGACCGAGCACACTCCACTGACCGGCACCGGGCTGACGCTCGTTCATCTGACCTGCGCGGCACTGTGGGCGGGTGGCCTGCTGCACGCGCTGCGCGTCCTGCGGCTGTGGCACGGCCGGCCCGACGCGGCGGCGGGCGCGGCCCTGCTGGGTCTCTACGCGCGCGTGGCGGTCGTCCTGCTCGCCGCCATCACCGCGACGGGTGTGTGCAGTTCCCTGCGCCGGATGCCGCCGGAGACGATCCCGGAGCAGCTGACCGGGACCGCGTACGGGCGCGTCCTGCTCGCCAAAGTGCTGCTCGTGGCGGTCGTCGCCGCCCTCGCGGTGTGGGCCAGGCGACGGTTGCACCGGGCCGCCGACCCGCTTACCGCGTGTGCTCCGGCCCGGGCGGAAGTCGTCGCCCTGGGCCTGGCGGTCGCGGTGTCCGGGGTCCTGACGGCGCTTCCGGCGCCCATCCGCTGGTGACGCCGGTGCGTCTGCGGCCTCGGGGAACGCCGGTCAGCGGTTTGGCGCCGAGCCGGTGACCACGGGTCACACGTCCTGCCCGGCACCGGTCATCAGGGCGAGCACGCTGTGCGGAGCATGCTCGTCGATGATGGTGAAGAGAGCGGCGACGGGATCCGCGCGGGCCCCGCGGCGGACGGACGGCCTGTCCAGGCAGCTGATCATCCGGACCGCGATCGAGATCCTGGACAGCGGCGGCGAGAAGGCGCTGACGCTGCGCGCGCTCACCGTGCGCCCGAGCACCGGCTACGGGGCGATCTACCACCACGTCGCGGACAAGGGTGACCTGCTCGCCGCGGCCACGGACGACGTCATCACCGGCGTGCTGTCGGGCGCGGTCACCGACGCGGACCCCCGCACCGGTCTGCGCCGCCTGGTCCTCGGCCTGTTCGACGCGATCGACGCCCACCCCTGGGTCGGGGCAGAGCTCTCCCGCCAACCGTGGCGGCCCGCCCTGCTGGACTTCTACGAGAGCATCGGCCGGCTGCTGGACGCCCTCGGCGTTCCGGAAGAGGCGCGCTTCGACGCGGCCGGAGCGCTCGTGAACTACGTCCTCGGCGAACGCCGCCCAGAACGCCGCGCACGCACGGCTGCGCGCAGGCGGCGACACGGACCGGGAGACCTTCCTGGAGAACGCCGCCGCGCAGTGGGCGCAGATCGACCCCGGCCGGTACCCGTTCGTGCACGCGGCGGCGACGCGACTGGGCGAGCACGACGACCGCGAGCAGTTCCTCGTCGGTGTCGACATCTTCCTCGCCGGTATCGCAGCCCTGCGCCAGCAGGCCTCAGACCGCGCGCATCTCGCCGTACGTGGCGGTCGGCGCCCCGCGTGCGCCGAGCGCCCCGAGTGTGCCGGCCGTCAGCAGGGCCTGCGCGGCGATGTACGTGAGCATGATCCAGAAGTCCGGGGCGGGCGGCTGCGGCCACCCGGCCACACCGGTGGCGATGAGCGTGTCGGACAGCAGGAACAACGCTCCGCCGAGGCCTGCGAAGAGACCGAGCCGGATGGCGGACCGGTAGGCCATGGCGGTGAGCAGGAGGCTGTAGCCGGCGACGGGCAGGCGCAGGTCCGCGGGCAGGTCCGGCCGGAGCAGCGCGACGGTCGTCACGAGGGCGGCGGCGTAGCCGAGGGCCAGGACGCCCGCACGCGCGCGTGGGACCGCGTTCCGGCTGCCGTACGTCGTGAAGAGCACGAGGTAGCAGACATGGCCCGCTGCGAAGGAGGCCATGCCCGCCAGGAAGGCCGGCTCGGCGTCCGACAGCAGCAGGACGTCCCCGCCCCAGCCGAACAGCAGGGCGGCCAGGAGCGGCCTGGGCGCCTTGCGCAGAGCCGCCCACAGGGCCAGGAGCGGCATCAGCAGGGGCTTGGCGACGGTGTGCCCGGCGTCGGCACCGGTCGCGAGGCAGACGAGGTCGACGGCGGCGGCGAGGCCGAAGGCGGCCAGGAGAAGACGCGAGGGGTTCACGCCGGCGAGCTCTTCCCGGCCGGGGTGGTCCCGGCGTCGCCGACCGGTACGGCGGCGGGGCCCGGGGTGCCCCCGGAAACCGGCCCGCCCCCGGAAACCGGCCCGCTCCCGGAAACGGGCGTGGTCGCGTCGGCCGGGGACGGAACCGGTGCGGCGCCCGGGGACAGGGCCGGCGCGTCGGCCGGGGACGGAGCCGGTGTGGGGGCCGCCGGTCCCGGTCCCCAGCCCGGTCCGCGGAACACGCGTCCCGCGCGCTCGCGCCAACTGCGTGCCGCCCGCAGGTCCATGGCGATGGCCACGTACTCGTGCGTGGCCACCTTGAACAGGTTGTAGGTGGTGATGTTCTTGGTCAGCCCGTATCGGGGCCGCTCGGTCTCCGCCACGAACGACCCGAACAGCCGGTCCCAGACGATGAGGATGCCGCCGAAGTTGCGGTCCAGATAGCCGCCCTGGGAGGCGTGGTGGACGCGGTGGTGGGAGGGGGTGTTGAAGACGAACTCGAACCAGCGGGGCATCTTGTCGATGCGCTCGGTGTGGATCCAGAACTGGTAGACGAGGTTCGCCGAGGAGCAGAACGCGAGCGCGGCGGGGTGCACGCCGGCGACGACGAGGGGGACGTAGAACGGCCACACGGTCAGGGACGTCCAGGGCTGGCGCAGCGCGGTGGTGAGGTTGAACTTCCGGCTGGAGTGGTGGACGACATGGCAGGCCCACAGGAGGCGGATGACGTGGTGGCCGCGGTGGGACCAGTAGTAGAAGAAGTCCTGCCCGAGCAGCATCAGCGGGACGGTCCACCACAGCACGGGCACGCGCAGCGGGGTGAGTTCGTAGAGGGCCGTGTAGATCGCCAGAATCGGGATCTTCCACACGAAGTCGAAGACGAGGCTGCCGAGCCCCATGCCCACGCTCGTCGCGGCGTCCTTCGCCTCGTAGCCCTCCGCGTCATCGTCGGGATGGAGGCGGTAACTCACCATCTCGACCACGGTGAGCAGCACAAAGGCCGGGACGGACCACAGCACGACATCGGGCAGGTTCGGCATGCAAGCACCGTAGGACCGGCGGCCCGCCCCGGCCAGACGTTGTTACCGACAAGTATTACCGACGGTACGCGCTTGCTTCTTGGTGATCTCCGCCAATCCGGTACGAGGCGGATTCAGACCTCACGAGACGGGACGCCCGGCTGATCCACTGAGGACCGATCAGACGTACACCCCTCGAACGGACAGATCGGACAACACGCCTGAGGGGGTGTCGGAAGGGCCCGCCGGCCCACCTGGCGGACGGCGGTGTCAGTCGCGGCCCGTATCCTCGGTGACCATGCTGGAAGACCTGACGACCGCAGTGTTCTCGGCCACGCCGTGGCCGGCCGCGTATCCCAAGGGATACGCGGTCGTTGACGTGGAGACCACGGGCCTGGCCCGGGACGACCGCATCATCTCCGCGGCGGTCTACCGGCTGGACGAGCGCGGCGAGGTCGAGGACCACTGGTACACGACGGTCAACCCCGAGCGCGACCCGGGCCCCGTATGGATCCACGGACTGACGAGCGAGGCACTCGAAGGGTCGCCCCTCTTCCCCGACATCGCCGAGGAGTTCACGGCCCGGCTGGCGGGACGGGTGCTCGTGGCGCACAACGCCGTCTTCGACTGGCAGATGATCGCCCGGGAGTTCGCACGCGCCGAGCGCGAGGCGCCGGTGCGGCAGCGGCTGTGCACCATCGCGCTCTCCAAGGAACTGGGGCTGCCGTTGCCCAACCACAAGCTGGAGTCCCTCGCGGCCCACTTCGGCGTCGTGCAGCAGCGGGCGCACCACGCCCTGGACGACGCGCGCGTGCTGGCGGAGGCGTTCCGGCCGAGCCTGCGGGCGGCGGCGGCGAACAACGTACGGCTGCCGCTGCACGAGTGCCGGCCGCTGACGGAGTGGACGGACCGTCCCGCGGCGCCCCGCATCGGGCAGCAGGCGGGCCCCGGAGGCTACGGCGGCTACCGGCCGGGCAGTTGGCGCCCGTCCCGCAAGCGCCCCGCCTGCCCCTACCCCAACCCCGGGCGCTACGAGGCGGGCGGGCGGCTCAAGCAGGGCATGCGGGTCGCCTTCTCCGGTGACACCTCCACCGAGCGGGAGCTGCTGGAGGACCGTGCGACCGAGGCCGGGCTGCATGTGGCCACGAGCCTGTCCCGCCTCACCAGCCTGCTCGTCACGAACGACCCGGACTCGGGCACCTCCAAGGTCGTCAAGGCCCGGCAGTTCGGGACGCCGGTCGTGGACGAGGCGGCCTTCGGGCAACTCCTCGCGGATGTGGAGCCGGCGCCGGAGGGGTGAGCCGCCCCCGGGGGTGACCCATGTCGCAGCGGTGACCGTACGGACGGGTGATTGCCGGGCGACTCGCCCGGCGCCCGCTCGCTCGCACGGGGAGGACGGCTCACCCTGTGGCGCATGGCGACCTGTGAGGTATGTGGCAATCAGTACGGAATGACCTTCGAGGTGCACGCGCAGGGCGCGGTGCACGTCTTCGACTGCTTCTCCTGCGCGATCCACCGCATGGCCCCCATCTGCGAGCACTGCCGGGTGCAGATCATCGGCCAGGGCGTCGAGGTCGAGGGCCACTGGTACTGCGGCGCCCACTGCGCCCGCGCGGAGGGAAAGGCAGGAATTGTCGACAAGGTCTGAACCCGTACCCGACCGAATGCACCCCACGACCGAGTTGTACGGTCGTGGGGTGTACCGCTTCCTGATGTCCCGGCAGTGGGTGATCCTCACGTTGATCGCCCTGCTCCTCATCCCCACGATGATCAGGCTGGGCATCTGGCAGATGCATCGCTACGAGGAGCGCACCGCCCGGAACCAGCTGGTCACCGACGCGCTGGCGGCCGATCCGGTGCCCGTGGAGAAGCTGACCGCGCCCGGGCACACCGTGACCAGCGCCGAGCGGTACCGCACGGTGACGGCGAAGGGCCGTTTCGACACGGAGAACGAGGTCGTCGTCCGGCGCCGCACCAACTCCGACGACGAGGTCGGCTACCACGTCCTGACCCCGTTCGTCCTCGACGACGGCAAGGTGCTGCTGGTCAACCGGGGCTGGATCCCCTCCGACGGCCCGAGTCAGACGACGTTCCCCAAGGTTCCCGCGCCGCCGAGCGGTGAGGTCACCGTCGAGGGGCGGCTGATGCCCGACGAGACGACAGCGGCGAGCGGCATCAAGAACCTCCAGGGCCTGCCGGACCGGCAGATCATGCTGATCAACAGCGAGCAGCAGGCCCGGCGCCTGGACGCCCGGGTACTCGGCGGCTACATCGCCCAGACCGCCCCCGAGCCCAAGGGCGACACCCCCGAGCTCATGGGCAACCCGGGTAAGGAGGACGCGGCGCTGAACTACGCGTACGCCATCCAGTGGTGGCTGTTCGCCGCGGCCCTCCCGGTCGGCTGGACGGTCCTGGCCCGCCGCGAGGCCAGGGACCGGGCCCAGAAGGCGGCCGAGGCGGCCGACACGACGGAGGCCGAGCCGGCGGCGGTGTAGACACCGGCGGTGGACAGGCCGGGGGCGTCGGGACCGACGCCCCCGTTCTGTCGGCCAGGACACGTCACTCCCCCGGCCCCCGCCCTGATTGCCACGCCGACTTGCCGGGAACCCGCACTGGGTGCCCAGCATCGAGGACTACGCGCTCATCGGCGACGAACAGACCGCGGCCCTGGTCGGTACGGACGGATCCGTCGACTGGTTGTGCCTGCCCCGCTTCGACTCGGCCGCCTGCTTCGCCAGAATGCTCGGTGACGAGGACAACGGCTACTGGCGCATCGCCCCCGTGGGCGCGGACCGCTGCACCCGGCGCGCCTACCGCCGCGACACCCTCGTCCTGGACACCGAGTGGGACACGGAGCAAGGGTCCGTCCGGGTCACCGACCTGATGCCCCAGCGTGACCGCGCCCCCGACCTGGTCCGTGTCGTCGAGGGCCTCGACGGCGAGGTGACGCTGCACAGCGTCCTCAAGCTGCGCTTCGATTACGGCTCGATCATCCCCTGGGTGCGCAAGGCCGACGGCCACCGTGTCGCGGTCGCCGGCCCGGACTCGGCCTGGCTGCGCAGCGAGCCGGAGGTGACCAGCTGGGGCGAGGACTTCGGCACGCACGCCGAGTTCACCGTCAAGAAGGGGGAAAAGGTCGCTTTCGTCCTGACCTGGCACCCCTCCCACGAACCGCGCCCGCCGCTCGTCGACCCGTACGACGCACTGCGCCACAGCGTGGAGGACTGGCGGGCCTGGGTGTCGCGCTGCCGCTACGACGGCCCGTACCGGGACGCCGTCGTCCGCTCACTGATCACCCTCAAGGCGCTCACCTACGCCCCCACGGGCGGCATCGTCGCCGCCCCCACCACCTCGCTGCCCGAGGAACCGGGCGGGGTCCGCAACTGGGACTACCGCTACTGCTGGCTGCGCGACTCCACCCTCACCCTCAACGCGCTGCTCGCCGCGGGCTACCAGGACGAGGCGGAGGCCTGGCGGAACTGGCTGCTGCGCGCGGTCGCGGGCGACCCGGCGGACCTGCAGATCATGTACGGCGTGGCGGGCGAGCGCCGGCTGCCCGAGTTCGAGCTGCCGTGGCTCTCCGGCTTCGTCGACTCCGCCCCCGTGCGCATCGGCAACGACGCCGTGAAACAGCTCCAGCTGGACGTCTACGGCGAGGTCATGGACTCCCTGTCGCTCGCCCGCGAGTCGGGCCTGTCCCCGCAGCCGGACGTGTGGGCGCTGCAGACGGCCCTGATGGACTTCCTGCGCACCCACTGGCAGCAGCCGGACGAGGGGCTGTGGGAGGTGCGCGGCGGCCGGCGCCAGTTCGTGCACTCGAAGGTGATGGTGTGGGTGGCCGCCGACCGTGCCGTACGCACCCTGGAGCTCCATCCGGAGCTGGACGGCGACCTGGACGGCTGGCGCGCGCTGCGCGACGAGGTGCACGAGGAGGTGTGCGAGAAGGGCTACGACGCGGAACGCAACACCTTCACGCAGTCCTACGGCTCACGCGAACTGGACGCCGCGCTGCTGCTCATCCCCCGCGTCGGATTCCTGCCGCCGGACGACCCCCGGGTGATCGGCACGATCGACGCGGTCCGCGAGGAGCTGGCCCACGGCGGTGGTTTCCTGCGCCGCTACAGCACGGACGACGGGCACGTCGACGGACTGCCCGGCGGCGAAGGCGCCTTCCTGGTGTGCTCGTTCTGGCTCGCCGACGCCCTGTCCATGACGGGCCGCGCGAAGGAGGCCAGGGAGCTGTTCGAGCGGCTGGCGGGGCTCGCCAACGACGTCGGGCTGCTGTCCGAGGAGTTCGACCCGGTGACCGGCCGGCATCTCGGCAACTTCCCCCAGGCGTTCAGTCACATCGGGCTGGTGAACACCGCCCTCGCCCTGTTCGGCGGGGACGGGGCAGGATAGGGACCATGGATCTTGGACTGAAGGACCGGGTGTACGTCGTCACCGGGGCCACGCGAGGCCTCGGCAACGCCACCGCGCGTGAGCTCGTCGCGGACGGGGCGAAGGTGGTCGTCTCGGGGCGTGACGAGAAGAGTGTCGCCGAGGCGGCCGCCGAGCTGGGACCGAACGCGGTCGGGGTGGCCGTCGACAACGCCGACCCGGAGGCGGCGGCCCGGCTGATCGGGGCCGCCCGGGAGCACTTCGGCCGTTTCAACGGTGTCCTCGTCAGCGTGGGCGGGCCGCCGGCCGGGTTCGTCGCGGACAACACGGACGAGCAGTGGCAGACGGCGTTCGAGTCGGTGTTCCTCGGTGCGGTACGGCTGGCCCGCGCCGCGGCCGCCGAGATGGAGGCCGGAGGCGTCATCGGGTTCGTCCTCTCCGGGTCCGTGTACGAGCCCATCCCGGGGCTGACCATCTCCAACGGGCTGCGGCCGGGACTCGCGGGATTCGCCAAGTCGCTCTCCGACGAACTGGGGCCACGGGGCATCCGGGTGGTCGGTGTCCTGCCCGGGCGCATCGACACCGACCGGGTACGGCAGCTCGACGCGCTGTCGGCGGATCCCGAGGCGACCCGGGCCGCGTCGGAGTCGCGGATTCCGCTGCGCCGGTACGGGGCGCCCGAAGAGTTCGGGCGGGTGGCGGCGTTCTTGATGTCGCCGGCCGCTGCTTACCTGACCGGTGTGATGGTGCCCGTCGACGGCGGAGCACGCCACGGGTTCTGACCGTCGCCGTCCGCGGGTCGCGGGGGCCGGTCGCGCCCACGCGGCGGAGCCGCATGCGATCCAGCCCCGCGCCCCTCGGGGCGCGTACCACTGGCGCGCCTCGTCAACTCACTCTCTCCGCGCCGTGCTTGACGCCCCGCAGGCGTACCTCCGCGGGAAGTGACTCAAGCCCCGCCGAGGTCTTCGCGTGGGCCAAGGCTCCGGTCGTGAAGTCGGTCAAGGCCGTCCCCGGGTCCACGTGCGGCTCCAGTGCGAGACGTACGTGGGCCTCGGGGGTGCTGCGGCGGCCCCCCAGGCGGGCGTGGGCCGCGTCCACGCCGTCGACGTGGGCCGCCTCCTGGGTGAGGGCGTTCTCCAGAGCCCTGCCCCGCACCAGCGCGCCGTCGCCGTCGCCGGTGTCGACGAGGACCTCGGCGAGGCGGCGCCGGCGCAGGACCGCGACCAGCCACCACAGGGCGAGCAGCAGCAGCACCGCGAGGGCGGCGATGACGACCGGCCACCACCAGCCCTCGTCGCGCCAGCGGGTGCGTTCGGCGTTGCTCAGCAGCACGTCGTGCTTGCTGTCGTGGATCCACCACGAGGGCACCGGGGCGCCGAGGCCGACGGCCAGGACGGAGCCGCCCAGCACCAGCAGGACCAGGCCCACCAGGCCGAGGAACACACGATCGACGGTCCTGAGCACCGTTGCTCACCCCTTCCGGCCGGGCCGCCGGACGCGCACCGACAGCGCGGGCGGCCGGGACAGCCCCAGTCCGCTGACCGCGTCGGCGAGCACGGCGTCCAGATCGGTCGTCACGTCGTCCACTTCCCGGAAGTGCGCCATCGCGCGCACGTCGGCCCGCCTCCGGCGGACCTTCACCCGTGCCGACTGCACGCCGGCCACCTCCATGGCCCGGTCCCGCAGCGCGGTGGCGGCGGCGTCCCGGTGCAGTCCGGCACGGACGTCGGTGTGGGTGCGCCGCATCGGGAGCACGGCCCGCAGGCCGGGTGTGGCGGCCAGGATCAGCAGCCAGAGGCCGAGGACGGCGGTGACCCCGGCGCCGACGAGCACCCACGTGTCGTCGAGGGGCCGTTCGGCGAGTTGCCGCGCCAGTTCCCGCCGCCAGTACATGCCGGGCCGGCCGGCGCGCACGGAGACGATGTCGTAGAGGAACAGCCCGGTCAGGCCCAGGAGCAGCAGGGCGACGATGCCCGCGGGGACGCGGCGCGCCGACCAGAAGCGGCCTTGGCGGCCGCCGTCGGCTCCGGGCCCGGGCGGTGGCTCGTGGGCGTCCGAGGTATCGGACCGGCCGGGTCCGCCGGCGTTGTCCGTCTCCTGCCCGTCGAGGACGGGCAGGCGCTGCGTGGAGTCCTCCGGCGGTTGTGCGCCCTGGGGTTCGTTCATCGCGTCCTCCCCTGAACCGCGCCGGGCCCGGCGACCAGGTGCAGCCGCTCCACCTGGACGACGACCTCCGGCACCTGCATGCCCACCAGGTCTCCCACCCGCTCGACCACGTGGCGGCGCACCGTGCGGCAACGGGCGCCGATGTCGCAGGGGTAGTCGAGTTCGATGTGGACCCGGACGTGGGCGACGTCGTGATGGACGACGACGGACGCGGAGGGCCGGCCGGCGTCGGGCGGCAGCGTGCCGACGGCCTCGCGGGCCGCCTGCGAGGCGATCTTCGCGACGACCCGGTCGGCGATCCGCGTCCCGCCGCGCTCGCCCGGCGGGACGACGCTCAGGGGTCTTTCGAGCTCACCGGCCCCCGTACTCACCGGCGTCACCGCCGCCGTTCACGGACACGGAAGAAGTCGCCGAAGTCCATGTCCCCGTCCAGGAACCGGCCGACGACAAAGCCGACGGCGCCCAGCGCCGCCACCAGCACGAAGGCACCGAATCCGCCGAAATATCCGGCGAAAGCCAGCGCCATGCCGGCGATCATGCCGACCACGGCCATGCTCATGCGCTCCTCAGCTCCTCAGCCGCTGTGTTGTCCGATGGCCCGTGCCTCACTGGATCCGGCGCTCCGGTTCCTCTTCCTCCTCGTCCGGCAGCTTCACGTCGCTCACCGCGATGTTGACCTCGACGACCTCGAGGCCGGTCATCCGCTCGACGGCGTTGATGACGTTCTCCCGTACGCCCCGCGCCACATCGGCGATCGACACGCCGTACTCCACGACGATCTCCAGGTCGAGGGCGGCCTGCACCTCACCGACCTCGGCCTTCACCCCGCGCGTCACCGACTTGGCGCCGCCGGGCACCCGGTCGCGCACGGCGCCGAAGGTCCGGGACATGCCGCTGCCCATGGCGTGCACACCGTCGACGTCACGTGCGGCCAGCCCGGCGATCTTCTCCACGACGCCGTCCGCGATGGTCGTCCGGCCCCGGGAGCCCGGGTCTCCCCCCTCGCGCTTGACCAGCGGGCTCCTGCGTGCCGCCTGCGTGTCGGACTCCCCGCCCCGGGTCTCGGTGGTGTCAGTCATCGCCGTACGTCCCTTCGGTCGTCGTCCTTGGACCACCGTAAGCACGGTTGCGCGGGAGCGCGCCTCTGATGCGGCAGGCTGGTGGAATGACGGCCGATCGATGGACGCAGGCAGTGAGACATCAGCTGGGAATCGGCAGGCTTCTGCCGCTGGGTGACGCGCGGGACGGCGCGTGGATCGCGGAGCGGGCCGCGGAGGAGGTGCTGCGGCGTGCGGCGTGGGGCGCGCCGGGTGTGCGCCTCGGCGCGCTCCGGGTCGCGGTCGCCGACACGGCGGACACCGCCGAGCCGGCCGTACCGGCTCCGCCTAGTGCGCTGCCGCCCGGGCCGCTGCGGGTGATGGCGGAGTTCGCCGCGACGGCCTCGCAGCCCCTGCCGGCGACGGCGACCCTGCTGCGGGAGACGCTGGCGACCGCGGCGGAACAGCGGCTGGGCCTGACGGTGACCGAGGTGGACCTACGGGTGACGGGGCTGCTGGAGGAGGGCGAGGAGGGGCCTGCGGAACGCACGGCCCCGGGCCTTCCCGGGCTGCCGGTTGCAGCGCAGGCCAAGGGCGATGACGAGGCCCGGGCGGCCGCCGCCGCGCTCGGCGTCCCGGGTGTGCTCCATCCGACCGGCACGCTGGGCCACCCCGTCCACATCGAGCTGCTGTTCCCCGAGGGCGCGGCGCTGCCCCACCGCCATGTCCGGCTGGAGCTGGCGGTGGCCTCGGACCGGCGGGCCCGGGACGTGGCCCGCGAGGTCCGGACGGCGGTCCGGCGAACGCTGTCGGATCACCCGACGGTGGCGGTCGTGGTGAGCGCGATCGGCTGACCGGGCTCCCGGCTTCGCCCGGAGACGCCGCACGGGCGCCAGCGCGGTCGGCTGACAGCCCTCCCCGCTCCCGCCCGGAGATGCCGCACGGGCGCAAGGGCGGTCGGCTGACCGCGCTTCCGAGTCCGCCTGGAGACACCGCACGGGCGCCAGCGCGATCGGCTGACAGCCCTCCCGGCCCCGCCACGCCGTGGGGCGCGGGCGCAAGGGCGGTCGGCTGACCGCGCTTCCGAGTCCGCCTGGAGACGCCGCACGGGCCTCAGCGCGATCGGCTGACAGCCCTCCCGGCCCCGCCACGCCGTGGGGCGCGGGGCACAAGGGCGATCGGCTGACCGCGTTTCAGGCCCCGGCGCGGCCGTGCCGCGCCGACGCGAGCGCGGTCGGCTGAGCGCGCTTCCGGCTCCGCCGGGAGACGCCGCGCGGGCGCGAGCGCGGTCGGCTGAGCGCGCTTCAGGTCCCGCCGAGGTGCCGCGCGGGCGCGAAGGCGGCGGCTCGGGTCGCGTTCGGCGGGCTCAGTCCTCGATGCCCGCGAGGTCCCGCAGCCTGCGGGCCTGGGACTGGCGCTCGGCCGCGCGCTGCTCCTCGTACGTGCGGTCCTGGGCGCCGCGCAGCAGGGCCTTGGTCTCGATGACCGCGTCGCGTGGTGCGGCGAGCACGGCCGAGACGAGGTCGCGGACCGTGTCGTCCAGCTGGCCGGCGGGCACGGCAAGGCCGGCCAGGCCGGTGTTCACGGCCTCCTCGGCCGTGACGAAGCGCCCGGTGACGCAGATCTCCAGCGCGCGGGCGTATCCGACGAGTCCCACCAGCGGGTGCGTGCCCGTCAGGTCGGGCACGAGTCCGAGGCTGGTCTCGCGCATGGCGAACTGCACGTCGTCGGCGACGACGCGCAGGTCGCAGGCGAGGGCGAGCTGGAAGCCCGCCCCGATGGCATGCCCCTGGACAGCGGCGACGGAGACGATGTCGCTGCGCCGCCACCAGGTGAACGCCTCCTGGTATTCGGCGATGGTCGCGTCCAACTCGGCGTCGGCGCCGCGCGCGAGGTCGATGAACGACGGTTCGCCGTCGAAGCCCTCGGGAGTGAACGCCTGTCGGTCGAGCCCGGCCGAGAAGGACTTGCCCTCGGCCCGCAGCACCACGACGCGGACGGAGCCCGGCAGCTGCCGCCCGGCCTCGGTCAGCGCCCGCCACAGAGCGGGGCTCTGCGCGTTGCGCTTGTCCGGGTTGGTCAGCGTCACCGTGGCGATCGCGTCGTCGACGGTGAGCCGTACGCCGTCCTTGTCGAGTACGGGAACGAGGTCCTTGTCGGGCGAAGCCATGGGACGCCTCCGATGTGTGCGGTCAGCTAAGTGACTGCACAGTAACCACCCGGCCGATCAGTCGACCGACCGGGTGGCCACCATCGGAGCCGAAGGGGCCACCCGGGGTCAGGCCGTGGCCTTTTTGCCCCGGGTCGCCCCGCCACGCCCTCGCAGCGTGACGCCCGACTCACTGAGCATGCGGTGCACAAAGCCATACGAGCGGCCGGTCTCCTCGGCCAACGCCCGGATGCTCGCACCGGCGTCGTACTTCTTCTTCAGGTCTGCCGCGAGCTTGTCGCGCGCGGCGCCGGTCACCCGGCTGCCCTTCTTCAGAGTCTCGGCCACCCGTGCCTCCTCATGGGAAGTGCGCTCTGGTCTCCTCATGATCACCCCTCCGGGCCTTCCTGGCCACCCATTCGGCAAGGTCCGTGAGACAAGGTTGTGACGACGGGAGCACATCCCCACATGCGGAATGCTGAATTCCGAAGAGTGGCGTCCGGACGGCCGAACGAATGGTGGAGGAAAAGGCCAGGTCAGAAAGGCGGCGCGGCCGAGCCCGGAAGAATCGGGGGCTCGGCCGCGAAATCGATGTAGGACACACCTCGGTACGAGGAGATCTCACACAGATGATGGATCACCGCTGGGCCGAATGATCCATACGCCGTTGATCACGCATTCGATCAAGCGCGGTTGCCGCTCAGGCCAGGGCGACGAGATCCGCGTAGTCGGCGCCCCACAGGTCCTCGACGCCGTCCGGCAGCAGGATGATCCGCTCCGGCTGGAGCGCCTCGACCGCGCCCTCGTCGTGCGTGACGAGGACGACCGCGCCCTTGTAGGTGCGCAGCGCGCCGAGGATCTCCTCGCGGCTGGCGGGGTCGAGGTTGTTGGTCGGCTCGTCGAGGAGCAGCACGTTCGCCGAGGACACCACGAGGGTGGCGAGGGCGAGGCGGGTCTTCTCGCCGCCGGAGAGGACCCCGGCCGGCTTGTCGACGTCGTCGCCGGAGAACAGGAACGAGCCGAGCGTCTTGCGGACCTCCACCAGGTCCAGGTCGGGTGCGGCCGAGCGCATGTTCTCCAGGACCGTGCGCTCCGGGTCGAGGGTCTCGTGCTCCTGGGCGTAGTAGCCGAGCTTGAGGCCGTGGCCCTCGATGACCTTGCCGGTGTCGGGCTGCTCCGCCCCGCCGAGGAGACGGAGCAGGGTCGTCTTGCCGGCGCCGTTGAGGCCGAGGATGACGACGCGCGAGCCCTTGTCGATGGCCAGGTCGACGTCGGTGAAGATCTCCAGCGATCCGTAGGACTTCGACAGACCCTCGGCCATGAGCGGGGTCTTGCCGCACGGGGAGGGCTCGGGGAAGCGCAGCTTGGCGACCTTGTCGGACTTCCGCTCGGCCTCCAGGCCGGCCAGCAGCTTGTCCGCGCGGCGGGCCATGTTCTGCGCGGCGACGGTCTTGGTGGCCTTGGCCCGCATCTTGTCGGCCTGCGAATGCAGCGCGGAGGCCTTCTTCTCGGCGTTCTGCCGCTCGCGCTTGCGGCGCTTCTCGTCGGCCTCGCGCTGCTGCTGGTAGAGCTTCCAGCCCATGTTGTAGATGTCGATCTGGGCCCGGTTGGCGTCCAGGTAGAACACCTTGTTCACGACCGTCTCGACCAGGTCGACGTCGTGGGAGATCACGATGAAGCCGCCGCGGTAGGTCTTCAGGTAGTCCCGCAGCCAGACGATCGAGTCGGCGTCGAGGTGGTTCGTGGGCTCGTCGAGCAGCAGGGTGTCCGCGTCGGAGAAGAGGATCCGGGCCAGCTCGATACGGCGGCGCTGACCGCCGGAGAGCGTGTGCAGGGGCTGGCCGAGCACTCGGTCGGGCAGGTTCAGCGCGGCGGCGATGGTGGCGGCCTCGGCCTCCGCGGCGTACCCGCCCTTGGTGAGGAACTCCGTCTCCTGGCGCTCGTACTGCCTCAGCGCCTTCTCGCGGGTGGCGCCCTGGCCGTTGGCGATGCGCTGTTCGTTGTCGCGCATCTTGCGGATCAGCACGTCCAGGCCGCGCGCGGACAGGATGCGGTCGCGGGCGAGGATGTCGAGGTCGCCGGTGCGGGGGTCCTGCGGGAGGTAGCCGACCTCGCCGGAGCGGGTGATGGTGCCGCCGGCGGGCATGCCCTCGCCCGCCAGGCACTTGGTGAGGGTGGTCTTCCCCGCGCCGTTGCGGCCGACCAGGCCGATGCGGTCGCCCTTGGCGATGCGGAACGAGGCGTTTTCGATGAGGACGCGGGCACCGGCGCGCAGCTCGATACCGGAGGCGGAGATCACGGACAGACTCCTGGGCGGATACGGGGGCGGGATGGACGGCTGAGGACGTTCCCGCCGTCTAATGCGCGAGGAGAATGGCCATGGGGGACAGTCTAACGGGGGCGTGCAACCACTTTTTCTGTGTGCGGGTGTTCGATCACCGGCGGCCGGACGCGGGGCCGTTGCCGGTGGCCGGTGGAACACTGAGGGGTACGGCCCCGCGAGACACGAGGAAGTGATCGCCATGGCAGGCACGTCCGGCGGGCGTCCGAGCCTCTACCCGACGCTGTTGTACAGGGACGCGAAAGCGGCGATCCGCCAGCTCACGGAGGCCTTCGGCTTCACGGAGCTGTCGGTGTACGAGGGCGAGGACGGCTCGGTGCTGCACGCCGAGCTGGCGCAGGGCAACGGCGCGGTGATGGTCGGGAGCAAGGGCCGGGGCGGCCTGTTCGACACGGCGATGAAGAACGCGGGAACCACCGGGGTGTACGTGGTGGTGGACGACGTGGACGGGCACCACCGCCACGCCGTGGAGCACGGCGTGGAGGTGCTGATGCCCCCGACGGACCAGGACTACGGCTCGCGGGACTACATGGCCCGCGACCTCGAGGGCAATGTGTGGAGCTTCGGCACGTACGCGCCGGAGATCACGACGGGCTGACGTCCCCCGGATCCGGCTGCCTCAGCTGCCGCCGGTGTGCACCTGGAAGGCGGCCCTGCGGACCGCCTTGGCGAGGGCCGGGTCGGGGTGTGCGGCGGCGAGGGCCACCAGCACCTGCACGGTGCGCGGGTGCCCCACGGCGCGTACCTCGTCCAGGAGCCTCGGGACGGTCGGCTGCACCGCCGACTCCAGGTGGCGCACCAGCAGCGGCGCCTCACCGTGGTCGGCGACGGCGGCGGCGGTGTCCACCCACAGCCAGGTCGCCTCCTCGCGGGTGAGGACCTCGTGGGCGTCCTCGGGGTCGGCGCCGTCGTGCTCGGCCAGCCACAGCAGCGCGTACGGCCTGAGCGTGGGCTCGTCCAGCACGCCGCGGACGTCCGGCTCGGCGGGGGCGCCGACCACGCGCAGCGCCTCGAAGGCGAGGCCGCGCAGCAGGGCGTCCTCGCCGCGGGCGGCGCCGAGCAGTTCGGTGACGGCGCTGCCGACCGGGCGGGCGGCGAGCCAGGCGCGGTACTCGGCGCGGGCCGCGTTCGGGCGCAGCTGGGCGCAGCCGCGGAGCATGTCGTCGGCGGCCTGCTCGATGTTCCCGGCGGGGCTCTGCGCGGCGACGCAGATCTGCTCCAGCTTGACCCAGACGGCCCAGCTGCCGAGAGGGGTGAGGGTGGCCTGGCCGTCGCCGTAGGTGAGGGCGCCGACGGAGGCGAGGGCGCGCAGGGCCCAGTCGAGCAGCGGGGCGAGCGGGGCGTCGGTGGGCTCCGGTTCGGCCGACGGCTCGGGCTGGGGGCCGTAGGGGATCTCGCAGCGTGCGGTGCGCAGCTCGGTGACGCGCTGCTCCAGCAGGTCCAGGAGCTGCTCCACGGGTACGGGCCCGGCGGACAGCTGGAGGAAGGAGAGCGCCTGCGGCATGGCCGAGACGACCTCGGCGACGGCGGCGGGCTCGTGCTCCGCGGGCTCCGGGTGGGCGAGCGACCAGGCGTCGAAGAGTGCGACCCAGCCGCGCAGCACGGCACTGTCGTCGCGGTCCCAGGCGCGCAGCCGCCAGCCGGGGCGGGCGCTGTCGCCGTGCACCTCGACGAGGCCGGCCAGGCGGGCGGTGTCCCAGTCGGCTCTGACCTGAGCCGGGGTCAGGCCCAATTCGCGGGCTGCCCGTTCGGCGGTCGCGTCGGAGAGGGTGGCTTTGCCGTCGTCGGTGGCGCTGTCCCGGCCGGGGCCGAGCGCGGCGTCCGCCCAGCGGGCGACGCGGGCCGCGTCGGCAAGACCTGAGCGAGCCATTCTGGCCAGCTCCGCCGGTGCCGGGGTGCCCTCCGGGGGGCGCGGCGCGGGGCGGCGCGAGCGCCGCTGGTTCATCACGGGAGGGGCGGCGGCCAGGGGTCGCGGGCGGACGAGTCGAAGCCTGGAGTCGCGCGGGATACGGGACGTCACGGGGGCAGTCTTCCGGTTGACGGTCCGAAAACCCAAACGGAATGTCACGGCGGGCGACGGGGATGGCCAACGCACCGGCTCGCGAGAGTGGTCGAGGGCCGTGAACCGGCCAGTGGTACGACGCTAAACGGAATCAGGCCGACCGGTCCGCGAGAAGCGGGAGGAGACGTGGTTGCGGCGGGGCGAAGGGGGCGTGAACGGGGGGTGTGTGAGAGGCCGCCGGAAGACGCGCGGCGGCGGGTGGACCGGAGGGCGCTCACATCAGGGGCGTCAGGAAGCGCCGCAGCGCCTCCTCGTAGCCGTCCGGGTCGGCGTTCCACATGGCGCCGTGGGGAGCGTCGGCGACGGTGCGGAGGGCGACCAGGTCGGGGCGGGCCTCGGCGAGCCGGCGCGACGGCTGCCAGGGGGCGACGGTGTCGCCCGGCCCGTGGACGACGAGCGCCGGGACGCGCAGCCCGTCGGACGGGGCCGTGCCCGCGACGCGGTCGCCGGTCAGGCCGGTGCGGCCCTGGGCGGCGCGGACCGCGAGGGGCAGCAGCGCGCCCGGCGTGCGGCGGGCCGAGGCGAGGGCGCGCAGGGTGGTCTCCCAGCTGAGCACCGGGGAGTCCAGGACGAGCCCGCACACGCGGTCACGCAGCCCCGAGTGCGCGGCGGCGTGCAGGGCCATGGTGGCGCCGGTGGACCAGCCGTGCAGGACGACCTGCCGGGCCCCGTGGCGCACGGCATGGCGGATCGCCGCGTCGACGTCGCGCCACTCGGTCTCACCGAGGTGGTTCAGGCCGTCGGGCGGGCGCGGCGCGCCCAGGTCGCCGCGGTAGGCGAGGGCGAGCACCGGGAAGTGGCCGCGGTGCAGGAATCCCATGATGTTCAGGGCGAGTTCCCGGGTGGTGCCCAGGCCGTGCACGGCGATCACCCAGGTGCTCCGCTTGCCCGGCACGAACCACGCGGGCAGGGCGCCGAGTTCGCCGGGGACGTCGACGTCGGCGTGTGCGAGTCCGAGGGCGGTGCCGGGATCGCCGACGTACACGTTCGGCGTGAGCCACACCTTGTCCCCGGATTTCAGCGTGCCGTGCGTGACGCTCTCCAGGCGGCGCACGACGGTGTCGGCGGGGGTCTGGGCGCCGGTCAGGACGGGGCCGACGACGGCGTGGGAGCCGTCGCCGGAGAGGCCGTAGCGGCCGGGGCGCAGGGCGGCGAGGTCACGGGTGAGGCGGATCTGCCCGGCGGCGGTGCCGTGCACGGTGAGCCGGGGTTCGGTGGGCAGGGGCCTGCCGGGGGGCGCCTTGAGCGCGGCGTCGCTGGCGAGCCGGCCGGCGGCCACCGCGGCGGCACCGGCCCCGATCACGGCGGTGACGGCAGCGGCCGTCGCTCTGGCAGTGCGCACGGCTCCAGTGTCCCGGCGGACGGCGCGGGCGACCAGTGGGAGGGAGCCGGGGAGTGAGGTCCGCGGCGGGCGCGGGAACGGCTCAGCCGCGCTGGCCGTAACCGCGCAGGCGCTCCCCCGCCTCCGTCAGCTGCTCCGGGGACAGCAGGCTCGGGGCCAGGCCGGGCACCGAGGAGGCGGTGAGCCACAGGCGGCACATCCACTCCAGCTGGGCGGTGCGGTCGTAGGCCTGGGCGAGGGTGCCGGCGTGGGTGAGGGTGCCGTGGTTCCGGAGGAGGCACCCGGAACGGCCGGCGAGGGCCCGGAGCATGTTCTCGGCCAACTCGTCGCTGCCGTACGGGGCGTACGGGGCGACCCGGACGGGGCCGCCGAGCGCGGCGGTCATGTAGTGGATCGGCGGAAGCTCGGTCACGAGTGTCGAGACGGCCGTGGCGTGCACGGCGTGGGTGTGGACGACGGCCAGCGCGTCGGTCGTGCGGTAGACGGCGAGGTGCATGGGCAGCTCGCTGGTCGGGACGAGGGTGCCGAGGACCTGCCGGCCGTCGAGGTCGACGCCGGTCACGTCCTCCGGCGTCAGCCGGTCGTAGGGGACGCCGGAGGGCGTGACCAGGACGGTGTCCCCGACGCGCACCGAGACGTTGCCGGACGTACCGACGACGAGTCCGTCCGTGACCGTCCGGCGGGCCGTCGTGACGAGGTCGTCCCAGGCGCGGGCCTCCTCGGGGCGCGCGGCCCCCCGGTGCGGCTCCCCCGCACTCGCCCGCACATCCGCCGCGCTCCCCCGCACGTCCGCCGTGCGCCGTTCGTCGCCTCGCTGCTCAGCCATGCCGCGATCCTGCCAGGCGGCGCTTCGAAGCGCCGCGGAAGCGGGGACTTCGTACACAACGGCGGCGGCACCCCGACGTGTGACCGGAACCTCTCCGACGGGCCACTCGAACGACTGAAGCGGTCCGCCCGCGGTGGCCGGTCCGCGGGGCCCCGGGAGGCCGTTCCGTGGCGGAATGCCGACCCCCTATTGCGGTCACCCCTGCGCCCCTCCCAGTTCATCTTCCGTTCACCCAGGTTCCCTACGTTCATCGAGCCAACAACCTCGAACGATTGCCTGGGTAAATGGAAAGCTTCTCGCTGATCCTCGCGATTGTGGTGGTAACCGCACTCGCGTTCGATTTCACGAACGGTTTCCACGACACCGCGAACGCGATGGCCACCACCATTTCCACGGGCGCCATGCGGCCCAAGGTTGCGGTGGCCATGTCCGCGGTCCTCAACCTGGTCGGCGCCTTCCTGTCCGTCGAAGTCGCCAACACGATCTCCAAAGGCCTCGTCGACGAGGCCGGCATCCGTCCCGAGGTCATCTTCGCCGCCCTGGTCGGCGCGATCCTCTGGAACCTGCTGACCTGGCTGGTCGGTCTGCCCTCCAGCTCCTCCCACGCCCTCATGGGCGGTCTGATCGGCGCCACGATCGCCTCGGCGGGCGTCGGCGCGGTGCACGGGGACGTGCTGGTCACCAAGGTGCTGATCCCGGCGATCGCCGCCCCGCTGGTCGCGGGCATCGCGGCGATGCTCGCCACGCGGCTGACCTACTCCCTCGGCAGCAAGGCCGACGGCAACGCGTCCAAGAAGGGCTACCGGGCCGGCCAGATCGCCTCCGCGGGCCTGGTCTCCCTGGCCCACGGCACCAACGACGCGCAGAAGACGATGGGTGTCATCACCCTCGCCCTGGTCGCCGGCGGCGCCGTCGCCCCCGACTCCGACCCGCCCATGTGGGTCATCCTCTCGGCGGGTCTCGCCATCGCGCTCGGCACCTACCTGGGCGGCTGGCGCATCATCCGCACCATGGGCAAGGGACTGACCGACCTCCAGCCGCAGCAGGGCTTCGCCGCCCAGACCTCCGCGGCCACGGTCATCCTGGCCTCCTCGCACCTCGGTTTCTCCCTCTCCACGACGCACTCCGTGTCCGGCTCGGTGATGGGTGCCGGGCTCGGCCGCAGGGGCGGTGTGGTCCGCTGGTCCACCGCGACGCGGATGTTCGTCGCCTGGGGTCTGACGCTGCCGGCCGCGGCCCTGGTGGGTGCTCTCGCCGAGTACGTCACCGGCTTCGGCAGCTGGGGCACCGCCGTGGTGGCCGTCTTCCTCGTCGCCTCCAGCGCGGCGATCTGGAAGCTCTCGCGGCGTGAGGTCGTCGACCACACCAACGTCTGCGACACCGAGGACACCGTCGAGGCGGAGCCGGCCGGTGTGGTGACCACGGCGATCGCCGCGGTGACGCCGCCGCCGGCGGGTGGCACGGCCGCCGCGCCGGAGGACCCGGTCCCCTCGTTCCCGTCGCAGGCCACCGCCGAGCGCACGCCGACCACGACCACCACGGTCTGACCCGCCACCGGTTACAAGGAAGAGTCTCCGATATGAAGATCGACTGGGCGGCCCTCGGCTCCGTCTTCGGTGTCAGCCTCGTGGTCACCGTGGCCCTCGTCGGCCTGTTCACCCTCGGCATCACCGGCCTGTCGCGCCGCGAGCGGGCGGCGGCGCAGGGCGGCTCCGCGGGGCTCGCCGTCACCGGCGCGTACGCGTGCTTCGCGGCGTGTGCGGCGGCCGTGGGGTACGGGATCTATCTGATCGTGGCCTGAGGGCCCGACCGACCGCACGTCGTGTCCACCGGGCGGCACGGGACTTCGGTCCCGTGCCGCCCGGTCGTCGTGCGAGGGCAGGGGCGATGTGGGGTTCTCCACACTCTCCCCGCGCAGGTCAACGGCAAGTTGACGGCGGTTCCCGGCCATGGTGGACTGCCGAGGCCAGTTACGGCGGCAGGAGAGGAAGCCGGTGCGAGTCCGGCGCGGTCCCGCCACTGTCACCGGGGTAGCAATCCCCGGGAGCCAGGAACTCTCACCGCCGGTCTCGTCGAACCAGGGCGTGGACACCCTGAGTGAGGACACATATCGCCATGCGCGGCTGCCGATCGAGGTTCAGCACCCCACCCCTGCCCGCCCTCCTGGCCGGTTGAGCCCATGGGTGCCGGTCGCGTCTTCGCGTACGGCGCCGCCGCCGGTCTGATCGGTGACCTGCTGCTCGGTGATCCTCGCCGGGGGCATCCGGTCGCCGCGTTCGGACGGGCCGCGGGTGCCGTGGAACGGGTGTTGTGGCGGGACCACCGCGGGTGGGGCGCGCTGCACACCGCCGCGTGTGCCGGAGGGGCCGTCGCCCTCGGGTCCGTCGCCGCGCGTGCCGTGCGGACGTCCCCCGTCGCGTCCGTCGCGCTGACCGCAGCCGCCACCTGGGCCGTCGTCGGGGGGACTTCACTCGCCCGGGAGGCGCGGACCATCGGGCGTGCCCTGGAGGCCGGGGACGTCGAGGCGGCCCGGGCGCGGCTGCCGCACCTGTGCGGCCGGGATCCACAGGCCCTCGACGCCGACGGCATGGCCCGCGCCGTGGTCGAGTCGGTCGCCGAGAACACCTCCGACGCGGTGGTGGGGGCGCTGGTGTGGGGCGCCGTCGGCGGGGTGCCGGGGCTGCTCGGGTTCCGGGCCGTCAACACCCTGGACGCCATGGTCGGGCACAAGTCGGCCCGCTACCGCCGCTACGGGTGGGCCTCCGCGCGTCTGGACGACCTCGCCGGGTGGCCGGGGGCGCGGCTGACCGCCGTGCTCGCCGCCCTGGCCGGGCCGGATCCGCGGGGGGCCGTGCGGGCCTGGCGGGCCGATGCGGCCGAGCATCCGAGTCCCAACGCCGGGCCCGTGGAGGCCTCGTTCGCGGGGGCGCTCCGGGTGCGGCTCGGCGGGACGCTCTCGTACGGCGGACGGGTGGAGCACCGGCCCGTGCTGAACACGCGGGGGCGGGCCGTCGGCACACACGACGTCGAACGGGCCGTGCGGCTGTCGCAGCGCGTCACGTGGCTCGCGCTCGGGGTGTGCGCCGGTGCGCGGTTGCTGATGAGCGCGCGGTCAACGAAAAGGGGGAACTGACATGAGCGGTGGGCTTCTTGTCGCCGGGACGACCAGCGACGCCGGCAAGAGCGTCGTGACCGCCGGGATCTGCCGGTGGCTGGTGCGCCAAGGCGTCAAGGTCGCGCCCTTCAAGGCGCAGAACATGTCCCTGAACTCCTTCGTGACGACGGAGGGGGCCGAGATCGGGCGGGCACAGGCCATGCAGGCGCAGGCCTGCCGCGTCGAGCCGACCGCGCTGATGAACCCCGTCCTGCTCAAGCCCGGTGGCGAGCAGAGCAGCCAGGTCGTGCTGCTGGGCAAGCCGGTCGGGGAGATGAGTGCGCGCGGCTACCACGGCGGCCGGCAACAGCGGCTGCTCGGGACGGTGCTGGACTGCCTGGAGCAGTTGCGGGGCACGTATGACGCGGTGATCTGTGAGGGGGCCGGTTCTCCCGCCGAGATCAATCTGCGGCGGACGGACATCGTGAACATGGGGATCGCCCGTAACGCCGGGCTGCCCGTGCTCGTCGTCGGCGACATCGACCGGGGCGGTGTGTTCGCCTCGTTCTTCGGGACGGTGGCCCTGCTGTCGCCCGAGGACCAGGCCTGTGTCGCCGGGTTCCTCGTCAACAAGTTCCGCGGGGACGTCTCCCTGCTGGAGCCGGGTCTGGAGATGCTGCACGGGCTCACGGGTCGGCGGACCTACGGTGTGCTGCCGTTCCGGCACGGGCTCGGGATCGACGAGGAGGACGGCCTCAGGGTCTCGCTGCGCGGGACCGTGCGGGAGTCCGTCGTCGCCCCGCCCGTGGGCGAGGACGTGCTGCGCGTCGCGGTCTGTGCCGTGCCGCTCATGTCGAACTTCACCGACGTGGACGCGCTGGCCGCCGAACCGGGCGTCGTGGTGCGGTTCGTGGACCGGCCGGAGGAACTGTCCGACGCCGACCTCGTCGTCGTGCCGGGCACCCGCGGGACGGTCCGGGCGCTGGAGTGGCTGCGTGAGCGGGGCCTCGCCGAGGCGCTGGTCCGCAGGGCCGCCGAGCAGCGGCCCGTGCTCGGCATCTGCGGCGGCTTCCAGATCCTCGGCGAGCGCATCGAGGACGACGTGGAGAGCCGCAGGGGTCGCGTCGACGGGCTCGGGATCCTGCCCGTGCGGGTGCGGTTCGCCCGCGAGAAGACCCTCACCCGGCCGCAGGGCGAGGCCCTCGGCGAGCGGGTCGAGGGTTACGAGATCCACCACGGGGTCGCCGACGTCATCGGCGGAGAACCCTTCCTGGACGGCTGCCGGGTCGGCCAGACCTGGGGCACGCACTGGCACGGCTCACTGGAGTCGGACGGCTTCCGGCGGGCCTTTCTGCGCGAGGTGGCGGCCGCCGCGGGCCGCCGTTTCGTGCCCGCGCCGGACACCTCGTTCGCCGCGCTGCGCGAGGAGCAGCTCGACCGGCTCGGCGACCTGATCGAACAGCACGCGGACACCGACGCGCTGTGGCGGCTCATCGAGTCCGGCGCGCCGCAAGGACTGCCCTTCATTCCACCGGGAGCACCCGCATGAGCACTGTGTTGTTGTTGTCGACCGCCGACACGGACCTGCTGGCGGCCCGGGCCGCCTCCGGTGCCGACTACCGGATCGGCAACCCGACCCGCGTGGACGTCCGGGAGGAGCTGCCGGCGCTGCTGGACGGGGCGTCCGTCGCCGTCGTCCGGCTGCTCGGCGGCAAGCGGGCCTGGGAGGACGGTCTCGCCGCGCTGAAGGCCTCCGGCGTCCCCACCGTGCTGCTCGGCGGCGAGGCCGTGCCGGACGCGGAGCTGATGGCCGAGTCGTCCGTCCCGGCCGGTGTCGTGGCCGAGGCGCTGAAGTACCTCGTGGAGGGCGGGCCGGAGAACCTCACCGAACTCGCCCGCTTCCTCTCGGACACCGTGCTGCTGACGGGCGAGGGGTTCGTCGAGCCGCGGAAGATGCCGGAGTACGGAGTCCACGGCGAGCGCGCCCGGGTGGAGGGCCGTCCGACCGTCGGCGTGCTCTTCTACCGGGCCCACGAACTGAGCGGCAACACCGCCTTCGTCGACACCCTGTGCGACGCCATCGAGGCGCGCGGCGCCAACGCGCTGCCCGTGTACTGCGGTTCGCTGCGCGGCGCGGACGCGGGACTGTACGAGATCCTCGGACAGGCGGACGCCCTGGTCGCGACCGTCCTCGCCGCGGGCGGCACCCACGCCTCGCAGGCCTCGGCGGGCGGTGACGAGGAGGCCTGGGACATCGGCGCCCTCGCCGAGCTGGACATCCCCGTGCTGCAGGGCCTGTGCCTGACGTCCTCGCGGCAGGCCTGGGCGGACTCGGACGCCGCCCTCTCCCCCATGGACGCCGCGATGCAGGTGGCGATCCCGGAGTTCGACGGGCGGCTCATCACCGTGCCGTTCTCCTTCAAGGAGCGGGTCGACGACGATATGGCCGACGTGCCCGTCTACGTCGCCGACCCGGAGCGTGCGGGACGCGTCGCCGGCATCGCCGTACGGCACGCGCGGCTGAGGCACAAGGACAACGCCGAGAAGAAGCTCGCGCTGGTCTTCACCGCCTACCCGACCAAGCACTCGCGGGTCGGCAACGCGGTCGGGCTCGACACCCCGGCCTCGGCGGTGCGGGTGCTGGACGCGCTGCGGGACGCCGGGTACGTCGTCGAGGGGCATCCGGACGAGGGTGACGAGCTGATCCACCGGCTCATCAACGCCGGCGGGCACGACGTGGAGTGGCTGACGGAGGAGCAGCTGGCCGCCGCGCCCGCGCGGGTGCCGCTGGCGGACTACCGGGCCTGGTTCGAGAAGCTCGACCCGGAGCTGAAGGACGCCATGACCGAAGCGTGGGGCGAGCCGCCGGGCAGCCTCTACGTCGACGGGGACGACATCGTGCTGGCGTCCCTGCAGTTCGGGAACGTCGTCGTGATGATCCAGCCGCCGCGCGGCTTCGGCGAGAACCCGATCGCGATCTACCACGACCCGGACATGCCGCCGTCCCACCACTACATGGCGGCCTACCGGTGGCTGGAGAACAGTTTCGGCGCCGACGCCATCGTCCACATGGGCAAGCACGGCACGATGGAGTGGCTGCCGGGCAAGGGGCTCGGGCTCGGCGGGGGCTGCGCCCCGGACGCGGTCCTCGGGGACCTGCCGCTGGTCTACCCGTTCATCGTCAACGACCCGGGCGAGGGCACCCAGGCCAAGCGGCGCGGGCACGCCACGGTCGTCGACCACCTCGTGCCGCCGATGGCCCGCGCCGACACCTACGGCGACCTGGCCAAGCTGGAGCAGCTCCTCGACGAGTACGCGCTCGTCTCCGACCTGGACCCGACGAAGGCCCCGACCGTGCGCGCCCAGATCTGGACGCTGGTCAAGGCCGCCGAACTCCACCACGACCTGCACGTCGACGAACAGCCGGACGACGCGGAGTTCGACGAGTTCGTCATGCACATCGACGGCTACCTGTGCGAGATCAAGGACGTGCAGATCCGCGACGGCCTGCACATCCTGGGCGGCGGTCCGGTCGGCGAGCCGCGCGTCAACCTCGTGCTGGCCGTGCTGCGCGCCTCGCAGGTGTGGGGCGGACAGGCCAACGCGCTGCCGGGCCTCAGGGCGTCGCTGGCGCGGCACTTCGGGCTGGTGGAGAAGGAGCTGCTGGCCGAGCCGGGCGCTCCGGTGAAGGTGCCCGTGGAGCTGACGGACCTGGTGGACGGCCCGGCACGCAGCGCCGCCGACGCGATCGACCTGCTGGAGCAGCTGTGCCGGCGGATCGCGGAGGGCATGGAGGAGCGCGGCTGGGCGGTCGCCGAGAGCGCGCCCCTGGTCCGGGAGGTCCTCGGCACCGAACTGCCCGAGGCGGTCGCGGTGCTGGAGTTCGCCTGTTCCGAGGTCGTGCCCCGGCTGGAGAAGACCACCGACGAGATCGGGCACATCCTGCGGGCCCTGAACGGCGGTTACGTCCCGGCCGGTCCGTCCGGCTCGCCGACCCGCGGGCTCGTCAACGTCCTGCCGACGGGCCGCAACTTCTACTCCGTCGACCCCAAGGCCATCCCGTCCCGGCTGAGCTGGGAGGTCGGGCAGTCGCTCGCGAACTCGCTGGTGCAGCGGTATCTGCAGGACACCGGTGAGTACCCGAAGTCCGTCGGCCTGACCGTGTGGGGCACCTCGGCGATGCGCACCCAGGGCGACGACATCGCCGAGATCCTGGCGCTGCTGGGCTGCCGGCCGGTGTGGGACGACGCCTCGCGGCGCGTGACCGGTTTCGAGGTGATCCCCCCGGCGGAGCTCGGCCGGCCGCGCATCGACGTGACGGTCCGCATCTCGGGCTTCTTCCGGGACGCGTTCCCGCACGTGGTGGGACTGATCGACGACGCGGTCCGCACGGTCGCCGAACTGGACGAGCCGGCCGAGTCCAACTACGTCCGGGCCCACGCCGACCAGGACACCGCCGAGCACGGCGACCGCCGCCGGGCCACGGCCCGCATCTTCGGCTCCAAGCCGGGGGCGTACGGGGCCGGTCTGCTGCCGCTGATCGACGCCCGCAACTGGCGCTCGGACGCGGACCTCGCCGAGGTGTACGCGGTGTGGGGCGGCTACGCCTACGGGCGGGGACTCGACGGGCGAGCCGCGCGCGGGGACATGGAGACGGCGTTCAAGCGGATCGCGGTGGCCGCGAAGAACGTCGACACCCGTGAGCACGACCTGGTCGACGCCGACGACTACTTCCAGTACCACGGCGGCATGGTCGCCATGGTGCGGCACCTGACGGGCGAGAGCCCCGAGGCGTACGTCGGCGACTCGGCCACCCCCGACCAGGTGAAGACCCGCACGCTCGGCGAGGAGACGCACCGCGTGTTCCGCGCCCGGGTGGTCAACCCGCGCTGGATGGCGGCCATGCGGCGGCACGGCTACAAGGGCGCCTTCGAGATGGCGGCGACGGTGGACTACCTGTTCGGGTACGACGCCACGGCCGGGGTCGTGGACGACTGGATGTACGAGAAGCTCAGCGCCGAGTACGTCTTCGACCCGGAGAACCGGGACTTCATGAAGAAGTCCAACCCCTGGGCTCTGCGCGGCATCACCGAGCGGCTGCTGGAGGCCGCAGAGCGCGGACTGTGGGCCGAGCCCGACGCGGAGACGCTGGAACGGCTGCGCGCCACCTATCTGGAACTCGAAGGCGACCTGGAGGGCGACGAGAAGTGAGCACCCCCTTTCCGTTCACGGCCGTCGTCGGCCAGGACGACTTGCGGCTCGCGCTGCTGCTGAACGCGGTGTCACCGGCGGTCGGCGGTGTGCTGGTGCGCGGCGAGAAGGGCACGGCCAAGTCGACGGCGGTGCGAGCGCTGTCGGCGCTCATGCCCACGCTGGACGTCGTCTCCGGCTGCCGGTTCTCCTGCGACCCCGGCTCCCCCGACACCGGCTGCCCCGACGGGCCGCACGAGCCGGGGGCGTTCGAGACCCGGGCCGCGCGCATGGTCGAACTGCCCGTCGGCGCCTCCGAGGACCGGCTGGTCGGCGCACTGGACATCGAGCGGGCGCTCTCCGAGGGCGTGAAGGCCTTCGAGCCGGGCCTGCTGGCCGACGCGCACCGCGGGATCCTCTACGTCGACGAGGTCAACCTGCTCCACGACCACCTGGTCGACCTGCTGCTGGACGCCGCCGCGATGGGCGCCTCGTACGTCGAGCGCGAGGGCGTCTCGGTGCGGCACGCGGCGCGGTTCCTGCTCGTCGGCACCATGAACCCCGAGGAGGGCGAGCTGCGGCCGCAGCTGCTCGACCGGTTCGGGCTGACCGTGGAGGTCGCGGCCTCCCGGGAGCCGGACCAGCGGGTCGAGGTCGTCAGGCGGCGACTGGCCTACGACGACGACCCGGCCGCCTTCGCCGCGCGCTGGGCCGAGGAGGAGGCCGCCGTACGGGCCCGGATCGTCGCCGCCCGGGAGCTGCTGCCGTCCGTGCGGCTGGGCGACGGGGCGCTGCGGCAGATCGCGGCGACCTGCGCGGCCTTCGAGGTGGACGGCATGCGCGCCGACATCGTGATGGCACGGACCGCCACCGCGCTGGCGGCCTGGGCCGGCCGCACGGACGTGCTCGCGGAGGACGTCCGGCAGGCGGCGCTGCTCGCACTGCCGCACCGGCGGCGGCGCAACCCCTTCGACGCGCCGGGTCTCGACGAGGACAAGCTCGACGAGACCCTGGAGGAGTTCGGCGGTTCGGACGACGACGATCCCGACCCGGACCCCGGGCCGGACGGGCCCGGCGGGGGCGGCGGGCAGCCGGACCCCGACGACGCGCCCCAGGGCGACGGCGACACCGCGGCCCGGCCCGAGGCCGGCGAGGGCGGGCAGCCGCAGCCCTCGGGCGCCGGCGAGCAGCCGGCCGCACGCGCCTCCGAGCCGTTCCGCACCAAAGTGCTGAGCGTGCCCGGGATCGGCGAGGGTGCCGCCGGGCGGCGCTCGCGGGCACGGACCGAGCATGGGCGGACGACCGGGGCCCGGCGGCCCCGGGGCGCGCTCACCAAGCTGCACCTGGCGGCGACCGTGCAGGCCGCGGCGCCGCACCAGCGGGCACGGGGGCGGTCCGGACCGGGACTGGTGGTGCGCCGTGACGATCTGCGGCAGGCCACCCGCGAGGGACGCGAGGGCAATCTCGTGCTGTTCGTCGTGGACGCCTCCGGGTCGATGGCGGCCCGGCAGCGGATGAGTGCCGTCAAGGGCGCCGTGCTGTCGCTGCTGCTGGACGCCTACCAGCGGCGCGACAAGGTAGGTCTGGTGACCTTCCGCGGCACGGACGCGGACGTCGCGCTGCCGCCGACCTCGTCGGTGGACGCGGCGGCTGCCCGGCTGGAGACGCTGCCTACCGGCGGGCGCACGCCGCTCGCCACGGGGCTGCTGCGTGCCCACGACGTGCTGCGCGTGGAGCGGCTGCGCGATCCCGTGCGGCGGCCGCTGGTCGTGGTGGTGACGGACGGACGGGCCACCGGTGGCCCCGAGCCGGTCGCCCTGGCCGGGCGTGCGGCCCGGCTGTTCGCGGCCGACGGGGTCGCCTCCGTCGTCGTGGACTGCGAGTCGGGGCCGGTACGGCTCGGGCTCGCCGGGCAGCTCGCGGGTGAACTGGGCGGTACGGCCGTGACATTGGACGAGCTGCGGGCGGACAGCATCGCCGGGCTCGTGAAGGACGTGCAGAGGAGGGCCGCGTAATGCCGCAGGGACAGCCGAGTGTGGTGCCGGACGACGGACTGACGACACGGCAGCGGCGGAACCGGCCGCTGGTCGTGGTGCACACGGGCATCGGCAAGGGCAAGTCCACCGCCGCCTTCGGGCTCGCGCTGCGGGCCTGGAACCAGGGGTGGCCGATCGGGGTGTTCCAGTTCGTCAAGTCGGCGAAGTGGAAGGTCGGCGAGGAGAACGCGCTGCGGGTGCTCGGCGCCTCCGGCGAGGGCGGGTCCGTCGACTGGCACAAGATGGGCGAGGGCTGGTCCTGGGTGCAGCGCGACGCCCAGATGGACAACGAGGAGAAGGCCCGGGAGGGCTGGGAGCAGGTCAAGCGGGACCTGGCCGCCGAGACGTACAAGCTGTACGTGCTCGACGAGTTCGCCTACCCGATGCACTGGGGGTGGGTGGACACGGACGAGGTGATCTCCGTGCTGCGGGAGCGGCCGGGGACGCAGCACGTCGTCATCACCGGGCGGAACGCGCCGGAGAAGCTCGTGGACTTCGCCGATCTCGTGACCGACATGTCCAAGGTCAAGCACCCCATGGACGCGGGCCAGAAAGGCCAGAGGGGCATCGAGTGGTGAGTGCTTCCGTCCCACGGCTGGTCATCGCCGCGCCCTCGTCGGGCAGCGGCAAGACCACCGTCGCCACGGGGCTGATGGCCGCGTTCGCCGCGCGGGGGCTCGCCGTGTCCCCGCACAAGGTCGGGCCGGATTACATCGACCCCGGGTACCACGCGCTCGCGACCGGGCGAGTGGGACGGAACCTCGACGCGTACCTGTGCGGGCCCGAGCTGGTCGGGCCGCTGTTCCTGCACGGGGCACAGGGGTGTGACATCGCCGTCGTCGAGGGTGTGATGGGGCTGTACGACGGTGCCGCGGGTGAGGGTGAGCTCGCCTCCACGGCGCATGTCGCGAAGCTGCTGGGGGCGCCGGTGGTGTTGGTCGTGGACGCGTCGTCGCAGTCCCGGTCGGTGGCGGCGCTGGTGCACGGGTTCGCCTCCTGGGATCCGGAGGTGCGGGTCGGGGGCGTGATCCTGAACAAGGTCGCCTCGGACCGGCACGAGGAGTTGCTGCGGGAGGCGTTGGAGCAGGCGGGGGTGCCTGTGCTGGGGGTGTTGCGGCGGGCTGCTCAGGTGGCGACGCCGTCACGGCATCTCGGGCTGGTTCCTGTGGCCGAGCGGCAGGGTGCGGCGGTCGAGGCGGTCGCTGCGATGGCTGCGCAGGTCTTGGACGGGTGTGACCTGGGGGCGTTGGAGGCGCTGGCACGTGCTGCCGGTGCCGTACCAGGGGGCTCCGCCCCCTGGACCCCCGCCTCGCCCACCCACCACCCGCCGCGGCCGGATGAGAGACGAGAGTCCCCCGCAGGCCCGCGATCGCCCGTAGTCGCCGTCGCCGGTGGGCCCGCCTTCACCTTCTCCTACGCCGAACACACCGAGCTGCTCACCGCCGCCGGAGCCGAGGTCGTCACCTTCGACCCCCTGCGGGACGAGGAACTGCCCGAGGGGGCCGCCGGGTTGGTGATCGGGGGCGGGTTTCCCGAGGTGTACGCCGCCGAGCTGTCCGCCAACGAACCCCTGCGCAAGGCCGTTGCCGAGCTGGCGGCGGGCGGCGCTCCCGTGGCCGCCGAGTGTGCCGGGCTGCTGTATCTGTGCCGGGAGCTGGACGGGCTGCCGATGTGCGGGGTGCTGGACGCCCGCGCGCGGATGACCGAGCGGCTCACGCTGGGCTACCGGGACGCCGTGGCCGTGGGCGACAGTGCCCTCGCCGTGGCCGGAACGCGGATGCGGGGGCACGAGTTCCACCGGACCGTCGTGGAGCCCGGCGCGGGGGCGGAGCCCGCCTGGGGAGTCCGCAACCCCCGGCCGCGGGTCGAAGGTTTTGTACAGCGCGGTGTGCACGCGAGCTATCTGCACACGCACTGGGCGTCCGAGCCCGGTGTCGCCCATCGGTTCGTGGAGAGGTGCCGGACGTCATGAGCAGCAGGCTGATCGGAGTCGGGGTCGGGCCCGGGGATCCGGAACTGGTGACCGTCAAGGGCGTCAACGCCCTGCGGGAAGCCGAGGTCGTGGTGGTGCCCGTGATGGCCGCGCCCGACGGGACGGACGGCGGGGAGCGCGGCCGGGCCGAGGCGACCGTGCTGCACTACGTGCCCGAGGAGAAGGTCGTCCGGGTCGTGTTCGCGCTGAACGAGCGCAGCGACCGGGAGCGGCGCGAGGCCGCCTGGGACGCGGCCGGCGAGCGGGTCGCCGAGTTGCTGCGGCGGCACCCGTCGGTGGCCTTCGCGACCATCGGGGACCCCAACGTGTACTCGACCTTCACCTACCTCGCGCAGACCATCGCCGAGCTCGTGCCGGGGACCGTCGTCGAGACGGTGCCCGGTATCACCGCCATGCAGGATCTCGCCGCCCGGTCGGGTGCGGTGCTGACCGAGGGGACCGAGCCGCTCACGCTCGTGCCCGTCACCGCCGGGTCGGCCGTGCTGAAGGACGCGCTGGCCGGGCCCGGGACCGTGGTCGCCTACAAGTTCGGGCGGCAGGCGCACGAGGTCGCCGAGGCGCTGCGGGAGACCGGGCGGCTCGGGGACGCCGTGTGGGGCTCGGCGCTCGGCCTGCCGGAGGAGTCCGTGCGCCGGGCCGCCGAGCTCGACGACACGCCCCTGCCCTATCTGTCGACGCTCATCGCACCCGCCCGGCGTGACGGCGGGCGCGGCGGAAAGCTCTGACCCCTCCCGCCCGTCTTCCCCCGTTCCATCCCCTGTACGAGAGGATCCATCCCATGGCCGACGCCCCCGCCGGCAAAGTGACCTTCGTCGGTGCCGGCCCCGGCGCCGCCGACCTGCTGACGTTCCGCGCCGCGCGCGCCATCGCCGAGGCGGACGTCGTGATCTGGGCGGCCAGCCTGGTCCAGGAGGAGGTCCTGGAGCACGCCCGCGAGGACGCGGAGATCCTCGACTCGGCGACCATGTCCCTGGAGGACGTCGTCGCCGTGTACGAGCGGGCACGCGGCGAGGGGCTGAAGGTGGCCAGGATCCATTCCGGCGACCCGGCCCTGTGGGGCGGCACGCAGGAGCAGGTCGACCGTTGCGCCGAGATCGGCATCGCGACCGAGATCGTGCCCGGGGTGTCCTCCTTCTCGGCCGTCGCGGCGCTCGCGCAGCGCGAGCTGACCATCCCGGAGGTCGCGCAGTCGGTCGTGCTGACCCGGCTCGGCGGCGGCAAGACGCCCATGCCGCCCGGCGAGGAGGTCCGGGAGTTCGCCAAGCACGGCACCACCATGGCGGTGTTCCTCTCCGCCGCCCGCAGCGGGCAGCTCGTGCGGGAGCTGCTGGAGGGCGGTTACCCGACGACGACCCCGGTCGTGGTGGCGTACCAGGCGACCTGGCCGGAGGAGCTGGTCGTGAGGTGCACGATCGGCACGCTGGAGGAGACGGTCAAGGAGCACAAGCTCTGGAAGCACACCCTCTTCCTGGTCGGCCCGGCGCTCGACGCGCACGGCACGCGCTCGCACCTGTACCACCCCGGTCACTTCCACGGCTACCGCAAGGCCGACCCGCAGGCGCGCCGGGCGCTGCGCGAGCGGGGGGCGAGTACGTGATCACGGTGGTCGGCACGGGGACGGGGACGGCGCCTTCCGACGACGTCCTCGCCGGTGCCGGGCTGGTGGTGGGCGGGCGGCGGCACCTCGATGCCGTACGGCTGCCGGAGACGGCGGAGCGGGTCGTGCTCGGGCCTCTCACGCCGGCCCTCGACACCATCGGCGCGTACGTCGCGAAGGACCGTCCCGTCGTGGTGCTGGCCTCCGGCGACCCCGGGTTCTTCGGGATCGTGCGGGTGCTGGCGGAGCGGTTCGGGCCGGAGCGGCTGGACGTGCGGCCCGGGGTGTCGTCGGTGGCCGCCGCGTTCGCGCGGATCGGGCTGCCGTGGGACGACGCCGTGGTGGTGAGTGCCCATGGGCGGGAGCTGCGGACGGCCGTCAACGTGTGCCGGACGCAGGCCAAGACGGCAGTGCTGACCGGCCCTGGCGCCGGTCCGGCGGAGCTGGGTGCCGCGTTGCGGGGCGTGGCACGGGTGCTGGTCGTCGCCTCCGGGCTCGGCTCGCGGGCGGAGCGCGTGGAGCGGGTGACGCCCGCCGAGGCCGCCGCCCGGGACTGGGGTACGGCGGTGAACGTGGTGCTGTGCCTGGACGAGGCGCGGGCGCTCGGCCCCGTACGGACGGTCGCGGGCCCGGGTGAGCGGCCCGCCGGCTGGGCTCTGGACGAGGCGGAGTTCGCCCACCGGGACTCGATGATCACCAAGTTCGAGGTGCGGGCGCTGGCCCTGGCCCGGCTGGGGCCGCGCCCGGGCGACCTGGTGTGGGACGTGGGCGCGGGCTCGGGGTCCGTGGCCGTGGAGTGCGCGCGGCTCGGTGCGGCCGTGACCGCCGTGGAGAAGACCGCGGACGGGGTGGAGCGGGTCCGCGCCAACGCCGCCGCGCACGGTGTGGACGTGCGGGTGGTGCGGGGCGCGGCGCCGGAGGCGCTGGCGGAGCTCGCCGAGGAACCCGACGCCGTGTTCGTGGGGGGTGGCGGGCGCGAACTGCCCGTGATCGTCGCCGCGTGCGCGCGACGCGTCCGGCGCACGGTGGTCGTCGCCATGGCGGCGCTCGACCGGGTGCCGGCCGCGCGCGAGGCCCTGACGAGCGCCGGTCTCACCTGCGACGGCGTGCTCCTTCAGGCGTCGCGGCTCGCGCCGCTGCCCGGGGACGTGACCCGGCTCGCGGCGACCAACCCCGTTTTCCTGCTGTGGGGCGTCCGGCCCCCGGCAGCCATCGAAGAAGGAGTCACCCAGTGATCGGCCTCATTTCCGCCACGGCGGCGGGAGCGGCTGCCCGGGACCGGCTGGCCGCCGCGTGGCCGGACCGCACCCGTGTCTACGAAGGTCCCGTCGGGGACGCTGTACGGACCGCGTTCGCGCAGTGCGAGCAGCTCGTGTGCTTCCTGGCGACGGGCGCGGTGGTGCGGCTGGTGGCACCGCTGCTGTCCGGCAAGACCGAGGACCCGGGCGTGGTGTGCGTCGACGAGGGCGGGCGGTTCGCCGTGTCCCTGCTGGGCGGGCACGCGGGCGGCGCCAACGAACTGGCCCGCGAGGTGGGCGAGGTGCTGGGTGCCGAGCCGGTGGTGACGACGGCCACGGACGCCGTGGACCTGCCGGGCCTGGACACCCTCGGCCTGCCCGTGGAGGGCGATGTCGCCGGGGTGTCGCGGGCGCTGCTGGACGGCGAGGCGGTGGCGCTGCGGGCCGAGGTGGCCTGGCCGCTGCCCCCGCTGCCGGTGGCGGAGGAGGGGCCGTACACGATCCGGCTCACCGACCGGCTCGTGGCGGCGGCCGAGCGCGAGGCCGTGCTGCGTCCGCCGACCCTGGTCGTCGGGGTCGGGGCGTCCAAGGGCGCCCCCGTGGCGGAGGTCCTCGGGCTGGTCGAGGAGGCCCTGCGGGAGGCCGGGCTGTCGGTGGCGTCCGTCGCCGGACTCGCCACCGTGGACGCCAAGGCCGGGGAGGCCGGCATCGTCGAGGCCGCGCGGCGGCTCGGGGTGCCGCTGGTGACGTACTCCGCCGAGGAGCTGGCCGGGGTCGACGTGCCCAACCCGTCCGACGCGCCGCTCGCGGCCGTGGGCACCCCGTCCGTGGCGGAGGCCGCCGCGCTCGTCGGCGGGGGCGAACTCCTCGTCCCCAAGCGGAAGTCGGCCGCGAGCCCGGCGATGGCGACCTGTGCCGTCGTACGGCGGCCGGGGCGCGGGCGGCTCGCGGTGGTGGGGCTCGGGCCCGGCGCGCGGGATCTGCTGACACTGCGTGCGCAGGCCGAACTGCGGCGGGCCTCCGTGCTCGTGGGACTCGACCAGTACGTCGACCAGATCCGTGATCTGCTGCGGCCCGGCACCCGGATCCTGGAGTCGGGGCTGGGGGCCGAGGAGGAGCGGGCGCGCACGGCGGTCGAGGAGGCCCGCAAGGGGCAGGCCGTCGCGCTGATCGGCAGCGGCGACGCGGGCGTCTACGCCATGGCCTCCCCGGCGCTGGCCGAGGCCTCCGACGACATCGACGTGGTGGGTGTGCCCGGCGTGACGGCGGCGCTCGCCGCCGGTGCGATCCTGGGCGCCCCGCTGGGCCACGACCACGTGTCGATCAGCCTGTCCGACCTGCACACGCCGTGGGAGGTCATCGAACGGCGGGTGCGGGCGGCGGCCGAGGCGGACATCGTGGTCACCTTCTACAACCCGCGTTCGCGCGGCCGTGACTGGCAGCTTCCCAAGGCGCTGGGCATCCTCGCCGAGCACCGGACACCGCAGACGCCGGTGGGTGTGGTGCGCAACGCCTCGCGTCCGGACGAGTCCAGCCGGCTCACCACCCTGGGCTCCCTCGACCCGGCGACGGTCGACATGATGACGGTCGTGACCGTGGGCAACACGGCGACCCGGGACATCGCGGGGCGCATGGTGACGCCGCGCGGCTACCGCTGGCAGTCGGCGCAGGAGGGCTCCGAGTGAACCGAGTCGTTCATCCCATCGAGGAAGAGTCCTACCGGCGCATGCGGGCCCGGCTGGACACCTCGCACTTCCCGCCGCTGACCCGGGCGGTCGTGGAGCGGGTCGTCCACTCCGCCGCCGACCTCGACTACGCCACCGACCTCGTCATGGACGAGGCGGACCTCGAGAAGGCGCACGCGGCGCTGCACGCCGGGGCGCCCGTGGTCGTGGACGTGGCGATGGTCGGCGCCGGCATCACCCGGCGCGAGACCGTCTGCCGCCTCGGGGACGCCCAGGCCGGTCCCGGGCTGACCAGGTCCGCGCACGCGATCCGGCTCGCCCACGAGCAGGTCGGGCCCGGCGCCCTCTGGGTGATCGGCAACGCGCCGACCGCGCTGGAGGAGCTGCTGACGCTCGACGCCGACCCCGCGCTCGTCATCGGACTGCCCGTCGGTTTCGTCGGAGCCGTCGAATCGAAGGCCGCGCTGCGCGAGAGCGGGCTGCCCGCCGTGAGCAACGTGTCCGAGAAGGGCGGGTCGGCGGTCGCCGCCGCCGCGCTCAACGCCCTGCTGTACCACCCCACTTCCGCCGAGGAGAAACTGTGACCACCCCGCCCGCCCTGCTCATCGCCGGCCACGGCACCCGGGACGACGCCGGAGCCGAGGCGTTCCGCGACTTCGTACGGCAGCTGGGAGCCCGGCACCCCGAACTGCCCGTAGCCGGCGGCTTCATCGAGCTGTCCCCGCCTCCGCTGGGCGAGGCCGTCACCGAGCTGGTGGAGCAGGGCGTGCGGCGGTTCGCCGCCGTTCCGCTGATGCTGGTGTCCGCCGGGCACGCCAAGGGCGACATCCCGGCGGCCCTGGCCCGCGAGAAGGAGCGGCACCCGGGTATCTCGTACACGTACGGGCGTCCGCTCGGCCCGCACCCGGCGCTGCTGAACGTGCTGGAGCGGCGGCTGGACGAGGCCCTGGGGTCGGCGGGCCGCACGCCCGGCGACCGGGCCGATGTGACGGTCCTGCTGGTGGGGCGCGGGTCCACCGATCCGGACGCCAACGCCGAGGTGCACAAGGCGGCCCGGCTGCTGTGGGAGGGGCGCGGCTACGCGGGCGTCGAGACGGCGTTCGTGTCGCTGGCGGCGCCTGACGTGCCGAGCGGGCTGGACCGCTGTGTGCGGCTGGGCGCGCGCCGGATCGTGGTCCTGCCCTACTTCCTGTTCACGGGCATCCTGCCGGACCGGGTGCGGCACCAGACGGAGGGCTGGGCGGCCGCGCACCCGGAGGTGGAGGTGCTGTCGGCCGACGTCATCGGGCCGGAGCCGGAGCTGCTGGACCTGGTGTGGGAGCGGTACGAGGAGGCCGTCAAGGGCGATCTGCGGATGAACTGCGACTCGTGCGTGTACCGCGTCGCGCTGCCGGGCTTCGAGGACAAGGTGGGCCTGCCGCAGCAGCCGCACTTCCACCCGGACGACGACGACCACCACCACGGGCACGGGCATCACCACGGCGCTCACTCGCATGCGCACTGAGAGCGGGCACGATCTGCGCCACCACGGGGACGCGGAGGTCCGGGACGACGGCGGTTCGCTCGTGGACCTCGCCGTGAACGTCCGCGCCGACACGCCCCCGGTGTGGCTGCGGGAGCACATCGCCGCGTCGCTCGGCGGGCTCGCGGCCTACCCGGACGGGCGGGCCGCGCGGGCGGCGGTGGCCGCGCGGCACGGGCTGCCGGTGGAGCGGGTGCTGCTGACGGCGGGCGCGGCGGAGGCGTTCGTGCTGCTGGCGCGGGCGCTGAAGGTGCGGCGGCCGGTCGTCGTGCATCCCCAGTTCACGGAGCCGGAGGCGGCGCTGCGGGACGCGGGGCACACGGTCGGGCGGGTGCTCCTGCGGGAGACGGCCGGCTTCCGGCTGGACCCGGCGGCCGTCCCCGAGGACGCGGACCTGGTGGTCATCGGCAACCCGACGAACCCGACCTCGGTGCTGCATTCTGCGGACACGATCGCCGGGCTCGCCCGGCCCGGGCGGGTGCTGGTGGTGGACGAGGCGTTCATGGACGCGGTGCCGGGCGAACGTGAGGCCCTGGCCGGGCGGGTCGACGTGCCCGGCCTCGTGGTGCTGCGCAGCCTGACCAAGACGTGGGGGCTGGCCGGGCTGCGGATCGGGTACGTGCTGGCGGCGCCGGAGACCGTCGAGGACCTCCAGCGGGCCCAGCCCCTGTGGCCGGTGTCGACCCCGGCGCTGGCCGCGGCCGAGGCGTGCGTGGGGCCCCGGGCGGTGGCGGAGGCGGCCCACGCGGCGCACCGCATCGCCGCGGACCGCGCCCATCTGCTGACCGGCCTCGCCCGTCTCGCCCCGGCCGGGCTACGGGTGGCCGGGCCCGCCGAGGGCCCCTTCGTGCTGATCCGCCTGCCCCGGGCGTCCACCGTCCGCCGGCGTCTGCGCGACCTCGGCTGGGCCGTGCGCCGCGGGGACACCTTCCCCGGGCTGGACGAGGAGTGGCTGCGACTGGCGGTACGCGACCGCAGGACGACCGACGGGTTCCTGGAGGCACTGGAGCGGGCGCTGGAGGACTGAGGGCACCTCCGGCGCTCCCTGCCTGCGGGGGTCATCCCCGTCGGCGGGCCAGGGCCACTGCTCCCCCGCCCGCCGCGAGCAGGGCGATCGCGGCTGCCATCAGGTACGGCGTGGTCGAGCTGCCGCCCGTCTCGGCCAGGCCCGTTTCGACGGGTTCCCCCTGGGGCTTCAGTTCGGCCGGCGCGGCGGACGGCCCGGACGGGGGCTGTGCGGCGGGCTCGGCCTTTGGTGTCCGGCAGGTCGCCTCGGCCAGGGTGAGCGTTCCGTTCACCTCGGCCACGTTCAGCTTCGACGGGTTGACGGACACCTTCAGGTCGAGGGCGGTGGCGGCGGCCGTCCGGGCCGTGACCCGCGTGCTCGAGAGGTCCAGGCGCACCTCGCCGACGCCCGGCACCTCGACCTCCGTGGGGCCACCGGCGGTCAGGGCCACGCGCTTGCCGAGCACGGTCACCGAGCCGGGGAGGCCGGTCGTGGCGACCGGCTTCTTCCCCACCGCGCAGGTGGCCCTGGCCGTGACCTGCTCGACCTCGATCAGCGACAGCAGCGGCAGGCCGGGGACGTGGAGGCGGGCGTGGGCCAGGGTGGTGCTGCCCTCGGCCTCGGTGGCGGTCGCCGTGGCTCTCGCCTCGGCCACCTCGGCGCTCAGCACGTTGAAGGGCCGGCCGCCGTCCACCGCGTCGAGGGATGCCTTCAGCGTGGTCCTCTCGGCGCTTCGCGGGGCCCGGACGTCGTTGAGGGAGACGGCGAGGGGGACGCTCACCGACTGGTTCAGCAGGGAGACGTCCAGGCCGGTACTCAGCACTACGGCGCTCGCGCCGCCGTGGTCGCCGGTGGCGTGCGCCGGGCTCACGCCGGTCAGTGCCACGGGCCCGGCGGCGAGGGCCGTGGCGGTCGCGACGGTCGCCAGACGGCGGGCGGGCACGCGGAAGGAAGGGCTGTTCACGGTGGGGACTCCAGGGGAGACAGGCTCGGGACCCGGAAAGAATCGCCGCACCGCGCACACGGCGTCAGCGATCTGACGCCGCTTCACTCCAACGTGGCGGGACCGTGGATCCATTCGATTTCCACGGCACAGGCGTTCCCCTCCGCCACCCTCGGGGGTCGGCACCGCGATCGCCGCGCGGGCCCGGCCCTACCCGACCACGCGCCCGTTCAGCACCACCCGGCGCGGCGACGTCAGCACCCGTACGTCGGCCCGCGGGTCCTCGTCGTAGACCACGAGGTCGGCCGGGGCGCCCTCGTCCAGGCCGGGGCGGCCGAGCCAGGTGCGGGCGGTCCAGGTGCCCGCGGCGAGGGCCTCGACGGGCGGGATGCCGGCGGTGACGAGTTCGCCCACCTCGGCCGCGGCCAGACCGTGGGCGAGGCCACCGCCGGCGTCGGTGCCGACGAAGACGGGGATGCCGGCGTCGTAGGCGTTGCGCACGGTGTCGTAGCGGTTCTCGTGGAGCCGGCGCATGTGGGCCGACCAGCGGGGGAACTTGCTCTCGCCGCCGTCGGCGAGCTGCGGGAAGGTGGCGATGTTGACCAGGGTCGGGACGATGGCGACGCCCCGTTCGGCGAACAGCGGGATGAGGTCCTCGGTCAGGCCCGTCGCGTGTTCGATGCAGTCGATGCCCGCCTCGACGAGGTCCTGGAGGGAGTCCTCCGAGAAGCAGTGGGCGGTCACGCGCGCGCCGAGGCGGTGGGCCTCGGCGATGGCCGCCTCGACGGCTCCGCGGGGCCAGCAGGCCGAGAGGTCGCCGAGGTCGCGGTCGATCCAGTCACCGACCAGCTTGACCCAGCCGTCGCCGCGGCGGGCCTCCCGGGCGACATAGGCGACCAGGTCCTCCGGCTCGATCTCCCAGGCGTAGTTGCGGATGTAGCGGCGGGTCCGGGCGATGTGCCGCCCGGCGCGGATGATCTTCGGCAGGTCCTCCCGGTCGTCGATCCAGCGGGTGTCGGAGGGCGAGCCGGCGTCGCGGATGAGCAGGGTGCCCGCGTCCCGGTCGGTCAGGGCCTGCTTCTCGGCGACGTCCTCGGGGACCGGGCCGTGCCGGTCGAGTCCGACGTGGCAGTGCGCGTCGACGAGGCCGGGCAGGGCCCAGCCGACGACCGTGCGGACGTCGCGGGCGCCGGCGGGACGGTCGTAGGTGACGCGGCCGTCGACCACCCACAGGTCGTCCCGGACGTCCTCGGGTCCGACGAGCACCCGCCCCTTCACGTGCAGCACCACCTGATCGCTCATGCACCGCACCTTAATCAGCCGGCCGCGCCGCATCGACGGGGGCCGGTGTCCGCGGGACGCGCCGGGCGGGCGGCCGGGGAGCGCCGGTTACCCTCGATGCGGCCGAACCTGCCGTGAGTGAAGAGAGCATTGCCGTGACGCATCCGTTTCTGGACCTGGCCCCGCTCGGCGCGGACCGCTTCGCCGCGATCGAGGACCGTGTGGCGCGGCTGCTGAGCACCGGGCAGGACGTCGTGATCATGCAGGGCGAGGCGCTGCTGCCGCTGGAGGGCGCGATCCGCGCCACGGCCGGTCCGGGCACGACGGCTTTGAACGTCATCACGGGGCCGTACGGCCAGACCTTCGGTGACTGGCTGCGGGACTGCGGGGCCACGGTGATCGACCTGGCGGTGCCCTTCCACACGGCGGTCACGGCCGAGCAGATCCGGCAGGCCTTCGCCGAGCACCCGGAGATCGACTTCGTGTCCCTGGTGCACGCGGAGGCGGCGACCGGCAACACCAACCCGGTCGCGGAGATCGGCGAGGTCGTACGGGCGCACGGGGCGCTGTTCTACCTGGACGCCGTGGCGTCGATCGGGGCCGAGCCGGTGCTGCCGGACGCGTGGGGCGTGGACCTGTGCGTGATCGGGGCGCAGAAGGCGATGGGCGGCCCGGCCGGGGTGTCGGCGGTGTCGGTGAGCGAGCGGGCCTGGGCTCGGATGGCCGCCAACCCGAGGGCGCCGCGCCGGTCGTACCTGTCGCTGCTCGACTGGAAGGAGCGGTGGATCGACGGCGGCCGCAGGGCGCTGCTGCACGCGCCGGCCCAGCTGGAGATGCTGGCGCTGGAGGCCTGCGTGGAGCGGATCGAGGCGGCGGGTCTCGACGCCGTGATGGCCCGGCACGCGTCCGCCGCGGCGGCCACCCGGGCCGGGGCGGTCGCACTCGGCGGCGGTCTGGAGCCGTACGTGTACGAGGCGCGGGACGCCGCGCCCGTCGCCACGACGCTGCGGGCACCGTCCCAGACGGTGGCGTCGGAGCTGGTCCGGCGGGCGCTGGAGGCGGATCCGGTGGTGCCGCTCGCCGCCGGCGGGGGTGCGCTGGCCAAGGAGATGATCCGGGTCAACCACTACGGCGCCGACGCGACGCCGGGGGCGGTGCGGGCCGGCCTGGCGGCTCTGGGCGCGGCACTCTCCGAGCAGGGACTGCCGGTGGACGTGGAGGGCGCGCTGCGGGCCGCCGAGGGGGCGTGGCGGTAGCCCTCGGCACGAGGTCGCCCGCGCTGCCTGTGGCGGCGAGCGCACGAGGGAGTTCGCGGGGCTGATCGCGCCGGCCGGAGTGACCGGGGCACCGTTGTCGGTGCCCCGTGCCATGCTCCCCGTATGACCGCCGACACATCCCCTGACATCCCGGTCCTCCCCGACGGCCGCCCCGTGCCCCGCCTCACGGGCGACGAGCGGGCCATGCTCGAGAGCTGGCTGGACTTCCACCGGGCCACGCTGGAGCTGAAGTGCGCGGGGCTGGACGACGCGCAGGTGCGGATCGCCGCGGCCGAGCCTTCGTCGCTGACCCTGCTCGGGCTGGTGCAGCACCTCGCCGAGGTCGAGCGGAACTGGTTCCAGCGGGTGGCCTGCGGGCTCGACGTGCCGCCGGTGTTCGAGGACGCGACCGGCTATGCGCTGGACCCGGCGCGCGGGCCGGACGAGGCGCTCGCGATCTGGCGGCGGGAGATCGCGCGGGGACGGAAGCTGTGCGCCGGGCTGCCGCTGGACCACATCGGGCGGGTCGCCGAGGGGCCGGTGCCCGGGATGGAGGTCAGCCTGCGCTGGGTGCTCATCCACATGATCGAGGAGTACGCGCGGCACAACGGTCACGCCGATCTCCTGCGGGAACGCATCGACGGAGTGACCGGGGCCTGAATTGCACATGCATTCCGCGACATCCCACATGTAAGCTGGCACACAATTGCGAATTCCCTCAAGAAAAGCTTCCCGTATTCTTCTGCCCGCTTTTCCCGGTCCTAAACGCGCAGATTTTGAGGACACTCGGAGGGGAAATTCTGGCAGGTTTCGCGCGGCTTACATGGTTGTGACGCGTTACACACCGTGACCCCTTTGCCCGGTATTACCCGGACAATATCGGGCATTCCATCACCCAGGTACATGATCCCTCGCGCTCGCGTGATAACACAGACGAGGTTCATATGTAACCCCGGTCGGCGATGCAATTTTGAATTTCGCTGGGTAAGTTCAATTTGCATGACCGCCGTACAAGCAGATCCGCAAATCGACCGCCCCACCGTGGCCGACGGAGCCGCACTCTGGCGGATGGCGAAGGACTCGAAGGTTCTCGACCTGAACTCGTCCTACAGCTATCTGCTGTGGTGCCGGGACTTCGCCGCCACCTCGGCCGTCGCCCGCGACGAGCAGGGTGAGCCGATGGGTTTCATCACCGGGTACGTGCGGCCGGACAGCCCGCGCACCCTGCTGGTCTGGCAGGTGGCGGTGGACGAGGCCCACCGCGGGCGCGGACTGGCCGCCGCGCTGCTCGACGGTCTGGTCGCGCGGACCGTGGCCGACCTGGGGGTGACGACCGTGGAGACCACCATCACCCCGGGTAACACCGCCTCGGAGCGCCTGTTCACGTCGTTCGCCGAGCGTCACGGCGCCCGGCTGGAGCGCGAGGTGCTCTTCGACACGGCCGTGTTCCCCGACGGGCCGCACGACCCCGAGGCCCTGTACCGCATCGGCCCGCTGCCCCACTGAGACTTCCCTCCCCACCCCACACCCGCAGACTTCCCCCACGTACCGAGGAGCGATTCGTCGTGACCATCACCCAGCCCGACCTGAGCGTCTTCGAGACCGTCGAGTCCGAGGTGCGCAGCTACTGCCGCGGCTGGCCCACCGTCTTCGACCGTGCGGTGGGCAGCCGCATGTACGACGAGGACGGCCATGAGTACCTCGACTTCTTCGCCGGAGCCGGGTCACTGAACTACGGGCACAACAACCCGGTCCTGAAACGCGCCCTGATCGACTACCTGGAGCGGGACGGCGTCACGCACGGGCTCGACATGTCGACCACGGCCAAGCGCACGTTCCTGGAGGCCTTCCAGAACCTGCTGCTGCGCCCGCGCGACCTGCCGTACAAGGTCATGTTCCCCGGCCCGACCGGCACCAACGCCGTGGAGGCCGCGCTGAAGCTGGCGCGGAAGGTGAAGGGGCGCGAGTCGATCGTGTCGTTCACCAACGCCTTCCACGGCATGTCGCTGGGCTCGCTGGCCGTGACCGGCAACGCCTTCAAGCGGGCCGGCGCCGGTATCCCGCTGGTGCACGGCACGCCCATGCCGTTCGACAACTACTTCGACGGCACGGTCGAGGACTTCCTGTGGTTCGAACGGCTGCTGGAGGACCAGGGCTCGGGCCTCAACAAGCCCGCCGCCGTGATCGTCGAGACCGTGCAGGGCGAGGGCGGCATCAACGTGGCCCGGCCCGAGTGGCTGCGCGCCCTGTCCGAGCTGTGCGAGCGGCAGGACATGCTGCTGATCGTCGACGACATCCAGATGGGCTGCGGCCGTACCGGCGCGTTCTTCTCCTTCGAGGAGGCGGGCATCACGCCGGACATCGTCACCGTCTCCAAGTCGATCAGCGGCTACGGCCTGCCCATGTCGCTGTGCCTGTTCAAGCCGGAGCTCGACGTCTGGGAGCCCGGCGAGCACAACGGCACCTTCCGCGGCAACAACCCCGCGTTCGTCACGGCCACCGCGACCCTGGAGACCTACTGGGCCGACGGTTCCGCGATGGAGAAGCAGACCCGCAAGCGCGGCGAGCAGGTCGAGCAGGCGCTGATCTCCATCACCGAGGAGAACCTGGCCGACGTGAAGGAGTACCGGGGCCGCGGCCTGGTGTGGGGCCTGGAGTTCCACGACAAGGAGCGTGCGAACAAGGTCGCCAAGCGCGCCTTCGAGCTCGGACTGCTCATCGAGACGTCCGGCCCCGAGAGCGAGGTCGTCAAGATGCTCCCCGCGCTCACCATCACGCCCGAGGAACTGGACGAGGGCCTGAGCACACTGGCCCGTGCCGTCCGCGAGACCGCCTGACACCGAACCGAGAGCACCACTCACCTAGGAGGCATCGCAGCACCGTGATTGTCCGTTCGTTCAAGGAGATCGAAGGTACCGACCGGCACGTGAAGGCGGCGTCCGGTACGTGGGAGAGCAAGCGCATCGTCCTCGCCAAGGAGAAAGTGGGCTTCTCCCTGCACGAGACGGTTCTCTACGCGGGTACGGAGACGTCGATGTGGTACGCGAACCACATCGAGGCCGTCGTCTGCACGGAGGGCGAGGCCGAGCTGACCGACCACGAGACCGGGCTGACGCACACCATCACGCCCGGCACGATGTACCTCCTGGACGGGCACGAGAGGCACACGCTGCGGGTCAAGCAGGACTTCCGCTGCCTCTGCGTGTTCAACCCGCCCGTGACCGGACGGGAGGACCACGACGAGAACGGCGTCTACCCGCTGCTCACCGAGGAGGTGTGACGTTTCCATGACCGCCACCACCGACACCACCACCGGTATCCCGGACCTCTACCCCAGTCGCGGTGCCGTCGAGGCGCTGACCCCGCGTCAGGATCCGGTTGTCTGGGGCGCACCCGACGCCCCGGGCCCGGTCGCCCCGGCCGACCTGCTGTCCTTCGAGCGCGACGGCTTCCTGGCCATCGACGAGCTCATCAGCGATGACGAGGTCGCCGTCTACCGGAACGAACTGAACCGGCTGGTGAACGACCCGGACATGCGTGCCGACGAGCGGTCGATCGTCGAGCCGCAGTCCAAGGAGATCCGCACGGTCTTCGAGGTGCACAAGATCAGCGAGGTGTTCGCCCGGCTGGTCCGCGACGAGCGGGTCGTCGGACGGGCGCGGCAGATCCTCGGCTCGGACGTGTACGTCCACCAGTCGCGGATCAACGTCAAGCCGGGGTTCGGTGCCAGTGGCTTCTACTGGCACTCGGACTTCGAGACGTGGCACGCCGAGGACGGTCTGCCGCGGATGCGCACGGTGTCGGTCTCGATCGCGCTGACCGAGAACTACGACACCAACGGCGGTCTCATGATCATGCCGGGGTCGCACAAGACGTTCCTCGGGTGTGCGGGTGAGACGCCGAAGGACAACTACAAGAAGTCGCTGCAGATGCAGGATGCCGGGACACCGTCGGACGAGGCGCTGACCCAGATGGCCACGCAGCACGGCATCAAGCTGTTCACGGGCAAGGCCGGTTCGGCGACCTGGTTCGACTGCAACGCCATGCACGGTTCCGGTGACAACATCACGCCGTTCCCGCGCAGCAACGTGTTCATCGTGTTCAACAGCGTGGAGAACACGGCGGTGGAACCGTTCGCGGCCCCTGTCCGGCGCCCGGAGTTCATCGGGGCGCGGGACTTCACGCCGGTGCGGTGACCGCCCTCCCCCTGCCGGGGGTCCGGGGGTCGCCCCCGGAGAAACACAGCATCGGGGCGCGGGACTTCACGCCGGTGCGGTGACCGCCGTCGGCGGTGAGCGGTGAACCGACCGTGTGACAGAGCTGCCGGGTGGGGCCTCCTCGTGTGGGACGGGAGGCCCCACCCGGTTCTGTCATGCCGCGAGCACCTTCAGGAGCCGGTCCACGTCCGCGGGCGTGTTGTAGAGGTGGAACGCGGCCCGCAGGTTCCCGGACCGGTCGGACACCTCGATGCCCTGCCGGCTCAGTTCGCCCTGCCGGTGGCCGAGCCCCGGCACCGACACGATCGCCGAGCCGGGCGCGGCGACCGGCTCGTGGCCCAGCTCCGCGAGCCCGGCACGGAAGCGGTCCGCGAGGCCGACGTCGTGGGCGTGCACGACATCGACGCCGATCTCCTCCAGCAGTTCCAGGGACGCTCGCAGTCCCGCGTAGGTGAAGAGGGCGGGGCTGACGTCGAACCGCCGCGCGGAGTGGGCGAGTTCCTCGACGGGGCCGTAGCAGCTGTCCCACGGGCGTTCCCCGGCGACCCAGCCGGCGAGCAGCGGTGTGAGGCCGCCGAAGTCCAGCGGGGCGACGAAGAACGCGGCTCCGTGCGGGCCCATGAGCCACTTGAATCCGACGGCGGCGACGAAGTCGTCGGCGTCGGCCTCCATCGGCAGCCAGCCCGCCGACTGGGAGGCGTCGACGTAGGTGCGGGCGCCGTGCGCCCGGGCCGCCTCGCGCACCGCGGGCAGGTCGGCGAGGCGGCCGTCGGCGGACTGGGCGGCGCTGACCGCGACGAGCGCGGTGCCGGGACGGACGGACTCGGCGATCCGCTCCAGGGGCACGGCACGCACCTTGAGGTCGCCGCGCGCGTGGAACGGGTTCACCAGCGAGGAGAAGTCGGCCTCCGCCGTGAGGACTTCGGCGCCGGCGGGCAGCGAGGCGGCGATCAGCCCGCCGTACTCGGCGACCGAGGCACCGGTCGCGACCCGTTCGGCCGGAACGCCGGCCAGGCGGGCGAAGGACGCGCGGGCGGTCTCCACGTCCTCGTACAGGGGACCCAGGGGCGTGCCCTCGGCACGCATCCGCACCGCCTGCTGTACGGCGCTGACGGTACGGGCGGGCAGGAGCCCGTTGCTCGCGGTGTTGAGGTAGGTGTGCTTCGGGGTGAACTCGGCACGGACGAGGTTCTCGAAGGTCTCCATGGGACCACTCTGCGTCCCCCGGAACTCCCCGTCCATTGCCGATGTCTGCGTGGTGCCGCTAAGGAGCGCTTATGGATGCGCTCCGAGCTGGGCGTTTCAGTGCTGGGGCACGGCACAGCCGTCCAGTCCGCAGGCGTCCGCGTCCTGGCCGCCGTCGACGATCTTCAGGGGCGCGTGCTCGCCGTACGCCTGGGTCAGGGCCTGGGTGAAGACCTCGGCGGGCTGGGCGCCGGAGACGCCGTACTTCCGGTCGAGCACGAAGAACGGCACACCGTTCGCCCCGAGCTGCGCGGCCTCGCGCTCGTCGGCTCGGACCTCGTCGGCGTACGCGTCCGGGTCGGCGAGCACCGCGCGCACGGCCTCGGTGTCGAGGCCCGCGGCCGCGGCGAGCTCCACCAGCCGCTCGTCGTCGTTGAAGACGGAGCGCTCCTCGGCGAAGTTGGCCCGGTAGAGCAGGTCGAGCAGCCGGTCCTGGCGTCCCTGTTCCTTGGCGAGGTGCAGCAGCCGGTGCATGTCGAAGGTGCTGCCGTGGTCGCGGTCGCGGGTGCGGTAGTCGAGGCCTTCGGCGGCGGCCTGGGCCCCGAGGTTGTCCTCGCCCGCCTCGGCCTGCGCGGCGCTCATCCCGTACTTCTTGGTGAGCATCGTGATCACGGGCTGGATGTCGTCCTTCGCGCGGCCCGGGTCCAGCTCGAAGGAGCGGTGCACCACCTCGACGTCGTCGCGGTACGGGAAGTCCCGCAGCGCCTTCTCGAAGCGGGCCTTGCCCACGTAGCACCAGGGGCAGGCGATGTCGCTCCAGATCTCGACGCGCATGTCTCGGCTCTCTCCAGGTCGTACGGGTTACGGAGACTCCCTCCGCCAGGTGCATGAACGTTCAAGCAGCACGCTTCATTCCCCGGGCAGGGCGAACCGCATCCGCAGATGGTGATCCCCCGGCTCGGCCGGCTCGGGGACCCATCCCTGCCGCCGGTAGAACCCCTGGGCCCGGGCATTGTCGACGTGCACGTCGAGCACGGCCGTACGCCTGCCGTCGGCCCGCCACTCCTCCACACAGGCCGCGTGCAGCGCGCTGCCGGCTCCATGACGCCAGTGGTCGGGGTCGACGTGGAACTGGAAGAGCTTCACCGTGTCCGCCGGGGCCCCCTCGGGGGTGCGGAAGGAGGCCAGGCCGATGATGCGTCCCGACTCCACGACGCACAGCACCCGCCCGTCCGGCCGGGTGAGGGCTCCGCGCCAGGCCTCGGTCCAGTCCGTACCGTCCTGCGGCACCCCGCCGGGGTAGTACGTCGCCCGGGCCCGCGCGTGCAGCCCCACGACGTCTTCCAGCTCGGCGGGCAGGACGGTGCGGATCACACGGCCTGGGGTCACTCGGTCCTTGATCATGGAACCGATGACGTGCCCGTGCCCGGGGACGGTTCCCGGCACGGCTCAGCTGCCGTCCCGCAGGTCGTCGGGCCAGGACGGCCTGAACTCGATGTGGTCGTACGTCACCACGCAGCCCTCACCCATCGGGGACTGGGCCATGAAGCCGACCAGGGCCGCGTCCGTCTCCTTCTCGTCGCCGAGGGTGAACAGGCGGATGAAGGTCCAGCGTTCGCCGTCGCGGGAGGCGTGGAAGGCGAAGGCGCGGCCGGTGCGGCTCACCCGGAGCCAGACGGAACTGCCGTCCACGGTGAAGGAGTTTGCGTCGTCGGAGTGCCCCCGGGTGACCACCGTGCAGACGGTGGGGACGTCCGGGGAGTACTCCAGGCAGAGCTTGGCCCAGGCCCGCTCCCCCACGTGGACGTAGAGCACCCCGGCGTCGAAGGCCGCGCCGAACCCGACGGTGACCTTGGCGATCAGCTGGAAGTCGCCCTCCGGCGCCCCGAGCAGCCGGGGCGCGTCGGAAGCGGGGTCCAGCCCCTCACCGGTGGGCGGCACGAACCGATCCTGCCGCGCACCGGCCCACCCCGTGAGCACGCCGTCCTCGTAGGACCAGTGGGCTTCGGGCCCATACGTGCGCAGGGGGAAAGGAAGTTCGGAAATCTCGAGATCCATTCGACCGAGTCTCCCAGGTCCAACCTCAAGGGGCGCGGGGAACTGCGCGATCAACCACGAACGACCCGCAGCCGGCAGCTCACCACGCCCCCACGGCGCTAACGCTCCAAACGCCCGTTGAACCGCCGCGGCAGCCCCAGCGGATTCTCGTCCCGCAACTCGGCGGGGAGCAGCGCGGACGGCGCGTTCTGATACGCAACCGGCCGCATCCACCGCTCGATCGCCGTCCCGCCCACCGACGTGGACGTCGACGTCGTGGCCGGGTACGGCCCGCCGTGATGCTGCGCCGGCGCGACGGCGACACCCGTAGGCCAGCCGTTCACCAGCACGCGCCCCGCCAGCGGCGTCAGCTCCGCGAGGATCTCGGCGCCGCGGCCCTCGCCGGCCGCCTCTTCCTCGGACAGCTGCACCGTCGCCGTGAGGTTGCCGGGCAGCCGCGACAGCACCGCCTTCACCTCGGTCTGGTCCTCGTAGCGGGCCACCACGGTGACCGGCCCGAAGCACTCCTCCAGGAGCAGGTCGTGCTCGCCCTCGGCGGCCAGCCTGCTCGCCGGCACCGTGAGGAAGCCCGCGCTGACGGTGTGCTCGCCGCCCGCGCCCGGGGTGACCGGGGAGTCGACGTCGGGGAGCCCGGCCCGCTCGGCGACACCGGCGACGAAGTTGTCGCGCATGCGGTGGTCGAGCAGGACCCCGGCGTCGGTGTCGCTGACGGCGTCCGTCAGCGACTTCAGCAGCGCGTCGCCCGCGGCGCCGGCCGGCGCGAGGACGAGGCCCGGCTTCACACAGAACTGGCCGACGCCCAGCGTCATGGAACCGGCGAGACCGGCGCCGATCGCCTCGGCCCGCTCGGTGGCCGCGGCCTCGGTGACGACGACCGGGTTCAGGGAGCCCAGCTCACCGTGGAAGGGGATCGGGACCGGACGGGCCGCCGCCGCGTCGAAGAGCGCCCGGCCACCGCGCACGGAGCCGGTGAACCCGGCCGCCGCGACCAGCGGGTGCTTGATCAGCTCGACGCCCGCCTCGAAGCCGTGGACCAGGCCCACGACGCCCGCGGGGATGTCGTGCCGGGCGGCGGCGCGGCGCAGCACCGCGGCGACGTACTCGGACAGGGCCGGGTGGTCGGGGTGGGACTTGACGACGACCGGGCAGCCGGCCGCGAGGGCGCTCGCGGTGTCGCCGCCCGCCACCGAGAAGGCGAAGGGGAAGTTCGACGCCGAGTAGACGGCGACGACGCCCAGCGGCACCTTGTAGCGGCGCAGGTCCGGGATCGGCGGGGTCGCGGTGTCGTCGGGGTGGTTGATGACGACGTCGAGGAAGGCTCCCTCGTCGACGATGTCGGCGAAGGCACGCAGCTGGTAGCAGGTGCGGGCGAGCTCGCCGGTCAGCCGGACCGGGCCGAGCGCGGTCTCTGCGTCGGCGGTCTCGACGAGGGAGTCCTTGGCCGCCTGGAGCTCGTCGGCGGCGGTGCGCAGGAAGGCCGCGCGGACGGCCCGGTCGGCCAGGGCGCCGCGCGCCTCGTGCGCGGCACGGACGGCGGCGTCCACCTCCTGGGCTGTGGCCTCCACCGCAACCTGTTCACGCTGCTTCCCGGTTCGGGGGTCGACACTCCAGACTGGTGCTGCTGCCACCGCGGGTCCCTCCACACATGTAATGCCGCAGTACTGGGTCATCCACCAGGGGCGTTCGATATACTGAACGCTGTCTCTGATGATGAATATGCTGTGGAGACTATTTCCCGTCCAACGAAGGGGTCAAGGGCGATGTCGGCTGGCGAGACGGGCGGCGGGGCGCAGGTCAAGTCCGCGGTGCGAACGGTTGAACTGCTCGAATACTTCGCCGGACGCCCCGGCATGCACTCCCTCGCGGCGGTCCAGGAGGCCGTCGGATACCCCAAGTCCAGCCTCTACATGCTGTTGCGCACCCTGGTCGAGCTGGGCTGGGTGGAGACCGACGCGACGGGCACGCGGTACGGCATCGGGGTGCGGGCCCTGCTCGTGGGCACGTCGTACATCGACGGCGACGAGGTCGTCGCCGCGGCCCGCCCGACGCTGGACCGGCTCTCGGACGACACGACCGAGACGATCCACCTCGCCCGTCTCGACGGCACCAACGTCGTCTACCTGGCCACCCGCCAGTCGCAGCACTACCTGCGCCCCTTCACCCGGGTCGGCCGCCGGCTGCCGGCCCACTCCACGTCCCTCGGCAAGGCGCTGCTGAGCACGTACTCCGACGAGCAGGTCCGCAAGATGCTCCCGGAGACGCTGCCCGCGCTGACCGAGCACACGATCACCGACCGGGAGAAGCTCATCGAGGAGCTGCGCCAGGTGCGGGAGCAGGGTTTCGCCGTGGACCGCGAGGAGAACACGCTGGGGCTGCGCTGCTTCGGCGTGGCGATCCCGTACCGCACCCCGGCGCGGGACGCGATCAGCTGCTCGGTGCCGGTTGCGCGGCTCACCCCGGCGCACGAGCAGCTGGTGAAGGACGCCCTCTTCGACGCGAGGGACCGGCTGACACTGGCCACCCGTAGGCTCTGAGACATGAACGTCGAGCTGCGCGCGGTCCACGACAGCGATCTGCCGGTCTTCTTCCGGCAGATGAACGACCCCGAGTCGCTGACCATGGCGGCCTTCACCCCGGAGGATCCGGCCGACCGGGCCGCCTTCGACACCCGCTGGTCCCGGATGCGCTCCTCGCCCGACGTCGTCGTCCGTACGGTCCTGGCCGACGGGGACGTGGTCGGCAGCGCGGGGGTGTACGGGGTGCCGGGCGAGCGCGAGGTGACGTACTGGGTCGACCGCGCCTACTGGGGCAAGGGCATCGCCACCCAGGCGCTGCGGGCGCTGCTCGCCGAGGTGCCCGAGCGCCCGCTGTACGCGCGGGCGGCGTCGGACAACGCGGGGTCGCTGCGCGTGCTGGAGAAGTGCGGGTTCCGGGTGGTCGCGGCGGCCCGGGGGTACGCCCCGGCCCGGGGTGCCGAGATCGACGAGACGGTACTCATCCTGGAGGGCTGAGGCGCTCACCGCCCCTCCCCCGCCCGGCGGAGGCGGATCGTCGCCGGGCAGGAGGCGCCGTCGGCCTCCCCCGCGGGAGCCTGCTCGCATGACGCAGTCGCCCGTTCCCCGCACCGCACCCCTCCCCCCGCCGGCGGTCCCGGCCGCACCCGGCGGATCCTCCGTGCCGTCGCCGTCGTCTCCTGTGTGCCGTACCTCGCTCTCAAGGCCGCCTGGATCGCGGGGAGTCGGCTCGGGATTCCCGAGGAGAGCCCGCTGCTCGACGACCGTCTCGCCATGGCCGTGGTCAACGGCCTGTCGATGTCGCTGGACAGCGCGGTGATCGTGCTGGCGCTGCTGCTGACCCGGCCGTGGGGGCTGCGGGTGCCCGCCTGGCTGCTCGCCTTCCCCGTGTGGGTCGCGACCGGGCTGCTCGCGCCGATCATGACCGGGTTCCCGGCGCAGCTGGTGGTGAGGGCGTTCGGCGCGGGCGGCGCCTCGTCCGCGGGGCGCGAGGCCTTCCTGGACGAGTGGGTCTTCGCCCTCGTATACACGGGGTTCATCGCCCAAGGGCTCGCTCTGGGCGGCCTGTTCGTGCTCTACGCGCGGGGCCGCTGGGGGCACCTGTGGCGCGGGCGGGTGTGGGACCTGCCCGTCGGCGCCGTCGGTCCGGCCCACCGGGCGCTCGCCGTGGCCGCGGCGGTGCTCGCGCTGCTGCCGCTCACGCTGCACACCCTCTGGGCGGCCGGCGTCTCCGGGGGCCTCGGTGAGGGCCGCGTCACGGACCGGGGCGGTGAGTTCCGCGTCCTGGAGGCCCTGTTCGTCGTGTTCCTGCTCGCGGCGGTGAGCGGTGCCGTGCTGCTGTCCTTCCGGCGGGGCCGGGCCCTGCCCGCGTCCGTGCCGCTCGGTCTCGCCTGGGTCGGCTCCGCAGCCGTGGCGTGCTGGGGCGGGTGGCTGTCGCTGGCCTCCGTCGCGGGCACGGCGGACCTCGCCGACCGCCCCACGCCGCTGATGCACCTCGCCTACGCTGGCCAGATGCTCGTCGGTCTGCTCGTCGCCGCCATCGGCGCCTACCACTTCGCGGAGCGCTCGGCCGGGGCCGCGCGGCGTTCGGCGTGAGCGACGTCGCCCGGCTGCTGTTCGGCCGGCGGGCGCGGCTGCGCTGGATCCATCTGATCCTCGGCGGTGCGCTGGCCATGCCCTACGTCCTGGTCGGCTCGGTGGTCGTCGGCCCGGTGATCGGTGCCGACGACGTCTTCGGCTCCTTACCCCTTCAACTCGGCTCGTTCGGCCTGGGTCTGCCGCTCGCGGCCGTCACCTCGCTGTTCCCGCTGACCCGGCCCCTGGAGTCGGCCGCCGTGCGCTGGCTGTGCGGTGTGGACGCGGACCGGCTCGCCCCCGGGCCCGCGCGCACGCGGGGCGAGAAGGGCCGTACGGCCGCCTGGTTCACCCTGCATCTCGGGTTCGGCGGGATCATCGCGGGGATGTCGCTGGCGCTGCCGCCGTTCGCCGTCACGCTGATCCTGCTGCCGGTCCTCGCCTCGGTGCGCGGCGACCTGCTCGGTCTGCCCGACGTCCTCGACCACGCCTGGGCCCTGGCGCTCGCCCCCGTCGCGGGCGCGGTGTCGCTCGTCGCCCTCGCCGGCTGCGCGGCCGGCTGCGGAGCGCTGCTGGCCCGCTGGGCGCCCCCGCTGCTCGGCCCCACGCCCCGGGAACGGCTCGCCGCCGCCGAGGCACGGGCGGCCGACCTCGCCGTGCGCAACCGGCTGGCTCGGGAGCTGCACGACTCCGTCGGCCATGCCCTGAGCGCGGTCACCCTGCAGGCGAGCGCCGCCCGCCGGGTCCTCGACTCCGACCCGGAGTTCGTCCGGGAGGCCCTCGCCGCGATCGAGGACACGACCCGGCGGACGGTCGGTGAACTCGACGCCGTGCTGGGCGTGTTGCGCGAGGGCGACGCGCCCGGCACAGCCGCCGCACCGACCCTCGCCACCGACCTGGACGGGCTGCTGCGGCGCACCCGGGCGGGCGGACAGCGGGTGAGCGCCACCGTCGACACCGACCCGGAGGCGCTGCCCCCGCTGCTGTCCCGTGAGGCCTACCGCATCGTGCAGGAGGGGCTGAGCAACGCCCTCAAGCACGCCGGTGAGCGGGCCGCCGTGGAGGTGCGGATCGCGGTGACGGGCGGGGACCTGGAGATCACCGTGGAGAATCCGGTGACCGGCCCGGCCCCCTCCCGCACCGGCGGCGGCCACGGGCTGCGGGGCATCGCCGACCGGGCCAGGCTGCTGGGCGGGACCGCGACGGCGGGAGGGACCCCGGCGCGGACCTGGCGGCTGCACGCACGACTGCCGATGACCCGACTGCCGACGAGAGGACCCGCATGACCCGCCCGGCCCCGATCCGTGTCGTCCTCGCCGACGACGAGCGCTTGGTGCGCACCGCGCTGCGCGCCATCCTCTCCGCCGAGCCGGACCTGGCGGTGGTGGGCGAGGCCGCCACGGGCGCGGAGGCGGTGTCGGTCGTACGGGAGCTGCGTCCGGACGTCGTCCTCATGGACGTCCGGATGCCGCAGACCGACGGGATCCGCGCCACCGAGCAGATCCTCGCCACGCTGGACGAGCCGCCCCGGATCGTCGTCGTGACGACCTTCGAGAACGACTCCTACGTGTACGACGCGCTGCGCGCCGGAGCCGCGGGGTTCCTGCTGAAACGGGCGGACGCCGACGCCCTGGTGCAGGCGGTCCGGCTGGTGGCACGCAGCGACAGCCTGCTGTTCCCGGCGGCCGTGCGCACCCTGGCCGCCGAGCACGCCCGCGCGCACCCGGCGCCGCCCGCCTGGGTGGCGAAGCTCACGGGACGCGAGGGGGAGGTGCTGCGGCACATGGCGCGGGGCCTGACCAACGCGGAGATCGCCCGCCGGATGGAGGTCGGCCCGGCCACGGTGAAATCCCATGTCGCGGCGGTCCTGGCCAAGACCGGCGCCCGCGACCGCACGCAGGCGGTGATCGCCGCGTACGAGGCCGGGATTCTGAACGCCGGATGAGAAAACCGGCCCGTCGGATGAGAAACCAGGACGGACGGGAACGTTCCGCCCGGCGTGGCTCGTCCTCCTGTTCGCGATGAACAAGACGATCAGGCGCGCTTCGGCCTTCTCGCTGCTCCTGGTGTTGGCTCTGCTGGTCAGGGCGACCTGGGTGCAGTTCTACGAGGGCCAGGCGCTGGCAGACGACAAGGACAACCGGCGGAACGCGATCGAGACGTACTCGGCGCCGCTCGGGAACATCATCGTGGGCGGCCGGTCGGTCACCGGCTCGACGCCGACGAAGACGGGCGACCTGAAGTACAAGCGGACGTACACGGACGGCCCGCTGTACGCGGCGGTGACGGGTTACGCGTCGCAGGCGTACGCCCCGACCCAGCTGGAGGGCATCTACACCGACCTGCTCAACGGCACGGACAGCCGGCTCAAGTCCGTGATGGACACGCTCACCAACCAGCGGGCCGAACCGGGCAACGTGGTCACGACCATCGACCCGGACGTGCAGAAGGCCGCCTACGACGCGCTCGGCGACAAGAAGGGCGGTGCCGTCGCCGTCGATCCGAAGACCGGGAAGCTCCTCGCGGTCGTGTCGACGCCGTCCTACGACCCCTCCTCGCTGACCGACGCCAACACCGCGGGGACGGCCTGGAAGAAGCTCACGACGGACCCGGAGAAGCCGCTGGTCAACCGTGCGCTGCGGCAGCCGCTGCCGCCCGGTTCGACGTTCAAGCTGGTGGTGGCGGCGGCCGCGCTGGAGGACGGGTTGTACTCGTCGGTGGACGAGCGGACGGACAGCCCGGACCCGTACACGCTGCCGGGCACCAGCCGGGACCTGACGAACGAGAACCCGAACGCGCCCTGCACGAACGCGACCATCCGTACGGCGCTGGAGTACTCCTGCAACAACGTCTTCGCCAAGATGGCCGTGAAGCTCGGCCAGGACAAGGTGAAGGCGATGGCCGACAGGTTCGGCTTCAACGACGACAAGCTGGATGTGCCGGTCCGGGCCTACACGAGTGTGTACCCGTCGGACATGTACCCGTCGCAGACGGCCCTGACGGGCATCGGCCAGTTCGACGTCACGGCCACCCCGCTGCAGATGGCCATGGTGTCGGCGGCGATCGCCAACGGCGGCAAACTGGTGTCGCCGCACATGGTCTCGCAGATCACCGACAGCGGTGGCGATGTGCTGCAGGACTACGACGACGACGCCGGCACGAAGGAGATCGTCAGTTCCTCGACCGCCCGGCAATTGCAGTCGGCGATGGAGACGGTCGTGAACAAGGGCACGGGCACGAACGCCCGGGTCCCGGGCGCGACCGTCGGCGGCAAGACCGGTACGGCCCAGCACGGCGAGAACAACAGCCAGGTGCCGTACGCCTGGTTCACCTCGTACGGCAAGTCCGCCTCCTCGGGCAAGGAGGTCGCCGTGGCGGTGGTCGTGGAGCAGTCGAACGCGGCCCGCTCGGAGGTCAGCGGCAACGGGCTCGCGGCGCCGGTCGCCAAGGCGATGATGCAAGCGGCGCTCAAGGACTGAACCTCGGCCGCCGATACGCCGTCTGTACGGATGAGACGGGCCGCCCCCTTCCCCCCGGGGGCGGCCCGTCCTCATGTCAGCGGGGGTCCGGTGTCACTTCGCTCCCAGGAGCTGCTCGATCGGGTCGATGGCGAAGTACACGAGGAACAGCGCCGAGGTCCCCCACAGCAGCCAGTGCACCTCCTTGGCCTTGCCGAGTACGGTCTTGATGACGACGTAGGCGAGGAAACCGGCGCCGATGCCGTTGGTGATGGAGTAGGTGAACGGCATCACCGCGATGGTGAGGAACGCCGGGATGGCGATGTCGTAGCGGTCCCAGTCGATGTGCTTGACCTGGGTCATCATCAGGAAGCCGACGGCGACCAGGGCCGGGGCGGCCGCCTGGAGCGGGACGATGGTGAGCAGTGGGGTCAGGAACAGCGCGAGGCCGAACAGGCCGCCGGTGACCAGGTTGGAGAAGCCGGTGCGCGAGCCCTCGCCGACCCCGGCGGCGGACTCGATGTAGGAGGTCGCCGAGGAGGCGGAGGCCGCGCCGCCCGCGACCGCGGCCGCGCCGTCGATGAGCAGCACCCGGCCGAGGTTCGGGACCTTGCCCTCCTCGTCGAGCAGGCCCGCCTCGGCGCTGATGCCGACGACCGTGCCCATGGTGTCGAAGAAGTCGGACAGGATCAGCGTGAAGATCAGCAGGACGACGGTGATGACGCCGACGCCCGGGGCGCTGAAGGCACCGAGCAGGTCGAAGTGGCCGATGAGCCCGAAGTCGGGGGCGTCGACGAGCTGGTCCGGCCAGGCGGGGGTGGTCAGGCCCCAGGACTTGATGTCGGCGAGGGAGTTGATGACCACCGCCAGCGCGGTCATGGTGACGATGCTGATCAGGATGGCGCCCTTGACCTTGCGGGCGAGCAGTCCGATCGTCAGCAGCACGCCGAGGCAGAAGACCAGCATCGGCCAGCCGGCGAGGGTGCCGGTGCCGCCCAGCTGAACGGGCACGGTGGTGTTCGCGGCGTCCGGGATGCGGCTGACGAACCCGGCGTCGACGAAGCCGATGAAGGCGATGAACAGGCCGATGCCGACGCTGATCGCCTGCTTGAGCGGCTGGGGTATCGCGTGCATGACGGCCTCGCGCAGTCCGGTCACCACCAGCACGCAGATCAGCAGGCCTTCGAGGACGATCAGGCCCATCGCGTCGTCCCAGCTCATCAGCGGGGCGATCTGGAAGGCGACCACGGCGTTCAGACCGAGTCCGGCGGCGAGCGCGAGGGGCAGGTTGCCGCCGACGCCCATGACGATCGTCATGACGGCGGCCACCAGGGCGGTGGCGGTGGTGAGTTGGACGGCGTCCAGCTGGTGCCCGAACTTGTCCTTCGCGCTGCCCAGGATGATGGGATTCAGGACAAGGATGTAGGCCATCGTGAAGAAGGTGGCGAAGCCGCCGCGGATCTCCCGGCCGAAGGTGGAGCCCCGCTCGGAGATCTTGAAGAACCGGTCGACGCTGTTCGACGGCGGTGCCGTGGCGGGTGGCCGGTCGGTGACCTGCTGGGGTTCGGACATGGCGCGTGCTCCTCGGTGCCTGGGTGATCGGTGTGCGGATGCTGGCCGGATTGTGCCCGGGTCGAACCCTGTTCAGGTTTTCGCCGTGTTACGGAATCAGAGTCCGGCCCGCCATACGCTGTTCGAAGCCCCGTACGAACTGTTCGACGATCGCTGCTACGCTTCCCGATCTCGTCCGGGCCTCCCCCGGATGATCACATGGCATCTACATGACACCCACAGGGTGCCCCGTCCGGGAGCGCCCGTAGCCGCTGGGAGGAGAGGTCGCCCGTGGGCACGGTCGTCGACGACGCCGCCTCCGTGGAGTTCCACGCCTTCTTCGAGCGTCACTACGCCGAACTGTCCCGCCTCGCCCACCTGCTGACCGGCGAGTCGGACACCGCCGACGACCTGGCGGCGGACGCGTTGCTGGCGCTGTGGCACCGCTGGGACCGGGTGCGCGCGGCCGACCACCCGGCGGCGTACGCGCGCGGGGTGGTCGCCAACCTGGCCCGTACCCGCATCCGCAGCGCGGTGCGCGAGCGGCGGCGCATCGCCCTGTTCTGGTCGCAGCGCGAGGAGAACACCGAGAACCCGGACGTCGCGGGCGTGGTCGATGTGCAGGAGGCGTTGCGCCGGCTGCCGTTCCGCAAACGGGCCTGTGTGGTGCTGCGGCACGCGTTCGACCTGTCGGAGAAGGACACCGCCCTGGCACTCGGTGTGTCGGTGGGTACGGTGAAGAGCCAGACCTCGAAGGGAATGGCCGAACTCCAGCGGCTGCTGGGGACGCAGGGCGTACCGCAGCGGATGCACGCGACACTGGGCGCCCCCCGCTGCTCGCCGGCTGTGGAGGGCGTGCGCACCGGTGAGGGCGGAGGGAGGGACCGATGAGCATGCGGCGGGACGTGCACGAGGAGGTGCGCGCCCGGTTGCACGAGGCGGCCGGGGCGCACGAGCCCGACCGGGAGCGCATGCTGGCCCGGGTCGAACGCGGTATGGCCGGTCCGGCCGGTTCCGGCCATCGGGCGACGCGTCCGCCGGTGTTCGGCTGGATGCGGGTGGCGGGGGCGACCGCCGCGGTCGCCGGCGTCCTGGCGGTGGGCGGCTATGCGGTGGCGTCCGCGGTGAAGGAGGAGACCGCCCCGCGGCAGCGGGAAGTGGCGACGTCTCCGACCCCGGCGCCCAGGCCGTCCCCGGAGACGACGAGCCGGGCCCCCCAACCCCCGGTACCGGTGAAGCCGGCACCGAGCCGGCCGTCCGAGCGCCGTGAGTCCGGGCCGCCGCCGTCGGGGACACCGAGCGCCCCGGCCACCGAGCGGCCGAGCACCGCGGCCGAGGACGGTCCGCTGTGGTCGGACGGCTCGGTCGACCCGCACAGCAACGACTTCTGGGCGCAGAGCAACATCACGCTCAGGACCCGCGAGCGACTGACCGCACTGACCGTGCGGTTGGAGGTCGCCCAGACCGGCGGGGTCTCCGACGCGGGTGCCTGGCGCTCCCTGCCCGAGGGCGATTTCACCCTCGCGGTCGCCGAGCGGGACGGCTTCCTCGTGTACACCTGGACCCTCAAGGAGGGCCGCACCGTCCCGGTGGGCGAGTGGGTGTTCGCCGGCCAGTTCGGCCACGCGCGCGGCGGCCGCGACGCGGGCGAGGACCGCTACGCGGTGACGGCGACGGCCGGTTCGCGGCAGCTGTCGGCGGGCGGTGGTTTCGCCGCCGTGGACGACGGCGACGGCGACTCGTGAAAATTCGTGAAGAGGCGGCAACCCTTTCCTCACCCGTGGCGACCACTACGCGCAAGGCCACCCCCCACCTGAGGAATTGGTACATGACTGCACCAGCAGAACAGCGCGTCCGCCACCGCCGCACCGTCACGAAGCGGCGGGCGGTGATCGCCGCGGTGTCGGCCTTCGGCATCACGGGTGCGGCGATCGTCACCACGTCGATGCTGTCGACGGCGGGCGCGGCGTCCTCCTGGCCCACGGACAAGGGAAAGACCCCCGTCCCCCGGACCATCGAGGTCTCCGGTGTGCGCGACGGCGGGATGAAGATGTTCTACGGCACCGGCGCGCTCGGCCAGGACAACCAGGACGAGGGCCAGGACCCGATCTTCGAGCTGGCCGACGGAGCCGTCCTCAAGAACGTCATCATCGGCACCCCGGCGGCGGACGGTGTGCACTGCAAGGGCAGTTGCACGCTGCAGAACGTGTGGTGGACGGACGTCGGCGAGGACGCGGCCAGCTTCAAGGGCAAGTCCTCGTCCGCGGTGTACAAGGTGATCGGCGGCGGCGCGAAGAACGCCGAGGACAAGGTGCTGCAGTTCAACGGCGCCGGCACGCTGAACGTCTCGGGCTTCCAGGTACAGAACGCCGGCAAGCTGGTCCGCTCCTGCGGCAACTGCAAGACGCAGCACAAGCGCACGATCGTGCTCAGCGACATCGACGTGACGGCGCCGATGAACTCCATCGTCGGGGTGAACGCCAACTACGGCGACACGGCGACCCTGTCGAAGGTCCGCATCCACGGTGACGGCAAGAAGAAGATCAAGACGTGTGTGCGGTTCGAGGGCAACAACACCGGCAAGGAGCCCAAGGAGCTGACGCCGCCCGGCCCGGACGGCAAGAGCTGCACGTTCAAGGCCTCCGACATCAGCTACCAGTAGGTCCTTGCCCCCAGTGACTCCGGTCGGCCCTCGTCCCCCCTTGGGCCGACCGGGACGCCGGGTGTCCGGCCCCCCAGCCGGACGTCCGGCACCTCGGCCCTCCGGAGCCCCCCTCCGGACGGCCGGACGGTACCGGTCGAGCCCCCCTCGGCCGGTCGGCAGGACGCCCCCGTCGCTTCGCACCGACGGGGGCGTCGCTGTGTCCGCGACGACGAGGGCCGCCTAGTCCATCGTCGCGCCGAGGCTCGAGGAGCCGGTCGTCAGGAACGCCGTCGCGGGCAGGGAGCCGTCCGCCCGCCGGGCTCCGTACGCACCGGCCGGGTCCGTCGACCTGAAGGGCGGGGTGGCGATGCCGCCGTCCCAGTTGTTTCCCGCGGAGACCGTCGACGGACCGAGTCTCGCCGCTCCGCCCTTGTCGCCGACGGCGAGGTTCTTTCCGAGGTGAGCCGTGCCGGCCGCGAAGAAGAAGCCGCTCCCGCCGTTGGCGTAGGCGGTGTTGCGGTTCAGTGCGAGGGCGCCGGTGCCGGAGTTCTCGGTGAAGCCGTGCAGGGTGTTGTTCCAGGCCGCGTTGTCGTGGACGACGTGGGCGGCGGACGCTCCCCCGCCGCCCAGCTCGAAACCGTTGCCGTTGCCCTCGAAGGCCGTGTCGTTCCAGCGGTTCTCGCCGTTGCCGAAGGCCCAGGAGTGCTCGATGGTGACCGGCGAGGAGAACTGCCACAGGTCGACGCCGTCGTCGGAGTTGCCGTACAGCCGGGCTCCGGTGATCCTGTTCCCGCTCCCGGAGCCGAACTTGACCGCGATGCCGTCGGCGTTCCGGCCGTGGCCGGCCGGGTCGTAGTTGCCGTGGCTGTCCAGGTTCTGCACGAGATTGCCGGTGGTGCCGTCGCCGCGCAGGGTGAAGCCGGAGTCGCCGTTGCCGGCGGTGACCAGGTTCCTGAAGACCCCGCCCACCGAGGACGTGACGACCAGCCCCTGGGCCGGGGAGTTGACGAAGGCCAGGTCCTGGACGGTCCAGTGGTCGCCGCGGATCGCGGCCAGCCAGGAGCCGGCCGGCAGCTTCGAGCCGTCGATCCGCACCTTCTCACCGCCGTACGGCCGCAGGGTGATGGGCGCTGAAGCGGTGCCGTTCGCCGTGGACTCGAGGGTGGCCACCGGGTGGTAGGTGCCGCCGCGGAGCTGGATCACGGTGCCGGCGGTGGCGTTCCGCACGGCTTCTTCGAGCTGGGCCGTGGTGGAGACGGTGACCCTCGTCGCGGTGGCCCGCGCGCCGCCGGTCGACAGCCCGAGGTAGACGCCGCCGGCCCCCGCGGCACAGGCCACGGCCGCGGCGATGGAGAGCGTACGGGTCCTGCGGTGGCGTCCGGTGCTCGGCAGCACGGAGCGTTCCTTTCGTAGGGATCGGGGACGGAAACGGCTCGGAGGGGCCCGCTCCGGCTCGCTGTCCGTCCAGCAGTCGCCGCCACCCCGGAAAGGGTTGCCGCCGTCACGTGCGTCGGACCCCAGGTGGTCCGAAAGTTTCGGAAACGCCTGCCTCACGCACACCCGTTGACGCCCCGCGTCCCTCCAGTGAAACTCCGAAGGCTGTTATCCAACAGAATCCCCCACACTCCGACAGGAAGTGTCATGCGCCCCCGCATCGCCCGCACGCTCCTGCTCCCCTTCCTGGCCCTGACGGGCCTTCTTCTGACCCTCCTCGCGGCGCCGCCCAGTACCGCAGACCCCGGAGCCCCACCCGTGAAGCACAGCACCTACGCCGGCTACCTCTTCGCCTACTTCACCGGTGAGGGCACCGCCGACGGCGAACAGATCCGCTACGCCCTCAGTCGCGGCAACGACCCGCTGCACTGGCGTGAGCTGAACGCCGGCAAGCCGGTGCTGACGTCCACGACCGGCGAGAAGGGCCTGCGCGACCCGTTCGTCATCCGTTCCCCCAAGGGCGACAAGTTCTATCTGATCGCCACCGACCTGCGGATGTACCAGAACTCCAGCGGCAGCTGGGACGACGTCCAGCGGCACGGCAGCAAGTCGATCATGGTCTGGGAGTCCACGGACCTCGTCCACTGGACCGACCAGCGCCTGGTGAAGGTCTCGCCCGACAGCGCGGGCAACACCTGGGCCCCGGAGGCCTACTGGGACGACGAGCTGGGTGCGTACGTCGTCTTCTGGGCGTCGAAGCTGTACGCCGACGACGACCCGGACCACAAGGGCGACACGTACAACAAGATGCTGTACGCGACCACGAAGGACTTCCGCACCTTCAGCGAGCCGAAGATCTGGAACGACCCGGGCTACTCGGTGATCGACTCCACGGTCGTGAAGTACGAGGACGAGTACTACCGCTACACCAAGGACGAGCGGGACCCCGGCTCCTCCAGCCCCTGCTCGAAGTTCATCACCGGCGAGAAGTCGACCTCCCTGACGTCGACGAAGTACGACTTCGTGGCCGACTGCATCGGCAAGGGCGCGATGGACCGCGGTGAGGGCCCGACGGTGTTCAAGTCGAACACCGAGAAGAAGTGGTACCTGTTCATCGACGAGTACGGCGGCCGCGGCTACGTGCCCTTCGAGACCACCGACCTCGCCTCCGGCAAGTGGACCCCGTCGACGGACTACCAGCTCCCGGCGAGCCCCCGGCACGGCACGGTCCTGCCGGTGACACAGCAGGAGTACGACCGTCTGCTGGCCGCCTACCCGTCCACCTCCACGTCGGTCGTGGACGCGACGGCGAAGCACCAGAAGGGCTACGCGATCGTCACGGACAGCGCCGCGAAGGTCGTCCTGCCGATGAAGCCGGACGCCGACCTGCGGGGTCTCGCCCCGAAGCTGTGGGTCGGCGAGGGCGCGAAGCTCAGCCCGAGGTCAGGGACCCGGCGGGACTTCCGCACGCCGCAGAAGTACACGGTCACGGCCGCCGACGGCACGAAGCGCACCTGGACGGTCGAGGCGGTGCCCACCCGCAGCCCCCTGCTGCCCGGCCTGAACGCCGACCCCGACGTGCACTACCTGAACGGCCGGTACTGGATCTACCCCACGACGGACGGCTTCCAGGGCTGGAGCGGCACCAGGTTCAAGGCGTACTCGTCGAAGGACCTGGTGAACTGGAAGGACCACGGCGTCATTCTCGACCTCGGTCCCGACGTGAGCTGGGCCGACAAGAACGCCTGGGCACCCGCGATCGCCGAGCGGAACGGCAAGTACTACTACTACTTCTGCGCCGAGCAGCAGATCGGCGTGGCGGTGGCCGACTCCCCCGCGGGCCCCTTCAAGGACGCGCTCGGCAAGCCCCTGGTCGCCAAGGGCGGTGCGCTCAAGGGCCAGATGATCGACCCGGCGGTCTTCACGGACGACGACGGCCAGGCCTACCTGTACTGGGGCAACGGCCACGGGTACGTCGTGCCGCTCAATGACGACATGGTGTCCTTCGACACCTCGAAGGTGAAGGACATCACCCCGGACAACTTCCGCGAGGGCTCCTTCGTCATCAAGCGGAAGGGCACGTACTACTTCATGTGGTCGGAGGACGACACCCGCAGCGAGAACTACCACGTGGCGTACGCGACGGGACCGTCCCCGCTCGGCCCGTGGACCAAGCGCGGGACGATCCTCGAGAAGCGGCCCGAGTACGGCATCCTCGGCACCGGCCATCACTCGGTGGTCAACACCCCCGGCACCGACGACTGGTACATGGTCTACCACCGCTTCGCCCTCAACGGCCCCGGCCTGCCGGGCGGCGACGGCATGCACCGTGAGACGACCGTCGACCGCATGGAGTTCGCGGCCGACGGCGGCATCAAGCCGGTGGTACCGACGCTGGGGGGCATCAAGCCGGTACGGCGGTGAGCCTCACAGGACGTCGTCGAGCCAGCTGACGACCTCGTCCTGCATCACGTCGGTGAAGACGTGGCCGAGCTCCGGCCACGTCTTCGTCCGTATCCGCTCCTCGGCGTGGTGCGAGCGCCAGACGGCACGCAGCTTGTCGTAGGCCACCCGTACGCCCTCGTCGGGGAAGAGCGGGTCGAGCCCGCCGTTCATGAACAGCATCGGCCGGGGAGCGGCGATGCTGGCCACGTCGGGGATGTCGAGGTGCCGGGCGAGGCCCGGGTGGAGCATGTAGTAGGCCGACTGCCCGCGCAGTGTGTTGTTGCCGGGCACCATCATCTCCTTCAGGCCGGTCATCCAGCACACGCTCGCGGCGGCCGCGACGTGGTCGCTGAGGGCGGCGGTCTGCCAGGCGCGGTAGGCGCCCATGGAGAACCCGACGGCCGCGACCCGCCGGGCGTCCACCCGGCCGAGCCCGGCCAGGAAGGCGGCGGCCCGCTGGTCCTCCCGGGCCATCAGCCCGGCCAGCGAGGAACCGAGGTTGTAGAAGTTGGAGGCCAGAGCCTGCTGCTGCTCGTAGGCGAGGGGGCCGCGGTCGCCCCAGCCGAGCGCGTCCAGGCAGAGCACCACGTAGCCGCGCCGGGCCAGTTCGTCGCCGGCGAACCGTCCGCTGAAGTACTTGTCGGCCCACACCTGGGCGGACGCGAGCCGCGCGTCGTCGTACCAGGGCCGGACGAGCTTCTCCTTGCCGATGTCGAACCTGGCACCGTGGTCGTGCAGGAGCAGCACCGCCGGGAAGGGCCCGCGGCCGTGCGGGGTGAGCAGGGCGCCGCGCACCCGCTCGTAGCGGGTGAGGGAGACGGTCACCAGCTCGCGGGTGTACTCCCCGGTCCGGGAACGGCCGGTGAACTGCGGTGCGTACGGTGTCCCGTCCTGCCGCTCGACGAGGAGGTGCTCCTCGACGGTGGCGCGGGCCGCACGCCGCCAGGCGCGGACGTCGCGGATCGGGGACCTCCCCCAGGCGCGCGGGAAGGTCAGTGCGTCCTTCAGCGCCGGGTGGAAGTCCGGCAGCGGCCCGTCCACGACCGCGGCCTCCGCCCCGCCCACCGCTCCCCCGCCCAGCAGCGCGGCCCCCGCCCCGGCCACGAACGTCCGCCGTCCCAGGGCCTCATGGGCGTCCATACGGCCTCCCCGCTCCGGCGTGCCGCAGCACGTACCGCTCGATGGCCGCCGGGGAGGTCAGGGCACGGTGGTCGTACACGTCGGCGGGGTCCCAGCCGACGTCGCCGCCGAGGCCGACAGCGCTCGCCACGTCGTTCAGGCGGGCGGGCCGGCCGTTGAACCAGGAGCCGGTGTCGTGGAACCGCGTGCCCCCGTAGTCCGCGACGGCGAGCGACGGCCGGCCCCCGGGGTAGCGGAAGACGTTGCGCTCCGAGAAGATCGCGGACTCCACACCGACGCCCAGGGCGTAGAGCGGTGCCCGCCCCCGGTGGACGTTGTTGACGACGTGCACCTGCCCGAAGCGGACCCGCGGGGCGCGCTGCACGATGCCGGTGAACAGGTTGCGGGCGAAGGTCACCTTGAGGTGCCCGCGGTCGCGGTCGCCGCGTCCGTCGCCCGACCCGACGAGGATCGCCTTGTCGTGGTTCTCGAACCGGCTGTGGGAGACGGTGATCAGGTCGGAGCCGTCCTCGATGTCCAGGAGCCCGTCGTGCCGCTGTACGCGCTCACCGTGGAAACCGAGGGGGGCGGCGCCGTCCGGGAAGCGGCCGTCGGTGAACGTGCAGTGGTCGACCCGGATGTTCCGGCCGGTGATCACGGTCAGTGCGTCGAAGCGGGCGTTCCAGCTGCCTCGGGCGCCGTCGCCCGGGGACCAGCTGGTGAAGTGGTCGACGGGTGCCTCCAGGTGCAGGTCGCGGAGGACGATGTTGCTGCCGGTGTCGACGGTCAGGAACACCCCGAGCAGCCGGGCGTCACGTCCGGCGCCGACGAGCGTGGTGTTGCTGGGCACGGTGAGCTGGATCTGCGCCTTCTCGTTGTTCGACCCGGTCTGGCGCAGCTGCCGCTGCTGCCTGCAGTACGCGAAGCGGGTGTCGGACCAGGCGGAGCCGTCCTCGCCGAAGCAGGACATGTACTTGGCGAGGTCGTATCCGGGTGCGTAGTCCTGCTCGCCGAGCAGGGAACCGTCCTCCCTCTCATGGCCGTCGACGTCACCGACGACCCGGATCACCTTGGGCGCGGTGGGCGCGCCGTCGTTGGCGAGGGCGGCCTTGAGCTCGGCGCGTGTGTCCACCGTCCAGGTCCGGCCGCCCGCCCCGCCGGTCGTGCCGGGGCCGGTCGAGGCCCAGCCGGTGGGGGCGTGTTCGGCGGCGGAGGCCGGTGCGGCCGGCCAGAGCAGGCAGAGACCGAGGAGGAGCACGGCGGCCCTACGCATACGGCCGCCAGTCACCGAGGTAGGTCTGCCTGGTGTGCGACCGGGCCTGGGCGAGGGTGAGCCGGGGGCGGTTGGCGGGGACCGTGATGGCGGCGCCCGGGCCGGTGTTGCGGTACTCGGCGAAGCGCTGGGCCTGCCACGGGTGGGAGTCGGACATGTTGGCGTAGGGCGCGACCGCGTCGATGCCCGGGCCGAGCCGGGTGTCCCGGACGGTGAGCATGGGGCGGGCGGTGGTATCGGAGCTGGGCACCCAGGGCCGGGCCAGCTTGTAGTGGCCGTCGGGGGCCTCACTGCTGACGCGGCTCCTGGTCACCAGGTAGCCGAGGGGGTTGGCACCGGCCGTGGACGGGGCGAAGACGAAGCCGTACGGGGCGGCCGGCAGGTCGGTGCGGTTCAGGGTCCGGAAGTGGCAGCGCTCGAAGACCGCGGTCGCCCGTCCGAAGACGAAGTCGACGTCGCCCTCGGCGTAGCAGTGGCTGAAGTACTGGCGGGCGAAGGTGCCCAGCGCCATGGAGTCGGCGTACAGAGTGTCCTGGTGGCCGAGGAACCGGCAGTGGTGGAAGGCGGACCGGTCACCCTGGACCTTGAGGGCGACGGCCTGGGTGCCGGTGATCTCGGGGTGGTCGGCGCGCAGCCAGTCGTTGGCGAAGGTGATCCAGCGGGCCGTGAAACCGTCGGCCTGCACGGTGGTGGCGGCCGAGCCGGTGGTGCCGTACGTGCCGCCGCCGGGCTTGGGGGTCCCGGCCGCGTTGTCGTACACGATGACGACGTCACGGGGGTTCTCGCTCGCCCCGATCCAGGTCATCTCCGTGCGGGTGCGGTCGACGGCGATCGTTTCCCGGTAGGCGCCGGGGGCGAGGACCAGCGTCCAGCCGCTGCCGGGGGCGGCGGCGACGGCGGCACGGACGGAGGTGTGGTCACCCCGGCCGCGCGCATCGACGTACAGCGTCCTGGGGTCGAGACGGGCGGCCGGTGAACCGTACCGGCCGAACGGGCGCTGCCGCCCGGTGGCTCGCGCGGGGGCCGGGGCGAGGGCGAGTGCGGTGCCCGCCCCGGCGCTCGCGACGAGGAATCCCCTGCGGGAGAGGGAGCGATGAACGTGCGAGGACATGCGGCTGTCCCTTCGCGGTGCGGCTCATGCGGGGTGAGGGGCGGAGGAGGGGCCGGGCCGGGCGCGCCTCGTGGTGTGCGCCCGGCCCGGCCGGCTCTCGGGGGTGTCAGCAGATGCGGCCGGCGCCCGCGCGGTGGTCGACGATGCCGGGGAGGGCCTTCGCCGAATCGACCTTGGTGCGCAGGGTCGGCTCCCAGCCGGCGTCCGGCTGGAGGGTCTCCTCGGGGATCTCCGCGTTGTGCACGGCGATCAGGTCGGTCTTCTTGCCGTTGACGTAGTTGTCCGCGGCGGTGACCGGGGCCTCCATCCACTTCTTCAGGATCTTCGCCGGGCTGACGCCCTTCGCCAGCGTGAAGGCGTTGTGCTCGGCGACGAGCCGGGACTCCTTGCCGATGCCGAAGCTGTAGACGTAGTCCTGGCCGGCCACGAAGTGGTTGTTGTACGAGTCGACCTGCCCGAAGCGGACGCGGGGAGCGCGTTCGATGACGTTGCGGAACAGATTGTGGTGCAGCGTCACCTTGAGCTTGCCCCGGTCGCCGACGGCCGTCGACTCGCTGTCGCTGTTGCCGATCATGAGTGTCTTGTCGTGGTCGGCGAAGATGTTCCAGGAGGCGGTGACGTAGTTGGATCCCCGGACGATGTCCAGCTCGCCGTCGTGCTGCTGGTACAGCGCGCCGAAGTACGTCGGTGCCTCGCTGTCGGGGTGGCTGCCGTCGGTGAAGGTGTTGTGGTCCATCCAGACGTGGGTGGAGCCGTAGACGACGGCGGTGTCGTACTCGGAGTTCCAGGCGCCCGTGGAGGTGTCGGTGGGGTCCCACTGCGGGAAGCAGTCGAGAGGGCTCTCGAAGGTGAGGTTGCGGACGATGACGTTGTCCACGCCCTTGATCTGGAGGCTGGCGCCCTTGAAGCCCGCGTTCTTCCCGACCCCGATGACGGTGGTGTTGGCGGGCACGTTGGCCTTGATGGCCTGGTCCTGGTTGTCGGCGGAGGCGCGGCGCAGGCCCTCGGGGCTGTCGGCCGGCTCTCCGCTCAGGTCCTTGTCCAGCCCCCACGTCTCGGGGGCGTACTTCTTCAGATAGGCGTCGAAGTCGTAACCGGGCGCGGCGAAGGCGTCGCACCCCTCGGCCACCGCGTCGACGGTCCCCTTCACCTTGATGATCTTCGGTGCGCTGCCGCCCGCGGCGAGGGCGGCCTTGAACTCGGCCCAGGTGGTCACGGTGTACACGTGCTCGGCGGTGGCGGCGGAACCGCCGGTGGTCCCGGTGCCGTGCGACCCCCACCCGTCCTTCGACCCGAGCGTCTGCCGGGTGAGATCGCGGGAGTCGGCCTGGGCGGTGGCGGTGCCGGTGCCGGTGAGGGACAGCGCCAGTGCGGTGCAGCCGGCGAGGGCGGCGACCCTTCGAACAGTGGCATGCTCATGCCATCCACGTGGATGCATGGTGCGGATCTCCTTTTCAGAGCGGGGGAGTATTACGCGGCGGCCTTCGGCCAGGTGATCCAGGACTCGGGGATCCTCTCGTCCAGCCGGCGCACCTCGTCCGGTGCGAGCACCCTGGTACGCAGCAGCTCCCGCGCGACGAGCCGCGCCACGGCGATCGCACCGGGCGGGTTGAAGTGTGTGTTGTCCTGCTCGGTCGCCGTCCAGTTGAAGTACTTCTTCGTCTCCTCGGCCCCCAGCCTCTGCCACAGCGCGATCGACAGCGCCTGGACGTCGAGCAGCGTGACCTGCTCCTCCTTGGCCAGCGCCCGCATCGCAGCCGGGTACTCGCCGTGCGTCGGCAGAGCCTTGCCGGCCGCGTCGAACTTGCGCCGCTCGACGGACGTGGCCAGCACGGGCCGCGCCCCGCGTGCCCGGGCCCCGTCGATGTACATCCGCAGGTGGTCCTGGTAAGTCGTCCAGGGCTCGGTGTACCGGGTGGGGTCGTTCACCTTCTCGTCGTTGTGGCCGAACTGGATGAGCAGGAAGTCGCCCGGCTGGATCTGCCGGAGAATGACGCCGAGCCGCCCCTCGTCGACGAAGCTCTTGGAACTTCGGCCGTTGACCGCGTGATTGGAGACCGTCCGGTCCTTGTGGAGGAAGAACGGAAGGGCCATCCCCCACCCGGTCTCGGGCGCCGCGTCGGCGTACTTCTGGGCTGCGGTGGAATCACCGGCGATGTAGAGGGTCCGGGAGCGGCGGCCGGTGGCTTGCGCTGTACCGGTCACGGCGAAGGCGAGAGGAACGGCGGCAACAGCGGCCGCGGTGACTTGTCTACGGCTCAGTGACACGACAAACCCTTCTTTCAGCGGGCTCTGGAGGGCGTGGGGGTGGCTCCGTACGTGGTTCCGCCGCGGGTACGCGAACGGCCCGGGCCGGCCTGCGGCCCGCACGCCGCAGGCCGTCCCAGGGCGGAACGGGGCGGGGTCAGCCCTTCTGCTGCTTCCACTCCGCCTGAGCCTCGTTCAGCTGGTCGGCCATCTTGTCCAGGAAGTCCTTGGCGCTCAGGTCGCCGAGCAGGACCTTCTGGAAGCTGGGCTCGTTGTCGGCCTTGGAGACGGTGTTCCAGTCCGGCAGGTAGTACGGCAGCTGGACGATGGTGGTGGAGCCGTCGTTGAGGGCGTCTGCGGCGAGCTTGGTCGGCTCGGCCTTGAGGATCCAGGCGTCCTTGGCGGCGTCCGTGTTCGACGGGATGGCGCCGGCCGACTCGTTCCACTTGGAGTTCGATTCGTGCGAGGCGGCGAACTCGATGAACTTCCAGGCGGCCTCCTTGTTCTTGGAGCTCTTGAACAGACCGAGACCGTCGACCGGGTTGGAGACCTGGACGCGCCTGCCGCCGGGGCCGGTGGGCTGTGGGATGCCGCGGAACTTGCCGGTGCCGAGCGCCTTGACGTGGTCCTGGTAGGAGCCCAGGTTGTGGTTGAGCATCCCGATCGTGCCGGAGTCCCACTGCGCGACCATCTTGGTGAAGTCGTTGTTGAGGTCGGCGGCCGGAGTGACCTTCTTGTACAGCGCCGCGTACTTCTCCAGTGCCGCCACGTTCTTGGGGTCGTTGACCGTGGTCTTCTCACCACTGGAGTCCCAGAAGGACGTGATGCCTGACTGGCCGTACATCGCGTCCAGCGCCTGGGCGATCGAGCCCGCACCGCCGCGGATGGTGTAGCCGAACTCGTTCTTCTTGGCGTTGGTGAGCTTCTCGGCGGCCTCGTAGAACTTCTCCCAGGTGGTGGGCGCGTCCAGGCCCGCCTTCCGGAACAGGTCGGTGCGGTAGTAGAGGGTGCCGTTGTTCGCGGAGGTCGGCACCGAGTACAGCGCGTCGCCGCCACCGGCGGACTTCAGCGACTCGACCATGCCCTCGTTGAGCTTGCCCTTGAGCGTGGACTTGCCGAGCCGGCCGTCCAGGGGGTCCAGCGCGTTCTGGGCGGCGAACCCGGCGGCCATCGCCGCGCCGACACCGCCGACGTCCGGCAGGCCCCCGCCCTGGATGGCGGTGTCGACCTTGGACTGGTACTCGGTGGCGGAGATACCGACGTACTCGACCTTGACGGACGGGTTCGCCTTCTCGAAGTCGGCGATGATCTGCTTCCAGATGTCCGTGCGGACACCGCCGTTGTTGTCCCAGAAGACGATCTTGCCCTTGCCGCTGCCCTCGGCTCCCTTGTCGCCCCCGGCGCCGCTGCCGTCGTCGCCGCAGGCGGTCGCGGTCAGGGCGAGGACGGAGCCCAGGGCGACGGCCGTGGCGACGCGCCTGCTTCTGCGGATGCTGCTCTTCATCGGTCGGCTCTCTCTTCTGGATCAAACGGGGATGTGAAGTCGTGGGGGGTCAGTGGCGTGCGTGGGGCGCCCAGTCGTCGTGGCCCTTGAGGTAGGCGGTGACGGTGTGCGTCCTCGCGTCCTCGTCGCTCATCTGCGGCCGGTCCTGGGTCTTGGCAGCCCCCGGCCCGTAGTTCCGGTACTCGGTGAAGCGCGCGTCCTTCCATGAGAAGCCGCTCATGTCGGTCCACGGCGAGGACTTGATCGCGGCGGGCAGCCGGGTGTCGCGGATCAGTACCTGGGCCACCGCGTTCGGCTCACCGCCCGGGTGCCAGGGCCTGCCGAGGTGGAAGCTTCCGGCCGGCGCGTCGCTCACGATCTCCGAGCGGGTGATCAGGAACCCGTACGGGTTGCCCGTCCACGTCGAAGCGGCCGTGATGTAGCCGTTGTTGGTCGTGGACCCGCGGCTGAGCGCCTTGATCACGGACCGTTCGATCACGGTCGTCGCCCGCCCGTAGACGAAGTCGACGTCGCCCTCGATGTACGAGTCGCGGACGTACACCCGGCTGATCACGTTCAGCTTGGGGCTGTCGGTCATCAGGGTGTCCTGGTTGCCCAGGAAGGCGGTGTTCTCGAAGACGATCCGGTCGCCGGTCGTCTTCATGGCGAGGGCCTGTTCGCCCTTCAGCTCGACCGAGGCCTCGTCGAAGTCGTTGCTGAAGGTGAGGTTGCGGGCGGTGACGTCGTTCGCGGCGATCCGCACGGTGGCGCTGCCGGTCGAGCCGCCGTACTCGGCGGGCGTGTCGTAGACGATGACGGTGTCGGAACGGTCGTGACCGGTCCCCCGGAGCAGGATCTTCGGCTTGCCGGCCGGGATGAACACCTTCTCCCGGTAGGTGCCCGGCGCGACCGCGATCGTCACCGGCACGGCGTTGCCGTCGGGCACGGCGTCCACGGCGGCCTGCACCGTCGGGTAGGCGGCCGGTACATCGAGGGTCACACCGAGCCGCTGCTGCGGACCGGAGAACTTCTTCACCAAGGCGGGGACGGCGGCGGCCGGATCCAGCCGGTAGTCGTAGAAGTCCCGCGGGTCGAATGCGGCGCCCCACTCGTCGGTCCGCCCGCTCGTCTTCCTCAGGATCGATCCCCGCTCCACCAACTCCGCGGTGGCATCGGCCTGGTAGGGGTGCTGGACCCTGTCGTAGTAGCCGTTCTCGATGACCATCCTGGTGCGGCCCCGGGACCAGTTCCCGTAGGTCCACACCGGGTCGCCGTCGGCCACCTGTGCGGAGACGTAGTTGTTGTAGAGGTGCGCGTAGGCGCAGTTGTCCGCCGAGGGATTGCGCTGCTTCGTGCCGGTGAACCAGTTGTGGTCGATGGTGACCTGGGTCTGGACGTTGGGCGTCCAGCCGATGCCGAAGGCCTTGTTGTGGTTGCTGAACTGGTTGTAGGAGACGGTGAGGTACTGGCTGTCCTTGCGGATGTCGAGCAGGCCGTCGCCCATGTGGGTGAAGCGGTTGTGGTCGATCCAGACGTGGTGGACGGCGTCCATCTGGATGGCGTCGAAGTCGGTGGTCTTGCCGTCCCAGTCGCCCTCGACGTAGGAGTCGCGGATCGTCAGGTTGCGGATGATGACGTTGTGCGTGCCGGGGTTCAGGCGCAGCTCACCGTGGACGATCTCGCCGGTGTCGCCGACACCGATGATCGTCTTGTTCGACGCCACGACGATGTCCGAGCCGAAGGGCTGGACGGCGACCGTCCCCGCCACCCGGATGACGTACGGCTCCTCGGCGGCCGCGTACTTCGCCAGTGAGGCCTGGTCGGTGACCGTGACGACCTTGCCGCCGGCCCCGCCCGTGGTGCCTCCCGCCAGTGAGGCGAAGCCGTGGGCCTGGTCGGCCCAGCGGGCGGCCGCCGGTGTGGTGGTCGCGGCGCGGGGTTCGGCGGCCCTCGCCTCACCGGTCGCGCCCAGTCCCAGGGCGGCGACCAGGCCGGCTACGGCGGCCCAGGCGACACTTGGTCTGGGTAAGCGCTTGCTACGGAGGTGCGTCATTGCGGCTCCCAACAGGCGTGAGGGGCGTACATGCGGTGGGTTACAGGTCGGTGATCCGGAACTGGGTGAACGTGGCGGCGCCCGCGTGCCCCGGCCCGACGGGCGCGAGAGCGAAGAGGCCGAGCAGGGCGCCGACCCAGCGCCAGGGGGTGGCGGCGAAGACCGGGCCCGACGGCCGGAAGCCGAAGCCGTCGCCGACGTCGGCGGAGAAACGGCAGCGTGCCCCCGCGTCGATCTCGATCCGCAGCCGGGCCCGGCCCTCCGGGGCGAGCCGGGGGTGGGCGGCGTCGCGTTCGGCGTCCGCGACGGCCTCGGCGAACCGGTGCACGAGGTGGACGGTGCCGTCCGTGCCGCGCTGGAGTCCGATCCACCCGAACGCGTCCCCCAGCACGGCGAGTCCGGCGCGGGCCCCCGGTTCCTCACTGTGCAGGCGCAGCCCCGCCTCGACGGCGGACGGGGCGCCCGGCAGCCGCTGGGTCAGCACGTGGGGCAGTCTCCGCAGATCCTGGGTGTTCGCCGAGCGGACGCAGGTCAGTCGCAGTCCGTCGCCGGAGTGCTGGGTGGCCCAGCCGTCCCGTGGGTTGGCCGTCCACTGCCACTGGCGTCCGAACCGTCCGCCGGGGAAGTCGTCGTCGGTGGCGGGCGCGGCGGGCGGCTGCGGCGGCAGGGCGGGGCGGCGGTGTTCTGCGACGGGGGCGCCGTCGTCCCCGAGCACCGGCCATCCGTCCGGACCCCAGCGCATCGGCTGGAGGTGCACGACCCGGCCGTGGGCACCGCGCTGCTGGAAGTGCAGGAACCAGTCCTCGCCGGACGGGGTGCGCACCCAGCCGCCCTGGTGGGGGCCGTTGACGTCGGTGCCCCTCTGCTCCAGGACGATCCGCTCCTCGTAGGGCCCGAAGAAGCCGCGTGAGCGGAAGGCGCCCTGCCAGCCGGTCTCGACACCGCCGGCGGGGGCGAAGATCCAGAACCAGCCGTCGTGGCGGTAGACCTTGGGGCCTTCGAGGGTGAACCAGCCGGGTACGCGGTCGCCGTCGACGATCACCTTGCCCTCGTCGAGGAGGCCGGTGCCATCGGGGCGCATGCGGTGGCCGGTGAGGCGGTTCTTCACGCCCGACCGGGACTTGGCCCAGGCGTGGACCAGATAGGCCTCGCCGGTCTCGTCGTCCCACAGGGGGCAGGGGTCGATCAGGCCCTTGCCGGCCTTCAGCAGGTGCGGCCGGGTCCAGGGGCCCCTGATCTGCGGTGCGTTGACCTGGAAGACGCCCTGGTCGGGGTCGCCCCAGAAGATCCAGAAGCGTTCGTCGTGATACCGGAGGGACGGGGCCCAGACGCCGCAGTCGTGCCGGGGCGTGGCGAACTCCCCGGCCGGCTCCAGGTGGTCGAGGGCATGGCCGACCAGGGTCCAGTTGACGAGATCCCGGGAGTGCAGCAGCGGCAGGCCCGGGGCGCGGCCGAAGCTGGAGGCGGTCAGGTAGAAGTCGTCGCCGACCCTGATGACGTCCGGGTCGGACCAGTCGGCGTTCAGGATCGGATTGCGGTAGGTCCCGGAGGTCACGGGCTCACCGCCTTGCGGGCGAGGGCCGCCGCGGCGTCCCGGTCGAGGCGGCCGTCGGCTACGACGGTGACCACCCGGCGCACCACGGTCCCGCCGGGCGGGAGGGGTATCCGCTCGTCGTGGGCCAGGGAGGAGCCGACGCCCGGGTACTCCTCGGTGCGCACGAACCACGGGTCGCGCCGGGTCTGTTCGGTGGCGCCGGCGAAGACCAGCGTCCAGGCGCCGCCCCGCAGGGCGAGCCAGTCGGCGGGCCGGCCGTGGACCTTCTCCTCCCCGTCGGCTCCGGCCGTGAAGACCTCCGGCGCAGAGGACTCCTTGCGGGCTCGCCAGAAGAAGCCGCCGTAGGCCGCGCCCGGGCGTCCGTTGGTCGCGGGGCTGCCGATCGACAGCGGGCCGCCGGTGACGTTGGTGAGGGAGAACGTGAGGTCCAGCGCCCAGGCCCGGTCGGTGAGCGCGGTGGCCGCGACGGTACGGCGTTCGCGCAGGAGTTCGCCGCCCGCGGCCACCCAGCGCAGCTCCTCGACGAAGCCGTCCGGATCGCGCAGCTGGAAGGCGACATGCCGCTGCGAGCCGTGGTTGTCGAGCTCGGTGGGGCCCTGGTCGCGGACGTAGGTGCGCCCGCCCCAGAAGTTGAACCCCTCGACGTCGGGAACGGCGACACCGACGCCGAGGTGGTGTGCGTGGTCGGCCGGGGCCAGTTCGGTCACGGCCGTGCCGGACAGGGTGGTGACGGGGTGCAGGTAGGGGCGCGGGGAGAGCCGGGACGGCAGTTCGGGCCGGGTGACGTACCGGCCGACCGGCCGGCCCGCGACGCGCAGGACCGCCATGCCGTTGCTGGTCATCGGGTGCTCACCTCGTTCGACGGGGGCGCCCAGGGGGCGCCCAGCTCGGAGTAGAGGGAGAGGGTGTCGGCGGCGGCCGCGACGAGTCCGTCGATGCCGGGCACGACACGGCGGTTCTCCCCGGGGACGCGGTGCCAGGCGGTATCCGGCAGGGGCGCCGGGTCGGGTGCGGTGCGGATGGCCTCGACGACCCGCATGAAGGCGCCGGTCTCGTCCGGCGGGACGAGCAGGTCGGCGCCGGTGGTGAGGTGGTCGACGAGGTTCTCCAGCAGGTCGGTGCGGCCGTGCTCGGACTCCTGCGGGCCGTGTCCCACGCGCTGGAGCAGCACGCGGTCCTGCTTGTACCAGAAGGTGATCCGGCCGCTGCTGCCGTGCACGAGCACATACGGCTCGTCCGCCTCCTCGGCGCACAGGGTCGCGGCGACCGTGACCGGGTGGCCCTGCGCGGTGGTGATCCGGACGCAGGAGGTGTCGTCGGACTCGATGGCGTTGGCGCGCAGCAGTTCGGTCTCGATGCCGGTGACGTCCTCGGCGCGGGTGCTGCCGCCCAGGGCGAGGGCGGTGGCGACGGCGTGGGCGAGGGGGTTGGTCAGCGCCCCGTCGATCACGTCGACGCCGTTCAGCCGCCGCTTGCCCGCCCAGGGCGCCCGGCGGAAGTAGTCCTCGTCGCGTACCCAGGCACCGGCCCCGCCGAGGCCGACCAGCTCTCCGATCGCGCCCTCGGCGACCATCTCGCGGACGGCGGGCAGGGCGTGCGAGCCCAGCGACTGGAAACCGATCTGGCAGGCGACCCCTGCCGCGGCGACCCCGTCGGCCATCCGGCGGAACTCGGCGTAGGAGGGGGCGGGCGGCTTCTCCAGGAGGAGGTGCACACCGCGTTCGCCCGCCGTGAGGGCGAGGTCGGTGTGGGTCGGGATGGGGGTGCAGATCACGGCGATCCGCGCACCGGTGGAGTCCAGCAGGGCGCCGAAGTCGGCGGACTGCTCGGGCGTACCGAGGCCGCCGAGCTCCTCCTCGGTCAGCGGCGTCAGCTCGCAGACGCCGACGAGCCGCACAAGGCCCCGCTTCTGGAGCCGGCGGATGTTCTCTACGTGCCAGCGGCCGTGCCCCCTGGCACCGGCGAGGACGACGGGCAGTGGTGTGTTCATGGTGTCGATCATGCGGCCGGTCACCGGACCCTCCCCGCACCCGCGCCGCGGGCCACCGCCCTGTCGGCTGCGGCGGCGCTGTCGATCCGCCCGTGCAGGGCGGGCGTCCAGCCGACGTCGGCCGTCAGATCGCGCTCACTGCCCGAGTTGTAGGCGTTGTGGATGGCGAGCAGGTCGACCGGGAAGCCGTTGAAGAGCGTGCCGCTCTGGTGCAGCGCGCTGCCGTTCCAGCTCTTGACCAGGTCGGCGACCTCCACGTGCCCGGGGGCGTGGAAGGCGTTGTTCTCGGCGTAGATCTTCGACTCGGTGGAGACGCCGAGGGAGTAGCGCTGGCCGTCCTCGGTGATCTCGTAGCGGTTGTTGTAGACGTGCACCTGGCCGAAGCGGACCCGCGGGGCGCGCTGGACGACGGACTCGAACGCGTTGTGGTGCAGGGTGACGCGGAGTTTGCCGCGGTCGCCGGTGGCGGTGTCGCCGTTGCCGATGAGCATCGCCTTGTCATGGCCGGTAAAGCGGCTCCAGGAGACGGTGACCAGGTCGGAGCCTCCTGTGATGTCCAGCAGGCCGTCGTGGCGCAGGTAGTTGCGGGCGAAGTACGTGGGTTCCTTCGCGTCGGGGTGGCCCTTGTCGCTGAGGGTCACGTGGTCCACCCACACATGGCCGGCTCCCGCGAGCCAGATGTTGTCGTAGGCCGTCTTCCAGTCGCCGAGGCCGCCGGTGTTCGGCTGCCAGACGGGGAAGCAGTCGTAGGCGTCGCGCACATCGAGGTTGCGGATGATCACGTTGTCCGCGTTCCGCACCTGGAGGCTCGCGCCCTTCAGGACGGCGGAGTCGCCGAGCCCGACGATCGTGGTGTTGGAGCCGACGGGCAGCACGATCCGCTCGGCCTGCCGGGCGGCCGAGGCCTGGCGGGCCTCCTCCTGGGGGCCGCTGGGCTTGGCGGATCCCCAGGTGCGGGGGTCGTAGGCGGCGAGGTACTTCCTCAGGGCGTAGCCGCCGGTGGCGTAGTCGTCGCAGTCCAGCCGGCCGCCGTCGTCGTCGGTGTTGGCGTCGACGGTCCCGGCGACCTTGATGATCTTCGGGGTGTCGCTGCCGCCGTCGAGGGCCCGGACCAGTCCGGCCCGGTCGGTGACCGTGAAGACGTGGGCGGGGTCGGCCGCCGCGCCTCCGGTGGTGCCCGCCCCCTCGGCGGCCCAGCCGTCGTTCGCCGGAAGGGTGTCGCGGCCGATGTCCCGGGCCTCGGCGTGCGCGGGCACGCAGAGCACCCCCAGCAGCCCGGCCGCGACGACCAGATGTCTGCCCCTCATCCCTTCACCGCCCCCGCGCTGAACCCGGTGATCAGCCACTTCTGGATGAAGGCGAACACGATCACGACCGGCACGGCCGCGATGATGCCGCCCGCGGCGAGCGCGCCCAGGTCGACGCTGTCGGCACTCATCAGGCTGTTCAGGCCGACGGGGATCGTCTGCTTGTCCTGGTTGTTCAGGAACATCAGGGCGAACAGGAAGTGGTTCCAGGAGTGGACGAAGGCGAAGGAGCCGACGGCGATCAGGCCGGGCCGCAGCAACGGCAGCACCACGATCCGGAAGGCCGTCATACGGTTGCAGCCGTCGACCCAGGCCGCCTCCTCCAGGGAGTACGGCACGTTCTTGATGAAGTTGCTGATCAGGATCATCGACAGCGGCAGCTGGAAGACCGTCTCGGCGAGGATGACGCTGCCCAGGGAGTTGATCATCTGCAGTTCGGCGAAGATCTCGAACAGCGGCACCAGCAGCAGCGCGCCCGGCACGAACTGGGAGCACAGCAGGGCCAGCATGAACGCCCGCTTGACCTTGAAGTCGAACCGGGCGAGGGCGTAGCCGCCGGCCAGCGCGACGAGCGTCGTCATGAGCAGGGTGGCGACACCGACGAGCACGCTGTTGGTGAAGTAGGTGCCGAAGTCGCGGTCCGTCCAGACCTTCTCGAAGTGGTCGAAGGTCATCGGCCAGGGCACGAGCGAGGTCGAGCCGGCCGGGCGCAGCGAGAAGAGCAGGATCCAGTAGAAGGGGATGAGGGTGAAGATCAGGTAGATGCCCAGGGGGAGGTAGATCTGCCAGCGGGGTGCCTCGTCCCAGGCGCGCTTGCCTTTGGCGGGGCGCGGGGGTTCGGGGGTGGCGGGCACGGCGGCGGGCACGGTCTTGGTGGCTTCCTTGACGCTCACTTGCTCTCGCCTCCGAACTTGCTCAGGCGCAGGTAGACCATCGAGCAGAAGAGCAGGATCACGAACGCCACCGTGGTCAGGGCCGACGCGTAGCCGAAGTTGTGGGCGTCGACGGATGTGTTGGCGATGTACAGCGGCAGCGTGGTCGTCTCGCCCGCGGGGCCGCCGCCGGTCAGCGTGTACAGCAGGTCGACGTTGTTGAACTCCCAGACCGCGCGCAGCAGCGTGGACAGGATGATGGCGTCCTTCAGGTGCGGCAGCGTGATGTGCCAGAACTGCTTGATGCGGCTGGCGCCGTCGACCTCGGCGGCCTCGTAGAGGTCCTTCGAGACGGACTGGAGGTCGGCGAGGATGAGGATCGCGAAGAACGGCACGCCGCGCCACAGGTCGGCCACGACCGCCGCCGGGAACACGGTCGAGGTGTCCGACAGCCAGCTGGTGCCGTAGGAGCCGATGCCCATGTCCGCGAGGTAACGGGTGATGCCCGTCTGGGAGTTGTAGAGCAGCACCCAGATCGCGGAGGTCAGCACGCCGGAGACGGCCCACGGGGAGAAGACCAGGGCGCGTCCGAGGCCCCGGCCCACGAACGTCTGGTTGACGATCAGGGCCAGCGCGAGGCCGAACAGCAGCTGGAGGCCGACCTCGACGACGACCCACTTGGCGCTGAAGACCAGGGTGTCCCAGAAGACGGGGTCCTCGGTGAAGGCGTGGACGAAGTTGTCGAAGCCCGCGTAGCCGTTCCGCCAGGGTTTGGTGGGGTTGTAGTTCTGCAGGCTGTAGTAGAAGACGCTGATGACCGGGTAGGCGATGAACCCCAGCATGAGCAGGGCGGCCGGCGCGATCAGCAGGTACGGGAGCCTGCGCGGCGTGGCGGAGGCCCGGCGCCGCCGGGGTGGCGCGGGCGGTTTCGCCACGGCTGCGGCTTGGGCCATGACTGGGTCTCCGATCTCGGTACAGTCGTACGGGAAGCGCTTTCTCGCTGCGCGTGCTTGCCACTTGAGGTTGCGTGGCGGGTGCGGGTGCGTTGTGGCTTGTCGCGCAGTTCCCCGCGCCCCTTCAGGTGGGTTCAGTCACCCTGCGTAAGGGTCTGGGACCTTGCCTTGCCTGGCCAGGAACTCGAAGTCGCAGCCTGTGTCCGCCTGGGTGATCTGGTCGTTGTAGAGAGCGCCGTAGCCTCGCTCGTAGCGGGTGGGCCGGGGCGTCCATTCCTTACGGCGGGCCTCCAACTCCTCCTCAGCAACGTTGAGTTGGAGAGTGCGGGCCGTTACGTCCAGGGTGATCGAGTCGCCGGTGCGGACCAGGGCGAGCGGGCCGCCCACGTACGACTCGGGGGCCACGTGCAGCACGCACGCGCCGTAACTCGTGCCGCTCATCCGGGCGTCCGAGATCCGGACCATGTCCCGCACGCCCTGCTTGAGCAGGTGGTCGGGGATGGGGAGCATGCCGTACTCGGGCATCCCCGGGCCGCCCTTGGGGCCGGCGCCGCGCAGCACGAGCACATGGTCGGCGGTGATGCCGAGAGCCGGGTCGTCGATGGTGCGCTGCATGGTCTTGTAGTCGTCGAAGACGACGGCGGGCCCGGTGTGTTTGAGCAGGTGCCGCTCGGCGGCGATGTGCTTGATGACCGCGCCGTCCGGGCAGAGGTTGCCGCGCAGCACGGCGACTCCGCCCTCGGCGGCGACCGGGTTCTCGCGGGTGCGGATGACGTCGTCGTCATGGACGACGGCGCCCTCGATCTGCTCTCCTAGGGTTCCGTTGACGGTGGGCCGGTCCGGGTGCAGCAGGTCGGCGATCCGAGAGAGGAAGGCGGGCAGACCGCCGGCGAAGTAGAAGTCCTCCATGAGGTGGGTCTGTCCGCCGGGCCGGACGTTGGCGAGCACCGGCACGGTGCGGGCGATGCGGTCGAAGTCGTCGAGGGTGAGTTCGACCCCGCAGCGTCCCGCCATCGCGATCAGGTGGATGACGGCGTTGGTGGAGCCGCCGAGCCCGAGCACCGTGGTGACGGCGTCCTCGAAGGCCTCGCGGGTGAGGATCCGGGACGGCTTGAGCGCGGTCCAGGCGAGCTCCACGGCACGGCGCCCGGAGGCGGCGGCCATCCGTTCGTGCCCTGAGTCGACGGCCGGGATCGAGGAGGCGCCCGGCAGCGTCATACCGAGGGCCTCCGCCGCCGCGGTCATGGTCGACGCGGTCCCCATGGTCATGCAGTGACCCGGTGACCGGGCCAGCCCGCCCTGCAGTTCCCGCAGTTCGCAGTCGGTGAGGTTGCCGGCGCGGTGCTCGTCCCAGTACTTCCACATGTCGGTGCCGGACCCGAGGGTCTCCCCGCGCCAGTGGCCGGGCAGCATCGGCCCCGCGGGCACGAAGAGGGACGGCACATCGGCGGAGGCCGCGCCCATGAGCAGCGCCGGCGTCGACTTGTCGCAGCCGCCCAGCAGCACCGCCGCGTCGATCGGGTACGACCGCAGTAACTCCTCCGTCTCCATCGCGAGCAGGTTGCGGTAGAGCATCGGGGTCGGCTTCTGATACGTCTCGGAGAGCGTGGCGACCGGGAACTCCAGCGGGAAACCGCCGGCCTGCCACACCCCCCGCTTGACCGCTTCGGCGCGCTCGCGCAGATGGACATGGCAGGGGTTGATGTCGGACCAGGTGTTCAGGACGGCGATCACCGGGCGGCCCCGGTACTCCTCCGCCTCGTAACCGAGCTGGCGCATCCGGGCGTTGTGCGACCAGGTGCGCAACTGCCCCTCGACGCCGTACCACTGGTGGCTCCGGAGCTCCTCGGGACGCAGTCTGCCGGTCATATCGACCACCCCGCGGCGATCGCGGCGACCTCGGCGCGCTCGCTCTCGGGCAGCGCCCTGCTCGGGGGGCGGACCTCGCGGCGGCAGAGCCCGAGGGAGGCGAGGGCCTCCTTGACGACGGTGACGTTGTCGGCGGAGCCGTTCGCGGCACGCAGCTCCTCGAAGCGGCGGATCTGCTCCCAGACCTTCATGGCGGCCTGGTAGTCGCCGGAGCGCAGCGCCTCGATCATGTTCAGGGAGACGGCCGGGGCGACGTTCACCAGCCCGGAGGTGAAGCCGGTGGCTCCGGCGGAGAAATAGGAGGGGGCGTACGGCTCGGCGAGCCCGGCCACCCACACGAACCGCTCCAGACCCGCGTCCCGGGCGAACGCGGCGAACCTGGCCGCGTCGGGCACGGCGTACTTCACGCCGATGACGTTCGGGCAGGCGTCGGCGAGCTCGGCGAGCCGGACACCGGTGAGCTGCGCGTTGCGGATGTACGGCACGACGCCCAGCTCGGGCACGGCCTCGGCGACGGCGCGGTGGTAGTCGACCCAGCCGGCCTGCGAGACGTAGGGGTGGACGGGCTGGTGGACCATCACCATCTGCGCGCCGAGCTCCCGGGCGTGCCGGGCGGAGGCGACGGCGGTCGGGACGTCGTGTCCCACTCCGGCCAGCACGACGGCCCGCTCACCGGCCTCGTCGATCGTCAGCTCCGTGACGAGACGGCGCTCTTCGGGGGTCAGGGCGTAGAACTCGCCGGTGTTGCCGTTCGGGGTGAGGGTCGTGATGCCGCCGTCGAGCAGGCGGCGCAGCAGGGCCCGGTGGGTGTCCTGGGCGACGGAGCCGTCCTCGGCGAACGGGGTCACCGGGATCGCCACCACGTCGGCCAGGGCCGCCCGCTGGGTCTCGAACGCCACGCTGCTCATTGCTGACCCTCCTGTTCCAGTCCGGCCTCGGGGAAAGCGCGCTGCACGAAGGACGCGATGTGGGCGTGCAGGGCACGCGCCGCGCCGTCGGCGTCGCCGTCGAGGGCGAGCCGCAGGATCTCCCGGTGCTCGCCGGCCTCCCGTTCCCAGGAGGGCGAGGCGGCCCAGGCGACCGCGGAGACCAGGGCGGCCTGGTCGCGGACCTCGTCGAGCATCCGCCCGAGCAGCGGGTTGCCGCACGGCAGGTACAGGGCCCGGTGGAACTCCCGGTTGGCGAGGGAGCGTTCGGCGGTGTCGGTGGCGGCGTCGGCCCTGGTCAGCGCCTCACGGGCGATGTCCAGGGAGGCCCCGCGCTGCACGGCCCGCCGCAGCGCCTCGGGCTCCAGCAGCAGCCGTACGTCGTAGACCTCGCGCGCCATGTCCGCGTCCACCAGGCGCACGGTGACGCCCTTGTACTGGCTCATCACGACCAGCCCGGTGCCGGCGAGGGTCTTGAGCGCCTCGCGCACCGGGGTCTTCGACACCCCGAACTGCGCGGCGAGCTCGGTCTCGACCAGCGCCTGCCCGGGCGTCAGCTGCCCGGTGAGGATGCGGTGTTTGATCCCCTCCAGCACGTACTGCGTGCGGGAGGGGATCGGCGTGGGCACAGAGGTCATGCGCGCCTCTCGGATCTTCGCGTCCCGGTGGGTCGCGTAGCGGATCTCGCGTATCGCGTCTCATATATGACATACGAAGTGCGACGCGATGACGGTAGGAGGGCGCGTGGGGTTCGTCAATGCTTTCGGCAAAGAAACAGCAATCGCTTTCTACGGCTTGCCGGTCCACGCCGGGTCCCGGCCGCTCAGTCCCACCGCGCGGTCCAGCAGGGGCGCGTCCGCGTCGAGGGTGACGATCGGGCCGAAGATGGCGTCGCGCTGGGGGTCGTCGGCGGAAGCGGCGAGGAACGCGTGGCAGGCGCGGAGCGCGGCCGGGTCGGGGTGGTAGGACTGCCCCGTGGCGCGGGCCAGGTCCCAGCCGTGGATCACCAGTTCGTCGACGGCGACCAGGCCCGCGATCTCACCCGGCAGGTCGACGCCCCCGGCCCGGGTCATGCCGGTCCAGGCGGCCGGGTCGCGCCAGGCCCCGGCCAGTTCGTCGAGGACCTCGGGCAGTTCCCCGCGCCAGCCGGGCGCGAGGTCGGGGAGCGCGGAGCCCGGGCTGGTGTCGGTCGTGGTGCCGAGGTCCTTGCGTGCGGCGTCACGGAAGGCGGCGGACAGTCCCGCCAGGTGGCCGAGCAGGTGGCGCACGGCGTACTCGGGGCAGGGGGTCGGGTCGGCCAGCTGATCGTCGCCGACGCCGGCCACGAGCTGCGCCAGGGCCTTGGTCTGGGCTCCGAGGTCGAGGGTCGTACCGGTCGTGTCGGTCATGCGCGCTCCTCCGGAGTGTGGTCCTGAGGAGTGGACCGGCGCCGTCCGCGAAACTCATCGCCCACCGGGACCCGCGTCCACCGCCAGGCCCCCTCCCCTGCCCGCCGCGACCGGGTTCTAGGGCACCTGCCCGATCCGCTCTCTGGGTCCTTAGTCGCACGATGACCAGGCATGAAGACCAAGACGACCTGGCCCCTCGTGCGCGTCCTGCGTGACCGCGACGCCGGGCTCTGCCTCTCCGGCGTGCTGGTCTCCGGCTTCGGCACCTCGGCCCTGTGGCTGGCGTCCGGCGTGTGGGTCAAGGACCTGACCGGCTCGGACGGCCTGGCCGCGCTGTGCATGCTCGCCATGTGGCTGCCGACCCTGGCCGGACCGCTGCTGGGCACCCTCGCCGACCGTGGCCGCCGCAAACCGCTGCTGACGGGCGTGAACCTGCTGCTCGCCGCCCTGCTGCTCACCCTCCTGAGCGTCGACGGCCCGGGCAGCCTGTGGCTGCTGTACGCGGTGCTGTTCGTGTACGGCGCGGCGGGCGTCGTCCACGACGCGGCCGAGTCGGCGCTGGTGGCGACCGCGATCGGGCCGTCGCTGCTCGGTGACTTCAACGGTCTGCGCATGACCGCCGACGAGGGCATGAAGCTCCTGGCCCCGCTGGCGGGGGCGGGCCTCTGCGCGGCGTACGGCGGCGCGAGCGTCGCCCTCCTGGACGCGGCGACGTTCGTGCTGGCCGCGGGGCTGTACGCGCTGCTGCGGGTGCGGGAGGTCAGGCCCGCGCCGCCCGCCGGCACCGGTCGGCAGCGGACCGCAGAGGGCGTCCGGCACCTGTGGGCGCACCCGGTGCTGCGCCCCCTGGTCCTGGCGGGCGGCGCCACGATGCTGTGCGCCGGCCTGAACGGGGCGATGCTGTACGCCGTGGTCGACGGCCTCGGGCACTCCCCCGCGTACACCGGCGTGCTGTACGCCGCGCAGGGCGCCGGTTCGGTCGCGGCCGGTCTGCTCTGCGGCCCCGCCCTGCGCCGGCTGGGGGCGCGGCGCTTCGCGGCGTCCGGCATCGCCCTGCTGGCTGTCGCGGTGGCGCTTCGGGTGGTGCCGTCCGACCCGGTGGCACTGGTGTGCAGCGCGGCGATCGGCATGGGGCTGCCCGCGGTGCTGATCGCCGCACTGACGTCCGTGCAGCGTGAGACGCCCGGTGCGCTGCTGGGCCGGGTCACGGCCACGGCCCGCACCGCGGTGTACGCGCCGAACGTGGTCGGGCTGGCCGCCGGAGCGGCCCTGGTCGAACTGGTGAGCCACCGGCTGGTGCTGGTGGCCCTGGGCTTGGCGCTGCTGGTGACGGCCGTCGCGCTGGGTCAGAGCCCGGCGAGGGCGGAGCGGACGGCCGCCAGATCGTCGTCGGACGCCAGCCCGGCGTGATACAGCCGCAGTTCGGTGGCGCCCAGCCGGCGTGCCTCGGCGGCGTCGGCGGCGATGGTGGCGGGGCTGCCGCCCATCCCCGAGACGACGGGGAAGTTGGCGGCGACGACGGCGCCCTCGCGGCCCTGGCGCGCGAACGGCGTCAGGGTGCCGGTGCCACCGGCGCACGGCACGACCACACCGTCCGCCACGGACAGGATGTGCGCCGGGTCGACCCCGGGGTTGGCGCCGACGTGGTACGAAACGGGATCCGCGTGCAGCAGCACCTGGAAGCCGTCGGGAGCGGCCGCCCGGACCGCCGCGACGGCCTGCTCCTGGAGGGTGCGGGCGGTTTCGTCGCGGTACGCGCGCGTGGTGGTGGCGAGCGTCTCGCCGAGGAGCTTCTCGATGCCCGCCCAGCCGCCGTCCGAGGGCGCCCCCTGCCAGACCGGCTCCAGCGCGGTCCGTACGGCGGCCGCCAGCTCGTCGGCGTCCAGGCCGTGCCGGCCGTAGCCCTCGCGGCAGGACGGGCAGAAGCACAGCGCCATCAGGTACTGTCCGGCCTCCCCGAGGCCGACGCCGCCGGTCTTGTCGTGGGCGTGCAGATGCTCCAGGCCGTACCAGCCGAGGGACTCCAGCTCCGTGCCGCTCGCCCCGGGCCGCACGGCCGCCTCGGCCGCCAGATCGATGAGGTACGCGCGCGTGGGGGGCTGCGCGATGCACGGCGCCCAGGGATAGCGGTCGCCGTAGGCGTTGACGACCGAGGTGCCGGGGTGTTCGGCGCCGAGGCGGGAGTTGTGCGCGAGGACGACCCAGGTGTGCACCTCGAGACCCGCCCCGGCGAGGGCGGTGGCGGCCTCGCCGAAGGCGTCCCCGGGGGCCCAGGCTCCGGCCGCGTAGGGGCGCAGCTCGCGCCCGGCCCAGCGGTCGTCCGCCGGGTACAGCACGGCGGCGTGCTCGGCGGTGACGATGCGGTGGCGCGGGTGGCGGGGCGTCAGGGCGCGGGTGGAGTGGTAGGCGGCGGCGAGCGTCACCTGCTCCACACCGAGCGCGGCGATCCGCGCGGGTGCCTCCAAGTCCCCGTTGACGTCCCAGGGGTAGACGAATGTCGACGCCTTCACTTGGTCTCCTCCAGCAGCGCGTAGCCGCGCTCGATCACGTCGGCGAGCTGCTTCACATGATCCTCGCTCGGCTCGTGCAGCGGTGGCCGCACCTCCCCGACGTCCAGGCCGCGCAGCCGTACACCGGCCTTGACCAGCGCGACCGCGTAGCCGCGGCCCTGGGCGCGCAGTTCGACGAACGGGCGGTAGAAGCCGTCCAGCAGCTTCTCCACCACGGCGTCGTCGCCGGTCCTGAGGGCCTGGTGGAAGGCGAGGGCGATCTCCGGCGCGAAGCAGAACACGGCGGAGGAGTAGAGCGTGACGCCGAGGGCGCGGTAGGCGAGCTGGGTCTGCTCGGCGGTCGGCAGGCCGTTGAAGTAGAGGAACTCGCCCGGTGCCTCCGAGCGGACGGCGCTGACGACGCGCTGCATGAGGTCGAGGTCGCCGAGCCCGTCCTTGAGGCCGATGATCCCGTCCGTGCGGGCGAGCCGGACGACCGTCCCGGGGGTGAAGACGGCGTTGTCGCGCTGGTAGACGATGACCGGCAGGGCGGTCGCGGCGGCCACCTCGCGGTAGTGCCGCAGCAGCCCCTCCTGCCCGGCGACGACGAGGTACGGCGGCATGGCGAGCAGCCCGTCCGCCCCGGCGGCCTCGGCGAGGCGGGCGTAGCGCACGGCGAGCGCGGTGCCGTACCCGGCGCCGGCGACGACCGGCACCCGCCCGTCGGCGGCTTCGACGGCGGCCCGTACGCAGGCTTCGAACTCCTCGGGCGTCAGGGCGTGGAACTCGCCGGTGCCGCAGCAGGCGAACACGGCGGCGGCTCCGGCCTCCACCCCGCGCCGGACGTGGGTGCGGAAGGTGTCGAGGTCCACGGAGCCGTCGGGGCCGTAGGCGGTGACCGGGAAGAACAGCGGCCCGCTGGGGACGTCGAGTCGAGCGGCGAGAGGGGCTGGCGTCACAAGCTCTCCCGGTTCCATATTCATGATTGGCGTCTATATTTCTGAACGAGTCCACGCTAAGGCGCCCCCTTGGCGCCGGTCAAGCGCGCGCACCCGCGACGCACCTGCGGATTCATCCCCTCCGCGGCATACTTGACGGGCTCCGCCCCGGATCCCTAGCGTGTCCACACATATGAATGCCGTGCGCTCATGTGCATGCTTGGCGATCAGCACGGTTGGCGATCAAGGAGATCCGAGGATGCCCGCTCCCCGCACCGTCCTGCTCACCGGCGCCGCCGGCGGCCTCGGCACCCTGATGCGGGACCTGCTCCCGGCCTACGGCTACGACCTGCGCCTGCTCGACCTGCGCCCGATCGAGGGCGAGCCGGACGCGATCACCGCCGACCTCGCCGACCGGGACGCGGTGCGCGAGGCGGTCCGGGGCGTCGACGCGATCCTCCACCTCGCGGGCATCTCCCTGGAAGCCCCCTTCGAGAAGATCCTCAGGGCGAACATCGAGGGCACCTACCACCTGTACGAGGCCGCCCGCGAGGAGGGCGTCGGCCGGATCGTCTTCGCCTCCTCCAACCACGCCGTCGGCTACACACCCCGCCCGCAGGGCGACGACCCCCTGATCCCGATCGACACCCCCCGCCGCCCGGACACCTTCTACGGCCTGTCCAAGTGCTTCGGCGAGGACCTCGCACAGCTCTACTGGGACAAGCACGGCCTGGAGACCGTCTCGGTACGGATCGGCTCCTGCTTCCCCGAGCCGACCAGCGTCCGCATGCTCTCGGTGTGGATGAGCCCCGCCGACGGCGCCCGCCTCTTCCACGCGGCCCTGACGGCCGACCAAGTCGGCCACACCGTCGTCCACGGCTCCTCCGCCAACACCCGGCTGTGGTGGGACCTCGGCACCGCCCGCGCGCTCGGCTACGAGCCGCAGGACGACTCCGAGCCGTACGCAGAGAAGCTCATCGCCGAGCAGGGCGAGCTGCGGGACGGCAACGAGGCCCACGCCTACCTGGGCGGCCAGTTCGTGACGGACCCGCCGATCTGGCCGTACTGACCGGAAACAGTCGCCACCAAGGCGGGCGGGCAGAGAACGGGCCCGCCCGCAGGCATGTCCGGGCACGTACCGTGCCCTGGTCGTAGGCGCGGCAGCGCCACGCCCAGGGGCGCGGGGAACTGCGCGACCAGCCACGACGAACCCGCGGCCGCCACGTCACCGCACCACCCGAGCTCATGGGCCCGTCCCGCCCGAACGGGCATACGCGGGCAGCATCGGGCCCGGATCAGGCCTGGTCACCGCACCCCACCCCCTGTAGAACTTCCCCATGGCCCGACCGAGGGCCCGAACGGGCAGCGCGGCAGGAAGGCGGGTGACGGCCATGAACAGGACCGCGGAAGAACGGCAGCGCGAGATCGTGCTGGCCGCACGCCGGGACGGGGCCGTCGACGTCACCGCCCTCGCCACCGAACTGGGCGTGGCCAAGGAGACCGTACGGCGGGATCTGCGCGTCCTGGAGGACCACGGCCTGCTCCGCCGCACCCATGGCGGCGCCTACCCCGTGGAGAGCGCCGGCTTCGAGACCACGCTCGCCTTCCGCGCCACCAGCCACGTCCCGGAGAAGCGCCGGGTCGCGGCGGCCGCGGCCGACCTGCTCGGCGACGCCGAGACCGTCTTCGTCGACGAGGGCTACACCCCGCAGCTCATCGCCGAGGCGCTCCCCCGGAACCGGCCGCTGACCGTGGTCACCGCGTCCCTGCCGGTCGCCGGCGCCCTCGCCGAGGCCGAGCACGTCTCCGTCCTGCTGCTCGGCGGCCGGGTGCGGCGCGGCACCCTCGCCACCGTCGACCACTGGACGACGAAGATGCTCTCCGGCTTCGTCCTCGACCTGGCGTTCATCGGCGCCAACGGCATCTCCCGCGAGCACGGCCTCACCACCCCCGACCCGGCCGTCAGCGAGGTCAAGGCACAGGCGATCCGGGCCGCCCGGCGCGTGGTCTTCGCAGGCGTGCACACCAAGTTCGGAGCGGTCAGCTTCTGCCGGTTCGCCGAGGTCGGCGCGCTGGAGACGATCGTGACGAGCACCCTGCTCCCGGCCGCCGAGGCCCACCGCCACTCGCTGCTCGGTCCGCAGGTCCTCCGCGTCTGACCCACCCCCCTCGCCTCCCACCAGGCGCGACCGCGCCCTGGCATGCCCCTTATCTCCCCATACCTCCCAGGAGCGATCCATGCGAACCCAGAGCCGACGACGGCCACCGCGAGCCCCGCTCGCCCTGGCCGCCGCAGGGACGCTGCTCGCCCCGCTGCTGTCCGGCTGCTGGGTCGGCGCGGGCGGGGCCGGCTCCGGCGGCGACGCCATCAACGTCCTGATGGTCAACAACCCCCAGATGGTCGAGCTGCAGAAACTGACCCGCGCCCACTTCACCGAGGAGACGGGCATCGAGGTCAACTTCACGGTCCTGCCCGAGAACGACGTCCGCGACAAGATCAGCCAGGACTTCGCCAACCAGGCCGGCCAGTACGACGTCGCCACGCTGTCCAACTACGAGATACCGATCTACGCCCGCAACGGCTGGCTGCACGAGATGAACGGCTACGTGGCGAAGGACCCGGCCTACGACGAGCAGGACGTGCTCAAGCCGATGCGCCAGTCCCTCACCGCGGACGACGGCAAGCTCTACGGCCAGCCCTTCTACGGCGAGTCGTCGTTCCTGATGTACCGCAAGGACGTGTTCGAGAAGAAGGGCCTGACGATGCCCGCGCACCCCACCTGGCGGCAGGTGGCGGACCTCGCGGCCAAGGCCGACGGCGCCGAGCCCGGCATGAAGGGCATCTGCCTGCGCGGCCTGCCCGGCTGGGGCGAGGTGATGGCCCCCCTCACCACGGTCGTCAACACCTTCGGCGGCACCTGGTTCGACAAGGACTGGAAGGCACGGCTCGACTCCCCCGCCTTCGAGAAGGCGACGAAGTTCTACGTCGATCTGGTGCGCACGCACGGCGAGTCCGGCGCCGCCCAGTCCGGCTTCGCCGAGTGCCTCAACAACATGACCCAGGGCAAGGTCGCCATGTGGTACGACGCCACCTCCGCGGCCGGCTCCCTGGAGGCGGCCAAGTCCCCGGTCAAGGGCAGGATCGGCTACGCCCCCGCCCCCGTCGAGAAGACCGAGTCCTCCGGCTGGCTCTACACCTGGGCCTGGGGCATCCAGAAGGCCTCCCGCAACCCGGACGACGCCTGGAAGTTCGTCTCCTGGGCGTCCGGCAAGGGCTACGAGCAGCTGGTCGGCGACCGGGTCGGCTGGTCCGACGTCCCCGCCGGCAAGCGGGCATCGACGTACGCCAACGCCGCCTACCGCAAGGAGGCCGGTGCCTTCCAGGAGATGACCAAGGAGGCCATCGAGAAGGCGCGGCCGAACGATCCCGGCGTCCAGCCGCGGCCCGCGCCCGGCATCCAGTTCGTCGGCATCCCCGAGTTCACCGACCTCGGCACCAAGGTCTCCCAGGAGATCAGCGCGGCCATCGCCGGACGCCAGTCCGTCGAGTCGGCCCTGAAGAAGTCACAGGCGCTCGCCGAGAAGATCTCCGAGGAGTACGAGGGACGATGACCGCCACGACCACGGCCCCCGTGGCCTCTCCCGGGATACCCGCCCCGGCCCGCCGCCCCTCCGCCCGGCTGCGCGACTGGGCCACCCGGGCCCCGCTGCTCCCCGCCCTGATCTTCATGGTCGTCGTCACCCAACTGCCCTTCGTGGCGACGCTGGTGATCTCCTTCTTCGACTGGAACTCGCTCTATCCGGACGCCCGGCACTTCACCGGCCTCGACAACTACCGGGAGGTCCTCACCGACGCGGACCTGCGCCACTCGGTGTGGACGACCGTCCTGCTGACGGTGGCGGTGGTGCTGGCCAGTCTGGTGCTGGGACTAGCCCTCGCCCTGCTGCTGGACCGGAGGTTCCGCGGCCGGGGCATCGTACGGACGCTGCTGATCGCTCCGTTCCTGGTGGTACCGGTGGCAGCGGCCCTGCTCTGGAAGCATGTGCTCTACAACCCTGAATACGGCCTGCTCAATGGGTTGTTGCACTACGTGGGTGGCCCCCAGCCCGACTGGATCTCCACCACCCCGCTGCTCGCCGTCGAGGCGGCCCTCGTCTGGCAGTGGACACCGTTCATGATGCTGATCCTGCTCGCGGGCCTGCAGAGCCGCGACCACGAGCAGGTCGAGGCGGCCCGGGTCGACGGCGCGAGCGACTGGCAGATCTTCGTCCACCTGACCCTTCCGCATCTGCGCCGCTACCTCGAACTGGGCGCCCTGCTGGGCTCGATCTACATCGTCCAGAACTTCGACGCGGTCTTCACGATCACGTCCGGCGGCCTCGGCACCGCCAACCTCCCCTACACCGTCTACCAGAGCTTCTACCAGGCCCACGAGAACGGCCTCGCCTCGGCCGCGGGCGTCCTGGTGGTCATCGGCTCGATCGTCATCGCCACCTTCGCCCTGCGCGTGGTGTCGTCCCTGTTCCGCGAGGAGGTGTCCCGCGCATGAGCGTCGTACGCCGTAACGGCCTGGGCCTGCTGGCCTGGCTGGCCGGGATCGTGTTCTTCCTGCCCATCGCGTGGATGGCGCTGACGTCGTTCCACTCGGAGTCCGACGCCGCGACCAACCCGCCGTCCTTCGCCGCCGCCCTGACACTGGACGGCTACCGCGAGTTCTTCGGCACGGGCGGCGGCGCGAGCCCCTGGCCGGCCCTGATCAACTCCACGGTCGCGTCCGTGGCCTCGACGCTGCTGGTCCTGCTGCTGGCCTTCCCCGCGGCGTACGCGCTCTCGATCAACCGCGTCCGCAAGTGGACGGACGTCCTGTTCTTCTTCCTCTCCACCAAGATGCTGCCGGCCGTGGCGGGTCTCCTCCCGGTCTACCTCTTCGCCAGGAACGCCGGGATGCTCGACAACATCTGGCTGCTGGTCGTCCTCTACACGTCCATGAACCTGCCGATCGCGGTGTGGATGATGCAGTCCTTCCTCGCCGAGATCCCGGTGGCGGTGATCGAGGCGGCGAAGGTGGACGGGGCCCGCTTGCCCACGATCCTCGCGCGCGTGGTCGCCCCGATCTCCCTCCCGGGTATCGCCGCGACGGCGCTGATCTGCTTCATCTTCAGCTGGAACGAGCTGCTGTTCGCCCGGGTGCTCACGGGTGTGGTCGCCGAGACCGCCCCCGTCTTCCTGACCGGCTTCATCACCAGCCAGGGCCTGTTCCTGGCGAAGGTGTGCGCCGCGTCGCTCGTCATCTCCCTGCCGGTGCTCGCCGCGGGGTTCGCCGCCCAGGACAAGCTGGTCCAGGGCCTGTCGTTGGGAGCCGTGAAATGAAGGCCGCCGTCATCGAGTCCGTGGGCAAGGCCGTCGTCGCCGAGATCCCGGACCCGACGCCAGGGCCGCGCGAGGTCGTCGTCGAGGTCGCCGCCTGCGGGCTGTGCGGAACCGACCTGCACATCCTGCAGGGCGAGTTCGCCCCGAAGCTCCCGATCGTGCCCGGGCACGAGTTCGCCGGCGAGGTCGTCGGGGTCGGCACACAGGTCACGGAGGTGGCGGTGGGCGACCGGGTCGCCGTCGACCCGTCCCTTTACTGCTACGAATGCCGCTACTGCCGCACCGGCCACAACAACCTCTGCGAGCGCTGGGCGGCGATCGGCGTGACGACGGCCGGCGGGGCGGCGCAGTACGCGCTCGCCCCGGTGGCGAACTGCGTGAAGCTGCCCGAACACGTCCGCACCGAGGACGCGGCGCTCGTGGAGCCGTTGTCCTGCGCGGTGCGCGGCTACGACGTGCTCCGCTCCCGCCTCGGCGCGCACGTGCTGGTCTACGGCTCCGGCACCATGGGCCTGATGATGCTGGAGCTGGCCAAGCGCACGGGCGCGGCGAGCGTGGACGTCGTCGACGTGAACCCGGCCCGGCTGGAGACGGCCCGCCGCCTCGGTGTCTCGGCGTCGGCGGCGACCCCCGACGAACTGGACCGCCCGCAGGGCTGGGACCTGGTCGTCGACGCCACGGGCAACGCGGCGGCGATCCAGGACGGGCTGGACCGGGTGGCGAAGGCGGGCACGTTCCTGCAGTTCGGCGTGGCCGACTACGCCACCCGCGTGACGATCGACCCGTACCGTATCTACAACCAGGAGATCACCATCACGGGTTCCATGGCGGTGCTGCACAGCTTCGAGCGGGCGGCGGAACTCTTCGCGGGCGGTGTTCTCGACCCGGAGGTCTTCATCAGCGACCGCATCCCGCTGGAGCGGTACCCGCAGGCGCTGGAACAGTTCGCGGCGGGGGTCGGCCGGAAGATCGTGGTCGTGCCGTAGGCCCCCGGGGCGGGGCGGGGGGCGGACGAAATTCGGTGGGGCGTCCGCCCCCGCCCCCCTACGCTCACGGCATGCCACGACCTCACGGATTCACCTACGAGCAGCACGCGGGCGGAAGCGTCCGCATCAGCCACCACGGCCACCCCGCCACCACCCTGAACGGCCCCCGGGCCGCGCGGTTCCTCGCCGAGGTCGAGGCCTCCGACCCCCAGCTGGTCATGGCCCGCTGGACCGGCAACTACAAGCGCGGCAACGAACGCACCGCCCGGGCCCACCCCCGCAATCGCCGGTGACCCGATTGGCCTGAGGTAAGGGAACGGCAAAACCGCCTCGCTCGTTCACCCGGCATGACAGCTATGACCCCCGGCTCGAACATCCCCCTGTCCGCCGCCCGCGTGACGGTGGACGTCGCCGCCCCGGTGCGGCTCGACGTATCGGGCCTGCTGCTCACCGCCGACGGCAAGGTGCGCTCCGACGACGACTTCATCTTCTACAACCAGCCGTCGGGCCAGGGTGTGACATACCGCTCGGGCGGCGGCAGCGCGCCCGACGCGATCGTGGTCGACACGACGGCCCTCCCGCCCGGCATCGAGAAGATCGTCGTCACGGCCAGCCCGGACGCCGCGGGCCAGACGTTCCAGGGCATCGAGCCGACGGCCACGATCCGCAACGCGGACGACGGCTCCGTCCTGGCCTCGTTCACGCCGCCGCAGCTCGGCAGCGAAACAGCCCTGGTGATCGTGGAGGTGTACCAGCGCAACGGCCAGTGGAAGGCCCGCGCCGTCGGCCAGGGATACGCCAACGGCCTCGCCGGCATCGCCACGGACTTCGGGGTCACGGTGGAGGAGCCGGCCGCCGCCGCCCCGCCCCAGCCGGTGACGCCGCCGCCGCCGGCCCCGGTGCAGCCGCCCGTGGCCCCGCCGGTCGCCGCCCCCACCACTCCCCCGGCCCCGGCCACGCCTCCCCCGCCCGCGCCCGGCGCCGGGAAGATCAACCTCGACAAGGGCCGTGTCAGCCTCCAGAAGAACCAGACGGTCTCCCTGATCAAGGGCGGCCGCCCTCTGCTCTCCCAGGTCAGGATGGGCCTCGGCTGGGAGCCGGCGTACCGCGGCAAGGACATCGACCTCGACGCCTCGGTCATCGCCTACGGGCCGCAGCGCAACCACATCGACAGCTGCTACTTCGGCAAGCTCCAGATCGTGGGCGGCGCCATCCGGCACTCCGGCGACAACCTCACGGGCGAGGGCGGCGGTGACGACGAGACGATCATGGTCGACCTCGGCCGCCTGCCGCAGGAGGTCACCGGCCTCGTCTTCACGGTGAACTCCTTCTCCGGCCAGAAGTTCACGGAGGTCGCCAAGGCCTACTGCCGTCTCCTGGACGGCACGACCGGTGAGGAACTGGTCCGCTTCGACCTCACCAGCGCCGAACCGCAGACGGGCGTGCTGATGGCCAAGCTGATCCGCCAGTTCTCCGGCGAGTGGGAGATGACGGCCCTGGGTGACTTCGTGAAGTCCCGCACGGTCAGGGGCATGGTGAAGCCGGCGGCACAGGCCCTGTAACCCACCGCACCGGCCTCCGTGGACGCCCCCCTCACCAGGGGGCGTCCGGCTCACCGCATCAGCGGCGCCTTGCCTCCAGCCCCTCCAGCAGCAGCGTCAGGTAACGCCGGAGGTGCCGGCCCTCCCCGTCCGCCAGTTCCGACGCCGTCGCCATCCCGTGCGCCAGCCGCAGCACATCGACCGGCTCGACGTCCGCCCGGAGTGTGCCCGCTTCCTGCGCCGCCCGGACCAGCCGCCCGGCCGCGACCTTGACCGCGTCGCCGCACGCCGTGGTCACACGGGAGCCCGAGTCCGTGACGGCCGGTCCCAGCAGCGCCTTCAGCCCCCGCATCCGGATCATCCCGGCGCCCAGCTCGTACAGCCACTCCGTCAGCGCCTCGCCCGGCGGCAGTTCGGCCGCGAGCACGCCGGCCCGGGCCGCGATCGCCTCGATCCGGTCCAGATAGGCGGCCTCCAGCAGCGCCTGCCGGGTCGGGAAGTGCCGGTACAGCGTGCCCGAACCGACCCCGGCCCGCTTGGCGATGTCGTCGAGGGACGCACCCTCCCCGTGCTCGGCGAACGCCTCCACGGCGACCGTCAGCAACCGCTCGTAGTTGCGCCGGGCATCCGCCCGCATGGGCCTGACCTGCGCCACGCGACCACTCCTCATCACCGGGGCTCTCTGCGCACCTTACCGAGAACGGCCCGGTCCCCCTGCCGGCCGGAGGCCCCGCGAGACGGGCACCGCGTCCGCCCCGGACGCGCCACCGCGACACCGGAACGTACCGGAGAAGGGGCGCCACCACACGCCCACGCCCGTCCGGCGGGGCCGCTCCACCCGGCGGCGGGACGACCGGGACGTCAGGCGGATTCGCGCACCACGAGTTCGGGTGTCACCCACGCGTCCGCACCGCGCAGCGGCTCCTCGCCCGCGCGCAGCCGGGCCACCTGTTCCACGGCGAGCCGCCCGAGTCGCCGCTTGTCGATGTGCAGGGTGGTCAGGGCGGGGTCCACCAGCTCGCCCAGGGAAAGACCGTCGAAGCCCAGCACGGCCAGGTCGGCCGGAACGCTCCGGCCACGGCGGCTGGCGGTGCGCATCGCCCCGATCGCGATCAGGTCGTTGAAGCCGAACACGGCGGTGATCTCGGGCCGCGCGGTCAGCAACCGCTCCATGCCCGACTCGCCGCCCGCCACGCTGTGTTCGGGACACACCACGACCCACCCCTCGTCGACGGGCAGTCCGAGCCGCCGCGCCTGCTCCAGGAAGGCCTGTCTGCGGGGGCTCGGGCCGTGCACGCCGTCCAGCATGCCGATCCTGCGGTGTCCCGCGTGGAACAGATGGCCCATGCCCTGCTCGACACCGGTGGCGGCGTCGATGCCCACGGCCGCGAACCGGGTCTGCTGCGGGCCGCGCTCCAGCAGCACCAGCGGTACGCCCCCGAGGTGCCGGGCGAGGACGTCGTCCGGGTCCCTGAAGTACCCCACGACCGCGTCCGCCTGGTGGGAGAGCACGTCCAGCGCCTCCCGCTCCCGGGCCTCGTCGATCCGGGAGTCCCACACGACGACCTGCCAGCCGCGCCGCTCGGCCGCCTCCAGCACCCCGGCGGCCACTTCGGGGAAGAAGGGGTTGCGCAGGTCGGGGATGACCAGGCCGGCCGTCACCGCGCCCTTCTGGACGAGTCCGCGCGCGAACCGGCTCGGCCGGTAGTCCAGGAGCCGCGCCGCCTCCAGGACCCGCTCCTTGGTGCCGGGGTCGATCTCACCCTTGTCGTTGACCGCCCGGGAGACCGTCTGGCGTGACACCCCGGCCAGGCGGGCGACGTCGTGGATCGTGGCCCGGCGCCGGGCACCGTCGGGCCGCTCCGCACTCGGCTCCGCACGCTGATTGTCCGTCCGCACGCTCAGCACTGTATCCGGCACCGCGGCCGACCCGGCAGGGGCAGCCGGACGCGTGCCGGCCCTCATGGACGACGCACGGCCCGGCCCGAGAGGGACGACGCAGGGGCAGCCGGACGGGTGCCCGCCCCATGGGCGACGCTCCCACCGGCCGGCACCCGCGTACGGCGAGAAGGGGCCGTGTCGGGGGGTGTCGGCCCGCAGCGGTTGGCGCGTCAACGCACAGTCAGTCGGTAAGGGGGTCCATCGCGCCGTTCCGAGGACGGACACCCCCCGGCGCGGCCCCGACCCACCACCCGGCGACAGCGCCGCGACCCACCGCCCGCAGCCGGCCGATCACCCCGGCCCGACACCCACCACCCCCGGCAACCCCCGTCAGTCACCCAGCTCGGTGAACAGCGTCAGCTGAAGAGCACCCGGCGCTTCGAGCCGGGAGTTCAGGGAGTTCCACGGGGTGCGCGTCGGCTCGGCGACGACCTCCGCTCCGGCGGCGGCCAGCTTCGCCGTCGTGGCGGCGGAGTCGTCCACCTCGAAGGCGACCCGGATGTGCCCCGCGACCCTCCGCCCCACCTCGACGTCGTCGATGAACGCCGCGTGGTTCGGGTCGGTCAGCTCCAGGGTGGCCCGCCCCGCCTCCAGGATCGTGACCCGCCCGTCCTCCGAGGCGAAGGCCCCCCGCTCGGGCAGACCCAGCACGTCCCGGTAGAAGTGCAGCGCGGCGTCGTAGTCCTCCGCGGTGACCACGAGGCGGAGTTCGCGAACGGCTGGCTCGTCGGACATGACTGCTCCTCAACGGGTGTCGTTTGAGCACGACAACCCGACACCAGCCCGGATGATTCCGGGGCCGGCCGGACGGAGGTCAGAACAGCGCGCTGTACGCGTTCAGCGCCGGCTGCCCGCCCAGGTGGGCGTAGAGCACCACGCTGTCGCGGCCGATCTCGCCGCTCGACACGAGGTCGACCATCCCGGCCATCGACTTGCCCTCGTAGACGGGGTCGGTGACCATCCCCTCCGTACGGGCCGCGAGCCGCATCGCCGCCAGGGTGGGTTCGTCGGGGATGCCGTAGACGCCCGCGTGGTACCGCTCGTCGAGTTCGACGTCCGCCTCGGTCAACTCCCGCCGGACGCCGATCAGCCGCCCGGTGCCGTGCGCGATCCGGGCGATCTGGCTGCGGGTCGCGGCCGGTTTCGCCGAGGCGTCGATGCCGAGCACGCGCCGGGGCCGCCCGCCCGCCTCCTCCAGTGCGGCGAACCCGGCGACCATGCCGGCCTGGGTCGACCCGGTCACCGAGCACACCACGACGGTGTCGAAGAAGACGCCCAGCTGCCGCTCCTGCTCGGCGACCTCGTACGCCCACCCGGCGAATCCGAGCCCGCCCAGCGGGTGGTCGGAGGCGCCGGCCGGGATGGCGTACGGCTTCCCTCCGGCCTCCTCGACCTCCCTGAGCGCCTGCTCCCAGCTCTCCTTGAAGCCGATGCCGAAGCCGGCCCGCACCAGCCGCACATCGGCCCCGGCGAGCCGGCTGATCAGGATGTTGCCGACCTTGTCGTACACCGCGTCGGGCCAGTCCACCCAACTCTCCTGGACCAGGACACACTTAAGCCCGGCCCGGGCGGCGACGGCCGCGACCTGGCGGGTGTGGTTGGACTGCACGCCACCGATCGACACGAGGGTGTCGCAACCCTGGGCGAGGGCGTCGGCGACCAGGTACTCCAGTTTGCGGGTCTTGTTGCCGCCGTAGGCGACACCGGAGTTGCAGTCCTCGCGCTTGGCCCACAGGGACGCGCCGCCGAGGTGCGCGGTGAGCCGCTCCAGACGGTGGACGGGCGAGGGCCCGAAGAGCAGGGGGTAACGCTCGTACGACGAAAGGGACATGGGTCGTCCTCCCTGGTGGGGGTCGGTCTCAGTCGGCGAGCTCCTCGAGCCCCCGCCAGATCTCCGCCGTGACGAGGAGTGCCGCGGCCGTGTCACCGGCCGCGCAGGCCTCGATCAACCGCTCGTGCAGACCGGCGGAGCGGCAGCTGCCGCCTTCTCCGAAGCGGCGCCGCTCCAGGCGGCGGATGAGCGGCGTGTAGCGGGCGACGGTCGCGGCGGCGGCACGGTTGCCGCTCACCCGGACGAGGACGTCGTGCAGTTCGTCGTCGGCCCGCAGGGCCCCGTCCACGTCCCCGGAACCCACGGCGGCGGCGAACCGTTCGTTGGCGGCCCGCATCGCCGTGATGTCCGCGACGCCCAGCCGGGGCACGGCCACCCGTGTCACCAGCTCGTGCAGGGCGCCGACCACGGCGGCGGCGTCCCGCACGTCGGCGGTCACCAGCGGGGTCACCCGGGTGTAGCTCTGCGGCTTGCTCTCCAGCAGCCCGTCGTCCACCAGCCGGGAGAACGCCTCCCGCACCGGCGCCCGGGACAGCCCCAGCCGCTCCGCGAGGTCGGCGTCCCGCACCACCGCGCCGGGCTCGATCTCCCCGGCCACGATGGCGTCCCGGATCGCCGCGTACGCCCGGTCCCTGAGCAGGGTCCGGGGCACGGGCCGGATGGCTTCCATAAACTGAAATGTTAGATGTCAGCACCGGGTGCCACAAGGGTGCGCACAGGACCGTGGCCCGCACTCCCCACGCGGTGCGGGCCACAGCCCCCTCAGGCCACCGAGCCGCCTCGGGCCACCCAGGGCCAGTCGGCGTCCCGGGAGGCCTCGATCAGCGGAACCATCCGGAAAGCGGCGTCCGAGAGCCCTCCGAACGTGTGCCGGTTACCCCTGCCCGACGGACCGTGGCCCGCCCGGTATCCCGCGAGGTTCCAGGTGTAGACCGGCACGGCGGCCGGGATCTGCTCGGTCGGGCCGCCCCGGTGGTGGTGCGTGTACTGCTCGTCGGTGACGATCAGCACCCGGTCGTGCTTCGTGTAGTGCCGGCGCACCGCCTCCGTGGTGTCGGTGCCGCCCAGGTCGCCGAAGCGGTCGAGGACCTTCAGCACCGACTCGCCCGGGCGGAACGGCACACGGTTGCTCGTCGAGCCGAACTCGACCAGGTCCGCGCTCTCGGCCCGCAGGGCCAGCGCCGTACCGAAGATCGCCGCCGCGTCGGCCCGGTTGAGCTCAGAGCGGTCGGACAGCGCCGACCAGAACATCGAGCCCGAGCGGTCGACGAGCACCAGCGTCCGGCCGGGTAGCGCCGGCACGTTGGCCAGCGAGTGGCCGAGTGCCCGCTCCAGCGCGTACGACCAGCGCAGCGACGGCGCGTGCCGGTACGCGGCGAGGTAGCGGAAGGGGAACTGCCGCGAGCGCGCGACCTCCGCCGGGTCGCTGATCCGCGCGGCGACCCGCTCGGCCACCTCGTCCGAGACGCCGGCCTCGTCGAAGTTCCGCAGGTTCCGCACGAGCGCCATGGTGCCCATGGACGGGATCACGGCCTCCCAGGCCGCCTTGTCCATCGGCCCCTGCAGCCAGCCCGCCAGCGCCTCCCAGGTCATCCCGGCCCCGGTGAGCCGCTCGGCGCCGCCCTCGGCGGTCACGACCGCACGCCGTTCCCCGACGGGCAGCGCCATGAGCTCGCGGTGCGCGGTGAGGACGCGGTCCGACGCGGGCGGCACGGCGGTGTCCGGGTGGTGCCGGCGGTCCAGGGCGTAGCGGAACAGCTCGCCCTGCCACGGCTTGTCCGGGTCCGGGACCGCGTGCACGAGGTTGAGGATGTCGCCGAAACGGTAGCCCTGGGAGGCGGTGTCGTACTTCAGCAGCGCCTTGCCGTGATAGAGGCGACGCACGGCGTCGGCGATGCCGCGCTTGACCGGCTTCGGCACGTTGCGGCCGTACATCGCGGTCCAGTACGCGAGCAGTTCGCCGGGCTCGTCGGGCCGCTGCAGGACGGAGGCGACGACCTGCCGGTTGGACGGGCCGTCGGTGGCGCCCGCGTCCAGGCGAGCCTTGACGTACTCGGCGGCGCCGACGACCGAGGCGGTGCGCAGGTTGCCCGCGCCGCGCAGCCAGCCGAGCAGGCCGGCCGTCCACTCCGGGTCGGTGACGGCGAGTTCGCGTACGAGCCGCTGGAACCGGTCGTCGCGGTCGTCGCCGGTCTCGTAGAAGGTCTGCTGGGAGACGAAGTGGGAGAGGGCGAGCAACAAGAGCTCGGAGCGGGCGTCCCGCTCATGGCCCAGGCCACCCTCGTACGTCCGCAGTACACGCCCCGTGGACGTCACGCGCGAGACGGGACGCGCACGTGCTGCCTTGGCATTGAATCGCGCCATGGTGAATTCCCCCGAATTCATTCGCATTCGGAGGAGACGCTGCATGCGGGAAAAGAGGTGGGTGCCCGAGGACAGAAGTCGGCGACGGACTAATTCAGATGCTCTACCCATTGAGCTACAGCGACCCGAAGTCGCTGACGGGACTCGAACCCGCAACCGTCCGATCCAGGAAGTAACCGTTGCCTTCGCACCGGGCACCCACCACATGCCGCGCCTCCCGAGATCAAGTCGGCGGCGGCGTCGGATTCTTTGGAAGAGAAGTAGCCGCTGCCATCGCACCGGGAGGTGCGTGACGTTGTGATCTCACTGTAGGAGGCGCAACTCGGGAATGGCGACCGAATTTATGACCGCTTCTGGCGCTTCCAGGGACCGGTGATGGCGAGCATGATGCCCGGTGTCTGGATGTTGGCGTAGAGGGTCCGGCCGTCGGGCGAGAAGGTGACGCCGGTGAACTCACTGTATTCCGGCTCCTCTTCGGTGCCGATGTTCAGCTCGTTGCGGGCGATCGGGTAGGTGCGTCCGCTGTCGGTGGCGCCGAACAGGTGCTGCACGCCTTCGCCGTCCTCGGCGATGACGAGGCCGCCGTACGGGGAGACGGTGATGTTGTCGGGGCCGTCGAACGCGCCGTCCTTCGAGGGGTCGGGGTTCACGCCGAGCAGGACCTTCAGCGTCAGGGTGCGGCGCTTGGGGTCGTAGAACCAGACCTGGCCGTCGTGCTGGACGGGGCTCTCCTCACGGGCGTAGGAGGAGACGATGTAGGCGCCGCCGTCGCCCCACCACATGCCCTCCAGCTTGCGGGCGCGGGTGACCTGGCCGTCCGTGAACTGCTTGCGCACCGGGGTGGTGCGGGCGTCGCGGTCGGGGACGTCGACCCAGTCGACGCCGTAGACCGTGCCGGTCCTCGTGGCGCGGGACAGGTCGTCGACGAACGTGCCGCCGGAGTCGAAGCACCTGGGCGCCTGGAGGACACCGGCGTCGTCGGCGAGCCCGCGGAACTTCCCGTGGCCGTACTCGAAGCCCTTGGGCGGGGTCCAGCGGAAGAGGAGGCCGTTGGGTCCTGAGGCGTCCTCGGTGAGGTAGGCGTGGCCGCGCCTGGGGTCGATGACGACGGCCTCGTGGTCGTAGCGGCCGAAGAACTTCAGCGGCTTGGGGGCGCGGTTGGCGCGCCGGTCGCAGGGGTCGACCTCGAAGACGTAGCCGTGGTCCTTGGTCATGCCGTTGACGCCGGCCTTGTCGGAGTTCTCCTCGCAGGTGAGCCAGGTGTCCCAGGGGGTGCGGCCGCCGGCGCAGTTGGTGGAGGTGCCGGCGATGCCCACCCACTCGGCGACGCGTCCGTCGGGGCGCACCTCGACGACCGTGCAGCCGCCGGAAGCGGCCGGGTCGTAGACGAGGCCCTCGGTGAGCGGCACCGGGTGCTCCCAGTTGGCGCGCGGGCCCTTCAGCTCGTGGTTGTTGACGAGCAGGGTGGTGCCGCGGGGGCCGTCGAAGGTGGCGGTGCCGTCGTGGTTGGACGGGGTGAACTCGCCGGACTCCAGCCGGGTCCTGCCGCTGTAAGTGATGATCTTGTACGTGAATCCGGCGGGCAGGGCCAGGATGCCCTCGGGGTCCGGGACGAGCGGCCCGTAGCCGACGCCGTGCCGGGCGTCCGCCGCCCCGTCCCCCGCGCTGACGCTGTCGTCGGACGCGAGGGCGTTGGGCGCGGTGGCGAGGGCGCCGACACTGCCCGCCAGCGCGACACCGGCACCGGTGATCGCGGAGTTCCTGGCGAAGTCCCTACGGGTGAGCGACATGGTGTCTCCTGTGACGGTGAGAATGCCGTGGGAGGTGGCGGACCTCGTTCGGCGAAACCGTCCCGCTCATCCATGAACGCCGGTTGAACACACCCTGGGGGCGCGGGGAACTGCGCGACAAGCCGAGACGGCGCCGCACTCACAAAAGCGGATCAGCCACCCTGCTGCGACCGAGCCTTGAACGCGGCCTTCCGCGCTTCCTTCGCCACCTTCTTGTCGGGATGCAACCGCCCCATCGCCTCCAGCACATCGGCGGTCGCCGGATGATCGACCCGCCACACGGCCTCGAAGAACCCGCCGTGCTGCCGCGCGAGCCCTTCCACCAGCGCCCGCAGCTCCTCGGAGTTCCCCTCCGCGGCCAGCTGCGCGGCCACCGTGTCGATGGTCAGCCAGTACACCATCGCCTCGGACGGCGCGGGCACGTCCACCGCTCCGTGCTCGGTCAGCCACACCCGGGCGAGCCCGCCCAGCTCGGCGTCGTCGAGCACCTCCCGCAAGGCGGGCTCGGCCGAGGCGCCGACGAGTGAGAGGGCCTGCTGACACCGCAACCGCCGCAGCGGCGCCCCGACGTCGGAGCCCCGGGCCGCCGCCAGCAACTCCCGTGCCGCGGCCGGCACTTCCCGCCGCTGAAGCCACTGCTCGGTCTCGGCCTGCGCGGCACCGGGCGGGAACCCGGCCGTGCCGTCGAGCAGCGCGTCGGCCCCCTTGTCGGCGAGGTCCCCGACGGCCGGCGCCTCGAACCCGGCCTCCAGCAGCCGCGCACGCATGCCGTACAGCCCGAGCGGGGTGAGCCGGACCATGCCGTACCGGGAGACATCGGTGTCGTCGACGGGCGCCGCGGGCTCCTCGTCGGCGTCGGCCATGAGCGCCTCGTCCACGGGCTGGTAGGCGACGAATCCCACCGGCTCCAGCATCCGGAACTGGTCGTCCAGCCGCATCATCGCGTCGGACACCTGCTCCAGGACGTCGTTGGTGGGCTCTCCCATGTCGCTGGGCACGATCACCGAGGCGGCCAGCGCCGGCAGCGGCACCGGGGCACCTTGGGGCGCGTCCTCGCCGGCGGTCAGCAGATAGAGGTTGCCGAGTACGCCGTCGAGGAACTCTGCCTCGCCCTCGGGGTCCCAGTCGAGGGCGGAGAGGTCGACCTCGCCGTCCTCGTCCACGAGCCCGTCCAGGTCGGGCACGCTCGCGTCGGCGAGCACGGTCTCCAGGGCGGCGAGCCACACGGCGAGCACGTCCTGCGGTGAGCCGCCGGTGAGCCGGGCCAGGTCCGCACCGGCGGTCACGGTGCCCTGCTCCTCGTCGACGACCTCGACGAGCCCGGCGTCGACGGCGACCCGCCACGCCTCGCCGGCGTCGGCCGCGGCGTCCTCCCCGCTCAGCCCGAGCGCCTCCGCGGCCGCGGGCAGCTGCTCGTCGACGAGCCCTCCCCCGGCCTCGACGCGGGTGTCCGGCCCGGCCCAGCGGGCGAGCCGGGCGGCCCGGGACAGCAACGGCGTGGACAGCGCGTCGCGCGCCAGCTCCGCCTCGGGGTGCAGCCGCACCGGCGGCAGGGGGGAGCGGTCTGACATCGGCTGTTTCTCCTAGCGCGCCTCAGGTGACTCAACCGCTCAGCCTAGACGGATTTCCACCCATGCCGCCCACTTCATCTCCCCGTCAGCCGCCGTACATGGCCGAAACCTTGACAAGTGCCGTGGCCAGGCTGGAGATTGACGCGCGTAGAAGTCGGCGGACACTTGTTCACCGGGCCGGCCCCACCGGGCCCACCCGTCCGCCCGCGGTCTACGCGCGTCACCGCATCCGCCCCACCGGTAGCGGCAGTCCAGCCTTTCCACCCGTCTCCGCCCTCGTCCCGGCGCCCTGTCACGTCCCCGGAGGGAATCCCGTTGCCGAGCAAGTCGTCCGCGCGTCTCGCCGCGCTCACCGTCGCCGCCGCGTGTTCCGCGGCATCCACGATCGTCCTCACCAGCCCCGCGTACGCGGAGTCGGTCCGCATTCACGACATCCAGGGCAGCACCCGGATGTCCCCGTACGCCGGGAAGCAGGTCACGGACGTGGCCGGAATCGTCACCGGCATCCGGACCTACGGCTCGTCGCGCGGCTTCTGGATCCAGGACCCGGCCCCGGACGCCGACCCGGCGACCAGCGAGGGCGTCTTCGTCTTCACCAGCTCCGTCCCGAAGGGGGTCGCCGTCGGTGACTCCGTCACGGTCGGCGGCACGGTCACGGAGTACGTCCCCGGCGGAGCGACCTCCGGCAACCAGTCGGTCACGGAGATCACCAAGCCGACGACCACGGTCGTCTCCAGCGGCAACGCGCTGCCCGCCGCCACGGCGATCACCGCACGCTCGGTCCCCGGCGCCTACGCGCCCGCCGGCGACACCGCCGCGGGCGGTTCGGTCAACGCGCTCCCCCTCCAGCCGGCGAAGTACGCCCTCGACTACTACGAGGCGCTGGAGGGCATGTCCGTCCGGGTCGCCGACACCCGCGTCGTCGGTGCCACCGACCCGTACACCGAGCTCTGGGTGACGGTGAAGCCTCACGAGAACCGCAACCGCCACGGTGGGACGGTCTACGGCTCCTACGACGACCAGAACACCGGCCGCCTCCAGATCCAGTCCCTCGGCGCGACGGCGGACTTCCCGAAGGCCAACGTGGGCGACACGCTGACCGGCACCACCGCGGGCCCCCTGGACTACAACCAGTTCGGCGGCTACACGCTGGTCGCGAGCGAGCTGGGCACACCGAAGAGCGCGGGCCTGGAACGCGAGACGACCCGCAAGCAGCGCTCCTCCGAGCTCGCGGTCGCCACGTACAACGTCGAGAACCTCGACCCGGCCGACGACACCTTCGCCGCCCACGCCGCCGCGATCGTGAGCAACCTGAAGTCGCCCGACATCGTGTCCTTGGAGGAGATTCAGGACAACAACGGCGCGAAGAACGACGGCACGGTCGCCGCCGACCAGACGCTGACCAAGCTGATCGACGCGATCGTCGCGGCCGGCGGCCCGAAGTACGACTGGCGCGCGATCGACCCGGCCGACGGTGCCGACGGCGGTGAGCCGGGCGGCAACATCCGCCAGGCGTTCCTGTTCAACCCCGAGCGCGTCTCCTTCGCGGACCGCGCGGGCGGCGACGCCACGACCGCCACCGGCGTGACGAAGATCCGCGGCAAGGCGCACCTGACGCTCAGCCCGGGCCGTATCGCCCCCGCCGACGAGGCCTGGAAGAGCAGCCGCAAGCCGCTGGCCGGCGAGTTCGTCTTCCGGGGCCGCTCGGTCTTCGTGATCGCCAATCACTTCAACTCCAAGGGCGGCGACCAGGGTCTGACCTCCCAGTACCAGCCGCCGTCGCGCAGCTCCGAGACGCAGCGCCACCGGCAGGCGACCCTGGTGAACGCCTTCGTCAAGGACATCCTCGACACGCAGAAGAACGCGGACGTCATCGCGCTGGGCGACATCAACGACTTCGAGTTCTCCCAGACCGCGAAGCTCCTGGAGGGCCGCGGCGAACTCTGGTCGGCGATCAAGTCGCTGCCGCGCAGCGAGCGTTACTCGTACGTCTACCAGGGCAACAGCCAGGTCCTCGACCAGATCCTGATCAGTCCGTCGATCCGCCGGGACTGCGACTTCGAGTACGACAGCGTGCACGTCAACGCGGAGTTCAACGACCAGATCAGCGACCACGACCCGCAGGTTCTGCGTTTCCGCCCGTGACACCACGCGAACAGGGGCCGGCCGGGCGAAACGCCCGGCCGGCCCCACTGCGCTCCCGGTCCACGGGGCTACATTCGCGCGACCTCACGGATGTCCTGAACCTGCGGTTGCGAGGGCGTGTCGGCCGCTGAACGCGGCTCGGCGGCACGGCGGCCCCAGGTGGTGCCGGCCAGCACGAGGACGGCCCCGAGGTACCCGAGGGCGCCCGGGCGGTCACCGCCGAGCGCGACGCCGATGACGGCGGCCCAGAGGGGCTCGGTGCCCTGGAGGAGGCTGACGCGCGAGGGGGAGCTTCGCCGCACCGCCCAGAGCTGGACGAAGAAGGCGAACAGGGTGCACATGAGGGACAGGTAGAGCAGGTTGGCCCACTCGGCCCCGGTGAAGGACGCGGCCAGCTCCCAGGGCGGGGTCCCACCGAGCGGGGACAGGACCGCGAAGGCCACGACGGCGGTGCCGAGCTGGACGAAGGTGAGCGTGGCGTCGTCGGTGTCGCGCACGGCCGGGAGGCGGTGGGTGACCAGCACGTTGGCCGTGCGGGCGAGGGCGGCCAGCAGGATGAGCAGGTCGCCGAGGGACGGCGTGGTGAAGCCGGTGCCCTGGGTGAGCAGGGCGACACCGAGCACGGACAGCGCCGCCGCGGCCAGGAAGGAACGGCTGGGCGGGGTGCGGGTGAGGGCGGCCTCGGCCAGCGGGGTGAAGATCATGGTGAGGCTGATGATCAGCCCGGCGTTGGTGGCCGAGGTGTGGACGACGCCGTAGGTCTCCAGCAGGAAGACGGCGGTGAGGATCAGCCCGAGGATGCCGCCGCCGCGCAGTTCACGTGCCGTCAGCCGCCGTAGCCCGCGCCGGGCCACCAGGCCGAGGAGCGGGATGGCGATGAGGAAGCGCAGCAGGAGCAGCGGGATGACGGAGTCCGCGTGGGTGATGTCCTTGGTGGCCAGGTAACTGGAGCCCCACACGATGGCGACGAGCAGGACGGGGCCGTCGCTCAGCCAGGCCCTGCGGGGGCCGGTTCGGGTGACGGGGGGCGCGGTAGGCATGGGAACCCTCCGGGGTGAACCTGCCCCGGCCGCCGGTAGGGGCGGCGGGGGCTGGTGGTGATGCGGGTCAGCGGGTGGTGTAGGCCATCACCAGGACGTCGCGGTGGGCGGGTTCCGTGGCATCGACGGGGCGGACCGGGGTGACCGAGTGCAGGGTGCGGCGGTCGTCTCCGAGCAGCAGGTCGCCGGGCTCGGAGAGGGTGGTCGTCAGCAGGTGGGTTCCGTCGTCGGAGTGGACGGAGCTCTCACCGCCCGTGACGTTGTGCCGGTCGATGAGCAGGGAGGTGATGAAGGTGACGCCGTCGCGGTGGCGGCCCTCGGGGGCGGGCCGGCCGGCCTCGGCCCCGGCCGTGATGCGGTACGGGTGGAGCTTGATGTTCCAGTGCCGGGTGCCGTCGACGGCGCTGAAGACCCTGCCCAGGGCGACCAGGAGGGTGCGCAGGAGCGGGTCCCCGGTGAACGCCGCGGTCAACGGTTCGAAGAGCCGGTCCACCCCGCCGTTGAGCGGATTGACCTCGCTCTCCTGCCGGTACGGCTCGTGCGGGAGCAGGGTGAGTTCGCCGGTACCGGGGTCCAGGTCGTACTGGCCGTAGCGGCGGTAGCGGTAGGTGCCGCCGTCCGCCATGTGAGTGTCGAGGGCGAGGTCGTCCCAGTTGCGGGCCAAGCGTGTCCAGTCGGCCTTGACGGCACCGAGCAGGCGGGTGAGTTCGGCTGCGGGGAGCAGGTGTCCGCCGGGGCCGGACAGTGCCGTGATGGCGGCTTCCGCTTCGGGGGAGAGCGTGATGTTGCCGGTCATGGGTGTCCTTCCGAGGGTCAGGCCAGGGCGGGCTGGGGCGCGACGTGTGCGGCGGCCTCCAGGGCGATGGAGTGCTCCTCCCACCGCTCGCGGTCACGCAGGTAACGCGGTCGCGGGGCGGTGATCGCACGTGTCTCGGCACCGCCGACGCGGAGCTCCCACGTGACCCGACCGGTCGTCCGCCGGGCACAGATGCCGATGAACTGCTGGGCAGCGGTGCGCAGTTCACCGAACCAGCGGCCCTCCAGCGCCTCGCGCACCCAGACCTGCTCCAGGTGCTGCTTCTCCCGGATGAGCTCGGCGTCCAGGCAGGCCGACTCGACGTGCCGGTAGGAACGCAGCAGCAGCCACGCGGCCGGCATCTCGCGGATCTCCAGGACCTTCTCGCCGTGGTCGAGGTGCTCCAGTCCGGAGTAGCGACCGAGTCCGTATGCCCCGACGCGCCGGTTCAGTTCGGCTGTCAGGTCGACCAGGGGCAGGCGTTCGCCGTCGACGGTGACGGGGAGGCCTGCTTCGAAGCCCACCGAGACGGTACCGGGGGCCGCGTGGGGGTCCAGTGCGCTCCAGCGGTACATGCCCTCGGGCACGGCGTGGTTCTCGGGGTCGTCGAGGATGCCGGACTCGAACTCCCGGCACCACAGGTTCGAGTCCCCGCTGACCGCCCGTCCGGAGAGCAGGTCGACCCCGGCACTTCGCAGGGCCGCGTGCTTGGCGTCGCGGTCGACGGGTTCGAGGTCGTACGGACTGCCGTACAGACCCGGGTAGTCGAGCAGGCGCAGTGCGCCATTGAGGCGGCGCAGGGTGTTCTGCGATCGGTTCGCGGTGTGGATGACCGCCTGGGCGCCCAGATCACCGGCGAGTTCGACGGCGGCCTGCGCGATCAGAGGGCGGCTCAGGGTCGAGCTGACCGGGTGGATGCCCAGGTAGACGGCCTGCGCGGCGATCGCCGGAGCGACGAAGGACGCTGCGAACTCCTGCTTGCGGTCCAGAATGTGCAGCGTTACGTCGAGGGCGTCGGCGATCTGCTGTTTGTAGGCACTGGACTCGTCCTCGCCGAGGTCGACACTGACCGCGTGAATGTCCGTCAGGCCGAGCTGACGCAGCCTCAGCAGCAGGTAGGAGATGTCCAGTCCGCCGCTGAACAGCGTCACCACCGGACGGGAGGGGTCGAGGAGGCCTTCGATCTGCCGGAAGGAGCGGATGGGAGGCGTATGCATGAGGTCCTCCAGTGACATCGGAGGGGAACGGGACCTGTCGCACACCGCAGCCACCCCGTTGTGACTGAAGCACCCGGAGATCGCCTCCGGGTAGGTGGACACTACAAGCAGTAAGCCGTCCACACCCCGGTGACGGAGATCATCAAGGACCTCACAAGGCGTTAAGACCATGTAAACGAGCAGGTCAGACCGGTCTTGACTCGGGTGGCCGGCAAACTTTTGCCGCACTCTCCGGTCTCATCATGCGAGAGAATCACGCACCTCGAAGCGACGACGAGCGAGGCAATCCCCGCCTGTCTCACGACAGTTGACACGCCGCTGCCGACACACCCGCGGGCCCTTCCTCCCGCCCACCCGCACCGCACGGGCCACCGCAGACGAAAGCCCGGTCCCGACCGCCGGAGGCAGGTCGGGACCGGGCAGGCGGGGCAGGCCGCTCAGCGATGCCCGTGTGTATGCCTCCACCGCAACACCCCGACCGCCACCACGGCCCCCGCCGCACCGGCCACCAGCACCGGCTTCGGATGCCGCATCCCCGCCTGCACGACGGTCCGCACCGGACGAGGCCCCGCATGCGTCGCCCGATCGTGCACGGTGTGCCCCGCCTGCGCGGCACTGCTGCGCAACTGCACCGTCATCGCCCCGGCCTTGTCCCGCAGATCAGCGGCGCGCGCCAGCGCACGCCCCTTCACATCCGCCTTCCCGGCCAACTCCTCCACCGTGTTGCCGAGTTCGGTACGGGTCCGCTCGATCTGCCGCCGCAGCTCATCGGGGCCCTTCGCCCCGCCCGTCGCGTCCGTCATCGATGCGCCCTCTCCTTGATCTCCTCCACGTCCGCCCTGACGCTGCCGAGCGCCTGCTCGGGCGTGGGCGGCGTGGCCTTCCGCAGCTGCGCCCGCCCCGTCGCCGCCAGCACGGCCGCGATCACGAACAACACCCCGGTCACGATCAGCGCCGCGGCCCACACGGGCAGCACCAGCGACAGCGCGGCGACCCCCGCACCGGACAGTACGAGCAGCCCGGCGTACGCGACCGCGCCCGCCGCCCCGAGCAGCCCGCCGCCGCGCCCCGCACGTCGCCCCTTCTCCGCGAGCTCCTCCTTGGCGAGCGCCACTTCCTGCCGCATGAGCGTGGAGAGCTGCTCCGTGGCCTGCCCGACGAGCTCACCCACGGAACGGCGCTCGTCGTGCACGGCCCGGTGATCCATGGTCCCGGTCACGGTGCCTCCTCTCGACGTCAGGAACACCCGGGTACCCGGACCACCCCGCCGCTACCCAGCCGACTCCTGGCCCGTCGGCCAGGCGACACCTTCACCACCGGCCCCATTTTGAAGCAATACTTAGAAATATCTGGTAGTAAAATTAAGTGGAGCTACACGAATGCCCAGCCGAGACTACCCTCATGACCACACCGCCACCCCTGGGCCGCACGCTCTGCGCCATGATCACCCCCTTCACCCCGTCCGGCGCCCTGGACCTCGACGGCGCCCAGCGCCTCGCCACCCACCTGGTGGCGAACGGCTGCGACGGCCTGGTCCTCTCGGGCACGACGGGCGAGTCCCCCACCACCACGGACGCCGAGAAGTCCGACCTCGTCCGAGCCGTCCGCGAGGCGGTCGGCGACCGCGCGAAGGTCATCACGGGCATCGGCACCCCCGACACCCGGCACACCACCGAACTGGCCCGGGAGGCCGAGAAGGCGGGCGCGGACGGCCTGCTGGTGGTGTCGCCGTACTACAGCAGACCCCCGCAGGACGCGATCGAGGCCCACTTCCGGGAGATCGCGGACGCCTGCGCACTCCCGCTCATGGTCTACGACATCCCCGTCCGCACCGGCACCCGCATCGAACCGGAGACCATCCTCCGCCTGGCCGAGCACCCCCGGATCGTCGCGGTGAAGGACTGCTCCCAGGACTTCCTGGGCGCCCAGAAGGTGCTGGCCCGCACCGACCTGGCGTACTACGCGGGCTGCGACGAACACAACCTCGCGCTGTACGCCGTGGGCGGCACGGGATACGTCAGCACGGTCGCGAACGTGATCCCGAACCATCTGCGGGCCGTCCTGGACGCGTTCGACGCGGGTGACACGGCCCGGGCGGCCCGCCTCCAGCAGCTGGCCACTGGCCTCATCGAGGCGATCATGTGGGCTGGCCTGCCGGGCACCGTCACGGCGAAGGCGCTCCTGAACGCCCTGGCCCTCCCGGCAGGTCCGGTCCGCGGCCCCCTTCAGCCGGCCGACCGCAGGACGGCCGACGCACTGCTCTCACTCCACGACGACCTGATCAGCATCAGCGCATGATCACCGCTCCGCGAACACCGGCTCCCAACGCCCCTTGGTGTTGTCCTTGGGCGACCGGAAGTCGCTGAGCGGGGTGGTCTTCCCGCCGCCGATGGTCACCAGGACCAGCCGCTGGTGGTACTCGTTCCCGTCCTGCCCGATGTCCCAGGCGACGAGCGAGTTCCCGTCCGCCCAGGCCAGCAACTGCTGCCCGCGCACCTCACGCTGCCTGCCGGTGCGGGCGTCGAGGACATAGGATGACGTCTTCCACTTCCTCCCCGCGAACTGACCGGCCACGAGCCGCCCGTCGGGCGACACCCCCGCCTCGACGAACCAGTCCCGGTACCGTTCCCCGGCCGGCGCGGGAGCCTCCTTGCCGGTGAAGTCATAGAACTTCTTGCCGGGTTCCGTGGGCATCCCGGACCAGACGAGACGGCCGTCGCGGGTGAACGCGAAATCCTGCCGGGAGTTGAGGAACTCATCGGGGTTGTGCGCGCCCCCGCCGAGCTCAACCCCGGCCCAGGAGCTGCTCCCGGAGGCCACGTCGATGACATGGAAACCGGTCCGGTCCGACTCCATGAACGGGGCGTCCCAGCCCTCCGACCCCTCGGTCTTCACCCGGCGGTCGGGATTCTCGCGGTACGCCGTCGCGACGAGTTTCCTGCCGTCGGCGGAGAACTCCACCCCCGCCACCGGCCGGTCCACCGGGATCCACCGCTTGATCTGCCCGCTCGCCAGATCGAGCAGCCCGATCCGCGGCACGGGCAGCTTCCGCTCCAGAACCGCGGCGGTCCGCAGCCCGGGGGCGACCGCGACGTACGACCACCGGTCGTCCTTCGCGTACTTCTTCGTGCCGGGGTTCAGCAGCCAGTACGTACGCTCCGAGACGGCCCGGTCGGCGGACTGCTCGACGTTCCTGGTCGTGTAGTACGCGGCGAGCGCGACCCGCCCGGCCGCGATCAGGTCACGCGGCGGCGACTGGTCCGGGTGGGCGGTGATGCCGGTCTGCGTCACCCCGCCCGAGGGGCGTACGTCCCGCTTGCCGGAGTCCAGCACCGGTACGGCCACGGCGACGGCCACCACCGCGGCGGCCGCGGCCGCCGCGGTCGCGAGCCGGCGGCCGCGGCGGCGCCGGCGGACGCCGAGCACCCGGTCGGCGAAGCCGGGGGCGGCGGGCGGCTGCCCGTCGGCCTGGTCACGCAGTGCGTCACGCACGAGTTCGTCGACATTCACTGACGCACCTCCACGGGCGAGTAGTCAGGGGCGGGCCGCTGTTCGGCGGCGGCCGGCCCGAGCGCGGCCAGCTCGGGTGCGAGGGCACGCAGCCGGGCGAGGGAACGGTGGGTGGCGGACCGTACGGTGCCGACGGAGCAGCCCAGGATGCGGGCCACCTCGCTCTCGGGCAGGTCCTCGAAGTAGCGGAGCACGAGCACGGTGCGCTGCCGCGCGGTCAGCCGGGCGAGCGCCCCGCGCATCACCAGGCGCAGTTCGGCGGCGCCGGAGGCGTCCGGGGCGGTGCCGGTCTCCGGGGGTTCGGCGACGGTCAGTTCGCGCCTCGGCCACTTCAGCCGCCAGCGGCTGACCTGCTGCCGGTAGAGGACCTGCCGTACGTAGGCCTCGGGTTCGTCGATGCGGTGCCAGCGGCCAGCCGCCTTGATCAGCGCGTTCTGGAGCAGGTCCTCGCCCGCGTGCCGGTCGCCGCCGCTCAGCAGGACGGCGGTCTTCAGCAGCGCGGACGACCGGTTCGCCACGAATTCCCGGAAACTCTCCTGCGCTTCGGCATCCATCGTCACCTTCGCTCTCCCCCGGGGCGGACCCGGTGTCCGCCCCCCGTACTCCCTGTGACGCGTGCGGGCGTGCCCCGCTATGCCACCCGCGGGGCACGAAAACGGGACGGCCCGTACCGCGGTGTCACCTGCGGTACGGGCCGTCCCGTCTGCTCTGCCCGGTCAGTTCCAGGCGTACCCGTCACCGAACAGCAGCGTGTGCTCCAGCACGTCCTCCGCCGGGTCGTCGATCTGACCGGTGTTGACGTTGATCAGACCGACCCGGTGGCCGTTGTGCGAGCCGTTGTTGGTCTCGTCGGCGTGCGCGGCCCCCGCCGGCAGCCAGCACACCGCCAGCACCGCGACCACCCCGGTCAGCCCGCGCACCACGGCCCGCCCCCGCTCGTTCCTCATGCCCCGGTCCTCGTTTCGTCGTTTCGGCGTCTGATCGGACACTGCGTCCACCCGTTCATCTGCCGAAACCACCGCGAGGTCACGCAGGGTCATCCGTACGGGATCGTACTGGGGCCGTCAGTTGTGGCTGTTCTGAATCATGGCAGGTCAGACGATCAACCCGCCTCAAGGGCCGTTTCGGGGCCGTCATCGGCGCTCTCTTGGTCCCGGAAGACGCGCGGAACCGGTGCAGCCATTGGCGCCGGGCATTGACGAACAGCGGCGAGGCCGTGACGGGCGGACCGTCCGGGCTCTTCCACGGCAGGGTGACCTCCACCGGCTGGTGCTTGGTGATGTGGGCCGCCAGCGCGAAGGAGCGTGCATGCGCGCGAAGGTAGGAAAACCCTCCGTGGCTAAGGCCGGTCGGCTCCACGACTTTAGGCAGCCAATTTGGCGCGAACCTCGAAGATCATGGCCCAAGATCGGGCACTAACGGGCAGGCTCACAAACCTGCCCGATCCGCTGGCTAGCATAATGGGCCATGATCACTCGCGCCAAATCAGCTCCAGCTCAAAGCCGCTACACCCGACCTCCTGTGATCGCAAAAGATACTCTAAGCCTCCGTCAGGAGGCGCTGCGGCCCCGACATCGGAAGTAGTGCCGCAAAGGGATCAATGATCTCCTTTACTTCCTCAGGATATTCCTGAGCCCAGAGGGAAATGAAAGCGCTTCGAACGATCGTCTCAGCAATAAGACCCAGCTTGGCACCGATCTGCGCAAACAAAAGATGCGCATCCCGATTCGTGTTGGCCACTTCTTTCACTGCGCGAACCACGTCGGATTGACGCTCCACGGGAAGATGAATGGCGTTGGCGATTTTCGCCGCCAGTTCCTCCAGGCGATCATATACGCGATTGAACACGTAAAGTTCCGGGGTCGTTCCCGGCAACTTGAAGATCATGGATTGTTCATCCGCCGACTGCTCTGCGTCTCCATCGATATAGCAAACGCTCGCCGTATCGATCGTTGGATCCGCTTTCCGATTATTGTGAATTTTAGTTGCCGTACCAGAGCCAGATAGCGGCTCAACCGTCACGGCTTCAAGCTCGACATTTCCGTAATATCGGAGGCAGGTCTCAACCCAGTCCTTAGCGAATTCGTCTTCCACGAAAACGATGAGACTTGATTCGACATGCCCAGTAATGGCACGCAGCGAAGAAATTCTCAGCTTGCCCTGCTCCACGTAACCGTCCAGGGCGGCCCAGATCGCAATATCTGGGAGTGGCTCCAGCGCATAGTCGGAGTGTGTCGTAAAGATCGCCTGAGCGCGCTTTCTCTCCGCCACGTCAATCAGATACTCGACCATACGCTTCGTTGCGAGAGGGTGAAGACCGTTCTCGATTTCTTCAACGAGGATCAGGCAGCCATTTGGAGCAGCTTCGATCTCAGAAATCATTCGAATAACACTCGACTCCCCAGCACCGAAGTGGAATTCTGAGAAAGTTTCACCACCTTCGGTCGACCCAGCCAGAAGTGAAATGCGACCGCGGGCGTCAACCGTCATCTCGTTGAATTTTCGAACATCCTTGCCGAGAACCTTTCGCACGGCTTCAGCTACATCCGCGGAGAGCGGAGAAACCTGATCGGAGTCAACCTGGAAATTATTCGCGATGCAGCGCCGCAGCTCGGATCGCTCGTTCGCCGGGACTGTCCTACTGACACCAAAGATCAGGCATTCGCGATCAAAGAATTCGTCGCGCTTCCACCTCTCCGACCGAAAGGATGCCGTCCTCTGCACCTCGCCGACCGGGCGGATCTTTTTGTCGATGATCTCATATTCGATCATCCAGTTAGCCATAGAATCATACTTACCGCTTTTCGCGAAGAAGCGGCGTGGCTTCACGTTGCGATACGCGCATGCAGCTGCACCGAGGACTGTAGTTTTGCCACCACCGTTTGGTCCCACAATTGCCGTTACCGGAAAATCAAAGGAAACCACCGCGTCGAATATACCCCGAACACGTCGCAGCGTGATTCGCGGCAGATATTTATCGTAGTTCCTTCTTGAGACTTTATCCGTAAGCGATCGGATGACACTTTCACGAATCTCAGACTTCCCAGACTGCTGCCCCATTGTTACCTGCATCCCGTTTGACCTAGATACAGCTGCTTTCGAGCTGCGATTTAACGGTATCAGCCTCTTTGCATACGCCGCAGGCATCTTTGGAAGGTCGTCTCTCCCGCCAACATACGAGCGCCCTCCCCGGCCGTCCTCGGGCCGTGGAAGGGCGCTCAGTGATGACGAACGTCGACAGCTACCGACAGCTCAACAGCAGGTCAGGACGTTGATCGATGAGACGGCCGCAGGTCACGGCCGCTCGTGATCAGTTGTGGCTGTGCAGGATCTCGTTCAGACCGCCCCACACCGCGTTGTTCGGCCGGGCCTCGACCGTGCCGGTGACCGAGTTGCGGCGGAAGAGGATGTTGGAGGCGCCGGACAGCTCGCGGGCCTTGACGATCTGGCCGTCGGGCATGGTGATGCGGGTGCCGGCGGTGACGTAGAGGCCGGCCTCGACCACGCACTCGTCGCCGAGGGCGATGCCCACGCCCGCCTCGGCGCCGATCAGGCAACGCTCGCCGATGGAGATGATGACGTTGCCGCCGCCGGAGAGGGTGCCCATGGTGGAGGCGCCGCCGCCGATGTCCGAGCCGTCGCCGATCACGACACCGGCGGAAATGCGGCCTTCGACCATCGACGTGCCGAGCGTGCCGGCGTTGAAGTTGACGAAGCCCTCGTGCATGACCGTGGTGCCCTCGGCGAGGTGCGCGCCGAGGCGGACCCGGTCGGCGTCGGCGATCCGGACGCCCTTGGGGGCCACGTAGTCCGTCATACGCGGGAACTTGTCGACGGAGGTCACCTGCAGGTGCAGGCCCTCGGCGCGGGCGTTCAGCCGGACCTTCTCGAGTTCGTCGACGGCGACCGGGCCGAGCGAGGTCCACGCGACGTTGGCGAGGAAGCCGAAGATGCCGTCCAGGCTCTGGCCGTGCGGCTTGACCAGACGGTGGGAGAGCAGGTGCAGGCGCAGGTAGGCGTCGTGCGCGTCGATCGGCTTCTCGTCGAGCGAGGCGATGACCGTGCGGACCGCGACCACCTCGACGCCCCGGCGGGCGTCCGGGCCGATCGCCGCGGTCGCGCCGCCGCCGAGCAGCTCCGCGGCGCGGTCGGCGGACAGCCGCTCGGTGCCGGACGGGCCGGGCTGGTCGGCCAGCTCGGGGGCGGGGAACCAGGTGTCGAGAACGGTGCCGTCGGCGGCGATCGTGGCGAGGCCGGCGGCCACGGCGCCGGTGGTGCGAGGAGCAGTCGTGTCGGTCATGAGGGCAACCTAACCGGCGGACGCCGATCGATGCGAACCGGTGCGAGGGCGTCTCACGGGACGGGCGGTATCCGCGCGGCGAAGACGTCCCTCAGCAGCACCGACGGCCCCCGTGGACGCCCTCCCCGCCGGCCTCACCCGGGGCTCGGCAGCGCCCGAGCAAGCACCACGACGCGACCTCCCCACGGACGACCTCCGCCACCCCTCCCGCCGACCCCTACCCCGGGCCCGGCAGCACCCCCGCAAGCACCCGTCCACGACGCGACCTCCCCACGGACGACCTCCGCCACCCCTCCCGCCGACCCCTACCCCGGGCCCGGCAGCACCCGCGCAAGCACCCGTCCTCCGACGCGACCTCCCCACGGGCGACCCGCCCGCCCCTACCCGCCGCCTCGCCCCCGGGCTCCGGCCAGCACCCGCGCCAGCACCTCCTGGGCGTACTCCTCGTCGTAGGGCACCCCCGTCAGCAGGACCTGGAGACAGATGCCGTCGACGACCGCCACCAGGGCCCGGGCCGTCGCCGGGTCGGTGCGGCGGGACAGCACCTCGGCTACGCCCGCCGCCCACTCGGCGGCGACGGGCCGCAGGGCGGGCCGGCGCAGGGCGGCCAGGTACAGCTCGTACTCCAGCTCCACGCCGGTCCGGTCGCCCGCGAGCCACTCCCCCATCCAGGCGGCGAGCTCGGCGGCCAGATCGGTGCGGGGGTCCTCCAGGCCGCCGCGCGAGGCGATCACCTTGGCGAAGCCCTCGTTGGCCTGCCGCAACGCGGCGACCAGCAGCTCGTCGAGGGTCGTGAAGTGGTACGTCGTCGAGCCGAGCGGCACATCGGCCTCGGCGGCCGCACTGCGGTGGCTCAGCCCGGCGATCCCCTTCGCCCCGACGACCCGGATCGCCGCGTCGATGATCCGCTGCCGCCGCTCGGGGTCGTGGCGCCGGGCCATCAGTGGGCCCCGCCCAGGTTCAGCACCACGACCCCGGCGATGATCAGCGCGATCCCGGCGGCCTTGGCGACGGTCATCCCCTCTCCCAGGAACGCGAACCCGATCGTGGCGATGGCGGCGGTGCCGACCCCCGCCCAGATCGCGTAGGCCGTGCCGACCGAGACGGTCTTGAGGGTCTGCGCGAGCAACGCGAAGGAGACCACGTATCCGGCGACCGTGAGCAGCGAGGGCCCGAGCCTGCTGAAGCCGTCGCTGTACTTCATGGCGGTGGTCGCACCGACTTCGGCGGCTATGGCCCCGGCCAGCAGCAGATATCCCATATGTACGAGCGTACACAACCATCTGTACACCCGTACACAACGGAGCTTTGATCACGGGGAGAATCCACTCTCGCAACAGAGGGAAACCGCTCTCACGAAACGAGTCACAGGCGCCCCAGGCGTCCACTACGGTGTCACCGATCACACACAGGGCCACCACAACTGCGCCGCCGTCAAGGGTGCCCCGCCGGAGGAACAGCGCATGGCAGAAGACAAGTCCCGGCCGCCACAGGACCGCCCCTGGGAGAGCGGCTGGGCCCCGGACACCACCCGGGCACCGGGGACGCGACGGCTCTGGCTGGCGGGTGCCCTGGCCCTCGCGACGATCACGGCGTGCGCCACGGCCATCACCGTGCTGAACAGCGAGGCCGAGGAGGCCGAATCCCGCGCGGCGGAGCCGACCACGCTCAGCAGCTCGGCTCCGGGCGGCCTGATCTCCTTCGCGACCCCCTCCGGGTCCGGCACACCCGAGCCCGGCGCGGACCGCCGTCAGCCGTCCCCCTCTCCCACCCCCACCACCAGCGCTCCCACGGCCACCCCGAGCCCGAAGCCCGAGAAGAAGGCCCCGAAGCCGCCGAAGGCGTCGCCCACCCCTTCGAAGCACCCGAAGCCCCCGGCCTCCACCGGCATATCCATACGCTCGGTCAACTTCCGCGACCGTTACTGGCGGGTCAGCGACGGCTATGTGCGGCTGGACCAGATCGGGTCAGGCTCCGGGCAGCGCGAGGACGCCACCTTCCAGCGGGTCGCCGGCCTCTCCGACTCCTCTTGCTACTCCTTCACCACCGCGGACGGCCGCTACCTGCGCCACCGCAGCTTCGTCCTGGTCGCGAACAGCAACGACGGCTCGTCCCTCTTCCGCCAGGACGCCACGTTCTGCCCCCGCGTCTGGTCCCGCTCGGGAACGCTCTCGCTGGAGTCGGTCAACTACCCGGGCCGCTTCCTGCGCCACCGCAACTTCCAGCTCCGCCTGGACCCCTTCGAGAACAGTCACCAGTTCTATTCGGACGCGTCGTTCCAGGTCGTGTCCGGACTGGACTGAGAACGCGACGGAGGGCGGCACCCGAACAGGGTGCCGCCCTCCGTCGCGTCGATGGACCTCAGACGTTGAAGCCGAGAGCCCGAAGCTGCTCGCGCCCGTCGTCCGTGATCTTGTCGGGGCCCCACGGGGGCATCCAGACCCAGTTGATGCGCAGCTCGCTCACGAGGCCGTCCGTGGCGGACTTCGCCTGGTCCTCGATGACGTCCGTCAGCGGACAGGCCGCCGACGTCAGGGTCATGTCGAGCGTCGCGATGTTCGCGTCGTCGATGTGGATGCCGTAGATCAGGCCGAGGTTGACGACATCGATGCCCAGTTCGGGGTCGACGACGTCGTACAGCGCCTCACGGACCTCTTCCTCCGAGGCCGGCTTCATCTCAACGGTCTCGCTCATGCCGTCGTCTCCTTCTCGGCGTCGGCTCCGCCCAGCACCTGGGCCGTCGCGTCCTTCCAGGCCATCCAGCTCAGCAGGGCGCACTTCACCCGGGCCGGGTACTTGGACACCCCGGCGAACGCGACCGCGTCCTCCAGGATGTCCTCCATCGCGTCGTCGGGTTCGAGCTTCCCCTTGGACTGCATCAGCTCCAGGAAGGTCTCCTGGATCTTCCGCGCGTCGGAGAGGTCCTTGCCGACGAGGAGGTCGTTCAGTACGGACGCACTCGCCTGGCTGATCGAACAGCCCTGGCCTTCGTACGAGACGTCCTCGATCGTGGTGCCGTCGTACTTCACGCGCAGCGTGATCTCGTCACCGCACGTCGGGTTGACGTGGTGCACCTCGGCGTCGCCATCCCGCAAGCCCCGCCCGTGCGGGTTCTTGTAGTGGTCCAGGATGACTTCCTGGTACATGGAGTCCAGTTTCATGCGAGCGCTCGCCAACCCCTCAGCCGAAGAAGTTCCGTACGTGCTCCAGGCCGTCGACCAGTGCGTCGATCTCGGCCGGCGTGGAGTACAGATAGAACGACGCTCGCGTGGTCGCAGGAATTCCGTAGCGCAGGCACACCGGCCGCGCGCAGTGGTGGCCGACCCTCACCGCTATGCCCTGCTCGTCGAGCACCTGACCCACGTCGTGCGGGTGGATGTCCCCGAGGGTGAAGGAGATCGCCGCGCCGCGTTCCTCGGCCGTGGTCGGGCCGATGATGCGCAGGTCGGGCACCTCGAGCAGCCGCTTCACGGCGTACTCGGTGAGGGCGTGCTCGTGGGCGAGGATCTTGTCCATGCCGATCGAGTTGAGGTAGTCGATCGCCGCGCCGAGGCCGACCGCCTGGGCGATCGGGGGCGTGCCCGCCTCGAACTTGTGGGGCGCCGGGGCGTAGGTCGAGGAGTGCATCGACACCGTCTCGATCATCTCGCCGCCGCCGAGGAACGGAGGCAGGTCCTCCAGCAGCTCCTGGCGGCCCCAGAGGACGCCGATGCCGGTCGGGCCGCACATCTTGTGGCCGGTGAAGGCGACGAAGTCGGCCTGCAGGGCCTGTACGTCCAGCGGCATGTGCGGGGCTGCCTGGGAGGCGTCGACGCAGACCAGGGCACCGACCTCCTGGGCGCGGCGCACGATCGCCTCGACGGGGTTCTGGGTGCCGAGGATGTTGGAGACCAGCACGAAGGAGACGATCTTCGTCTTCTCGGTGATGACCTCGTCGATGTTCGACAGGTCCAGGCGGCCGTCGTCGGTCAGGCCGAACCACTTCAGCTTCGCGCCCGTGCGCTGCGCGAGCAGCTGCCACGGCACGATGTTGGAGTGGTGCTCCATCTCCGTGATGACGATCTCGGTCTCGGAGTCCACGCGGTAGGGCTCGTCGGCCCAGCCCAGCATGTTCGCCACGAGGTTGAGGGACTCGGAGGCGTTCTTGGTGAAGATCACCTCGTCGCGGCTCGGCGCGTTGACGAACTCCGCGACCTTGTCGCGCGCGCCTTCGTACAGCGCCGTGGCCTCCTCGGCGAGCACATGCACACCGCGGTGGACGTTGGCGTTGTAGCGCTCGTAGTACTCGCTCAGGGCGTCCAGCACCTGGCGCGGCTTCTGGCTCGTCGCCGCGTTGTCCAGGTACACGAGCTTCCGGCCGTCGTGGACCTGACGGTCCAGGATGGGGAAGTCCTTGCGGATCGCCTCGGTGTCGAGGAGGCCCGGCAGCTGTGTCACGCGGATGCGCCACCCTTCGTGTATGCCTCGTACCCCTCGTTCTCCAGCTTGTCGGCGAGCTCGGCGCCGCCGGACTCGACGATCCGGCCGCCGGAGAAGACGTGCACGTGGTCGGGCTTGATGTAGCGCAGGATGCGCGTGTAGTGCGTGATCAGCAGGGTGCCGACCTCGCCCGTCTCGCGGACGCGGTTCACGCCCTCGGACACGACGCGCAGGGCGTCGACGTCGAGGCCGGAGTCGGTCTCGTCGAGGATCGCCATCTTCGGCTTGAGGAGCTCCAGCTGGAGGATCTCGTGGCGCTTCTTCTCACCGCCGGAGAAGCCCTCGTTGACGTTGCGCTCGGCGAAGGACGGGTCCATGTTGAGGCGCTCCATGGCCTCCTTGACCTCCTTCACCCAGGTGCGCAGCTTGGGGGCCTCGCCGCGGATGGCGGTGGCGGACGTGCGCAGGAAGTTCGACACGGAGACACCCGGCACCTCGACCGGGTACTGCATCGCGAGGAACAGGCCGGCGCGGGCGCGCTCGTCGACGGACATCTCCAGGACGTCCTCGCCGTCGAGGGTGACGGTGCCGCCGGTGATCGTGTACTTCGGGTGACCCGCGAGGGAGTAGGCGAGGGTCGACTTGCCGGAGCCGTTGGGGCCCATGATGGCGTGCGTCTCGCCCTGCTTCACGGTGAGGTCGACGCCCTTGAGGATCTCCTTCGTGGCGTTGTCGGCCTCGACGGTGACGTGCAGGTCTCGGATTTCAAGCGTTGCCATGGGTGCCTCAGGACTCCTGGGTGAGGGAGACGAGCACGTCGTCCCCTTCGATCTTTACGGGGTATACGGGGACGGGGCGCGTCGCCGGTAGGGCGTCGGGCTTGCCGGAACGGAGGTCGAAACGCGAGCCGTGCAGCCAGCACTCGATGTGGCAGTCGTCGACCTCGCCCTCGGCCAGGGAGACGTTCGCGTGCGAGCAGATGTCGTGGATCGCGAACACCTCGCCCTCGGTCTGCACGATGGACAGGGGCGTGCCGTCGAGTTCCACCCGTTTCGGGGTGTCCTCCTCCAGCTCGCCCAGTCCGCAGGCGCGTACGAAGGTCATGCGACCGCCGCCTCCAGCTCCTCCTCGATCTTGGCGATCAGGCGCTCCTCGATGTCGGGGAGGCCGATCTGCTGGACCAGCTCGGCGAAGAAGCCGCGGACCACGAGGCGCCGGGCCTCGTGCTCCGGGATGCCGCGGGCCATGAGGTAGAAGAGCTGCTCGTCGTCGAAGCGGCCGGTCGCCGAGGCGTGGCCGGCGCCGACGATCTCGCCGGTCTCGATCTCGAGGTTCGGTACGGAGTCCACGCGCGCCCCGTCCGTGAGGACCAGGTTGCGGTTCATCTCGTACGTATCCGTGCCCTCGGCCTTGGCCTCGATGAGCACGTCACCGATCCACACCGCGTGCGCGTTCTCGCCCTGGAGCGCGCCCTTGTAGACGACGTTGGACTTGCAGTGCGGGACGTTGTGGTCGACCAGGAGGCGGTGCTCCTGGTGCTGGCCCTGGTCGGTGAAGTACAGGCCGAACAGCTCGGCCTCGCCGCCGGGGCCGGCGTACTGCACGCGCGGGTGCAGGCGGACGACGTCGCCGCCGAAGGTGACGACGACCGACTTGAAGGAGGCGTCGCGGCCGATGAGCGCGTTGTGCTGGGCGACGTGGACGGCCTTCTCGTCCCAGTCCTGGACGGAGACGACGGTGAGCTTGGCGCCGTCGCCCAGGAGGTAGTCGACGTTGGCGGCGAGCACCGCGTCACCGGTGTGGTCGATGACCACGACGGCCTCGGCGAAGGCGCCCAGCTCGATCACCTGGTGGCCGAAGGCGGTGCCACCCTCGCCGTGCACCGCGATGCGGATGGGCTCGGTGAGGACGGTCTCCTTGGGGACGGTCACGACCGAGGCCTTCTCGAACGCCGAGTAGGCCTGGGCGGCGACGCGGTCCACCGGGGTGCCGGCCTTGCCGAGCCGGGCGTCGTCGCGGCCGACGGCCTCGACGGTGACGCCCTCGGGGGCCTGGACGTCGACCTTCACGCCGTTTCCGTTGGCGACGGCGGTGCCGTCGTGCAGGCCGCGCAGGCGCTCCAGCGGGGTGAACCGCCACTCCTCCTCACGGCCGTGCGGGACGGGGAAGTCCGCCACGTCGAAGGAGGGGGGCGCGCTCATGCGGGTGGCGACGGTCGACTCCGCGGCGACCGCGATCGAGCCGGCGGTGGTGGAGCCCACCGGGATGTTCTGGGCCTCAGCCATGGCTGTCGTAGTGCTCGCTTTCTTACGGGAGGGGCTTGATGGGACGGCGGTCGGGGCGTCAGCCGACCGCGCCCTCCATCTGCAGCTCGATCAGCCGGTTGAGCTCCAGCGCGTACTCCATGGGGAGCTCCTTGGCGATGGGCTCGACGAAGCCGCGCACGATCATCGCCATGGCCTCGTCCTCGCTCAGGCCGCGGCTCATGAGGTAGAAGAGCTGGTCCTCGGAGACCTTGGAGACGGTCGCCTCGTGGCCCATGGACACGTCGTCCTCGCGGACGTCCACGTAGGGGTAGGTGTCCGAGCGGGAGATGGTGTCCACCAGCAGCGCGTCGCACAGGACGTTCGACTTGGAGCCCGGGGCACCCTCGCCGATCTCGATGAGACCGCGGTAGGAGGTGCGGCCGCCGCCTCGCGCCACCGACTTGGAGACGATGTTGGAGGAGGTGTTCGGGGCCATGTGGACCATCTTGGCGCCGGCGTCCTGGTGCTGGCCCTCGCCCGCGAAGGCGATGGACAGGGTCTCGCCCTTGGCGTGCTCGCCCATCAGGTAGACGGCCGGGTACTTCATCGTCACCTTGGAGCCGATGTTGCCGTCGACCCACTCCATGGTCGCGCCCTCGTAGGCGACGGCACGCTTGGTGACCAGGTTGTAGACGTTGTTCGACCAGTTCTGGATGGTCGTGTAGCGGCAGCGGGCGTTCTTCTTGACGATGATCTCGACGACCGCGGAGTGCAGCGAGTCCGACTTGTAGATCGGGGCGGTGCAGCCCTCGACGTAGTGCACGTAGGCACCCTCGTCGACGATGATCAGGGTCCGCTCGAACTGGCCCATGTTCTCCGTGTTGATGCGGAAGTAGGCCTGGAGCGGGATCTCCACGTGGACGCCCGGCGGCACGTAGATGAACGAGCCGCCCGACCACACGGCGGAGTTCAGCGACGCGAACTTGTTGTCACCGACGGGGATGACGGTCCCGAAGTACTCCTTGAAGAGCTCCGGGTGCTCCTTCAGCGCGGTGTCGGTGTCGAGGAAGATGACGCCCTGCTCCTCCAGGTCCTCGCGGATCTGGTGGTAGACGACCTCGGACTCGTACTGCGCGGCGACACCGGCGACGAGGCGCTGCTTCTCCGCCTCGGGGATGCCGAGCTTGTCGTACGTGGCCTTGATGTCCTCGGGCAAATCCTCCCAGGACTCCGCCTGCTTCTCCGTGGAGCGCACGAAGTACTTGATGTTGTCGAAGTCGATGCCGGAGAGGTCCGAGCCCCAGTTCGGCATGGGCTTCTTCTCGAACAGGCGCAGGCCCTTGAGGCGGAGCTTGGTCATCCACTCCGGCTCACTCTTCTTGGAGGAGATGTCCCGGACGACGTCCTCGTTGATGCCGCGCTTGGCAGAGGCGCCGGCCGTGTCGGAGTCGGCCCAGCCGTACTCGTACTTGCCCAGGCCCTCCAGCTCGGGGTGGGCAGTCTCCGTGGGGAGAGTCATGCGGGGTTCCTCCCGGCCGTGCTTGCAGATGCGTTGTGGGAAATCTTGGGGATGTACGTCGTGCAGACGCCGTCGCCGTGCGCGATGGTGGCGAGCCGCTGTACATGCGTACCGAGCAGCTCGGCGAAAAATTCCGTCTCCGCCTCGCACAGTTGCGGAAACTGCTCGGCGACGTGCGCGACCGGGCAGTGGTGCTGGCAGAGCTGCTCACCCTGCTGCGGGTGGGGCGCGCTGCGCGCCGTAGCAGCGTACCCGTCGGCACTCAGGGCCTTGGCCAGCGCTTCGGCCCGCTTCTCGGGCGGCACACCCTCGACGGCGCGGCGGTAGGCACCCGCCTGCGCGGCGATCCTGGCGCGGGCGAAGGCGGCGATCGCCTCGTTGCCGCCCTCGCGGTCGGCGATCCAGCGCAGGGCGTCCGCGGCGAGCGTGTCGTACGACTGGTCGAAGGCGTCCCGGCCGCAGTCCGTCAGGGCGAACACCTTGGCGGGCCGGCCGCGGGTCCGCGCGCCGTACACCCGCTGCTCGCGCGCTTCCACGACACCGTCGCCCGTGAGGGCGTCGAGGTGCCGGCGCACGGCCGCCTGGGTGAGGCGCAGCCGGTCGGCGAGCTCGGCGACGGTCGAGGGGCCGTGGTCCAGGATGGACCGCGCGACACGGTTGCGGGTGGACCGCTCCCCGGTCGCCAGCTCCTCGTGGGGTGCCTCGCCGACGTTTTTCACAACGCCATTGTTGCGTAATTCTTCCGGACCCGGCAAGCCGCGCATGCGGCACCCGACGGTGCCCTGCGTCACTTAGGTAAACCTAATCCGACCTGCGGAAACGATCTCTGATCGATCAAACCGGTGGCATGCGGCAGCCGTATCGGGGACACTCCACAACCATGCCCACACCCCCTCCGACCGGCCCTCTTGTCACCCGCGAGACGCTTCGGACCCAGCTCGGCGAACTCGGCGTGCGGCCCGGCGAGACCCTCCTCGCGCACTCCTCGCTCCGGGCCCTCGGCTGGGTCAACGGCGGCGCCGTCGCGGTGGTGGAAGGACTGCTCGACGCGCTCGGCCCGCAGGGCACGCTCGTGGTCCCCACCCAGACCGGCGACCTGTCCGACCCGGCCCTGTGGAGCAACCCGCCCGTACCCCCGGAATGGTGGGCGGCCATTCGCGCCACCATGCCCGCCTACGATCCGCGGATCACACCCAGCCGCGGGGTCGGCGTCGTCCCGGAGACCGTGCGCACCTGGCCCGGCGCGCGGCGCAGCGCGCATCCGCAGACCTCGTTCGCGGCGCTCGGCCCCCGCGCGGCGGAGGTGCTCGACGGGCACGCTCCCGACTGCCGGCTCGGTGAGCGCAGCCCGCTGGCGAAGCTGGAGGCGATGGGCGCCCGGGTGCTGCTGCTCGGCGCCGGCTACGCCTCCTGCACGAGCTTCCACCTCGCCGAGTACCGGATACCGTCCCCGCGTGTCGCCGTGGGCCGGCCGGGGCCGGAGGGCTGGGAGACCGTCACCGAGGTGTCGATCAGCTCGGACCGTTTCGACGAGCTGGGCTACGACTTCGAACGGGACCGTCCCGTGGTGCGCGGAAAGGTCGGCGCGGCCGAGGCGCGGCTGTTCCCGGTGGCGGACGCGGTGGCCTACGCCGAGCAGTGGCTGGCGGTCCACCGGCCCCGTGATGAGGAATTCCTCCACCCGCCGGTCTGAGCTCCGGTCCGCCTCCCTAGACTTTGGACCCATGCGAAGTGAGCCCGTGATCCAGGTCCAGGCCCTGGTGAAGCGGTACGGCACGAAGACCGCGGTGGACGGGCTCGACCTGGTGGCCCGGACGGGCGTGACCGCCGTGCTCGGTCCCAACGGGGCGGGCAAGACGACCACGGTCGAGACCTGCGAGGGGTACCGGAAGCCGGATTCCGGCACGGTGCGCGTCCTGGGCCTCGACCCGGTGAGACAGTCCGGGGACCTGCGGCCCCGCATCGGCGTGATGCTCCAGTCCGGCGGCGTCTACTCGGGCTCCCGGGCCGACGAGATGCTCCGCCACGTCGCCAGGCTGCACGCGCACCCCCTGGACGTGGACGCGCTGATCGAGCGTCTTGGCCTCGGCTCCTGCGGCCGTACGACGTACCGCCGGCTGTCCGGCGGACAGCAGCAGCGGCTCGCGCTGGCCATGGCCGTGGTCGGGCGACCGGAACTGGTCTTCCTCGACGAGCCGACCGCCGGACTCGACCCGCAGGCCCGCCGCGCCACCTGGGACCTCGTGCGGGACCTGCGCGCGGACGGCGTGTCGGTGATCCTCACCACCCACTACATGGACGAGGCCGAGCAGCTCGCGGACGACGTGGCGATCATCGACGCCGGCCGGGTCATCGCCCAGGGCTCCCCCGAGGAGCTGTGCCGGGGCGGCGCCGAGAACACGCTCCGCTTCACGGGCCGGCCCGGCCTCGACGTCGGCTCGCTGCTGAAGGCCCTGCCCGCCGACTGCTCGGCCGCCGAGCTGACACCGGGCTCCTACCGGGTCGTCGGCAAGATCGACCCCCAGCTGCTCGCGACGGTCACCTCCTGGTGCGCCCAGCACGGCGTGATGCCGGAGAAGATCTCCGTCGAGCGGCACACCCTGGAGGACGTCTTCTTGGAGCTCACCGGCAAGGAGCTGCGCTCGTGACCGCCACCGGCACGGGGACGTACACGCCGAAGCCCGGCGCGGCGCCCCTCCCCCGCATGATCGCGGCCCAGGCCGCCCTCGAAACGAAGATGCTGCTGCGCAACGGTGAGCAGCTGCTGCTGACCGTCGTCATCCCGACGCTGCTCCTGGTGCTCTTCAGCACCGTGGACATCGTCGACACCGGCGCCGGCGAGGCGGTCGACTTCCTCGCGCCCGGCATCCTCGCGCTCGCGGTGATGTCGACCGCGTTCACGGGCCAGGCCATCGCCACCGGCTTCGAGCGCCGCTACGGCGTGCTGAAGCGGCTCGCCTCCTCGCCCCTGCCCCGCTGGGGCCTGATGGCGGCGAAGACGCTGTCCGTCCTGGTCACCGAGGTGCTCCAGGTGATCCTGCTGACGGTGATCGCCTTCGCCCTCGGCTGGTCGCCGCAGGGCAATCCGGTCGCCGTCCTGCTGCTGCTGGTCCTCGGCACGGCGGCCTTCTCGGGCCTGGGACTGCTGATGGCCGGGACGCTGAAGGCCGAGGCGACGCTGGCCGCGGCCAACCTGGTGTTCCTGCTGCTGCTCGTCGGCGGCGGAGTCGTCGTGCCGCTCGACAAGTTCCCCTCCGGCGCGCAGGACGTCCTCGGTCTGCTGCCCATCGCGGCACTGTCCGACGGGCTGCGGGACGTGCTCCAGCACGGCGCCGGGATGCCCTGGGGCGACCTCGGGATCCTGGCCGTGTGGGCGGTCGTGGGCCTGGCAGCGGCCGGGAAGTTCTTCCGCTGGGAGTAGGGAGGTGCCCTGTGACGGACCCTCGTGAACGCATGCACAAGCGGCGGCCTACGATGGTTCGCGTGCCACACGTGACCCGCGCCGACGCCCAGGCCGCCCTGCGCAACCCGCTCGCCTTCATCGCCGAGCGCTGGACCCCGGAACCCCGGACGGTCCGGCGCGCGGCTCTCTCCGCACTGCTGATGTCGGTGATCATCGTCGTCACCGGCGGCGCCGTCCGGCTGACCGGCTCGGGCCTGGGCTGCCCGACCTGGCCCAAGTGCACCGACGACTCGCTCACCGCCACCAGCGCGATGGGCTTCCACGGTGCCATCGAGTTCGGCAACCGCATGCTGACGTACGTGCTGTGCGCGGCCGTCGGCTGGGCGATCATCGCCGCGCGCTCGCAGAAGCCGTACCGGCGGGGCCTGGTGCGGCTGGGCTGGGCGCAGTTCTGGATCGTGATGAGCAACGCGATCCTCGGTGGCATCGTGGTGCTGGTCGGTCTCAACCCGTACACGGTCGCGGCCCACTTCGTGGCGACATCGGCACTGATCGCGGTGGCCACGGTGATGTGGCAGCGCACCCGTGAGGGTGACGCGGCGCCGCGCCCGCTGGTCGGCAAGGCCGTGCAGCAGTTGGTGTGGTTCCTGGTCGCGGCGGCCGTCCTGCTCATCCTGGTCGGGACGGTCGTCACCGGCGCGGGCCCGCACGCGGGCGACTCCAGCGAGGTCGAGCGGATGCCCGTCGACTGGGAGACCGTGAGCAAGCTGCACGCCGTGCTGGCGTGGATCGTGGTGACGCTGACGTTCGCCCTGTGGTTCGTCCTCAAGGCGGTCGACGCGCCGAAGAACCCGCTGGACCGCACCCGCGAGCTGTTCCTGATCCTGCTCGCGCAGGGCGTCATCGGCTACGTCCAGTACTTCACGGACCTGCCCGAGGTCCTGGTCGGCATGCACATGCTGGGCTCGGCCGCGATGTGGATCTGGGTGCTGCGGGTGGTGCTGTCGCTGCGCGAGCGGCCCGAGGCCGCCGTGGACCTGCCCGGCCCCACCGCCGAGGCCACCCTCACCAAGGCCTAGTCCAGCCCGTACACCCGGCGCGCGTTCCCCGACGCCAGCATGCCCGCGACCCGCTGGGCGTCGGCCGGTGACCAGGCGCCCTCGGCGACCCAGGTGCCGAGCACCCGCCCGAGGGCCTCGCGGAACAGGCGGGCGCCCACCACGTGCAGTTCGGGCAGCCCCTGCGCGCCGGTGGAGAAGAGGATTTTTCCGAAGGGCGCCAGTTCGAGGATCTCCGCGAGGACGGTCGCGGCCCGGGCGCCCGTGCGGACCAGGGCGGCGCCGCAGTCGACGTGGACGTGCGGGAAGACACCGGCGAGATGGGCGGCCTGCCGGTGGTACGGGTAGCCGTGCAGCAGGACCAGGTCCGTGCCGAGGCCGGCGGTGGCCCGTACGAAGTCCGTCAGCAGCACCGGGTCCGTCCGGTCGGTCCGCAGCCCCGGTGCGCCCAGCCCCGCGTGAAGCTGGAGCGGCAGCCCCGAGGCGACCGCGCTCCACAGCAGATGCCGTAGCAGGACCGGGTCGCTCAGCTCCCCGCCGACGCCGCGCCCGGCGAGCCAGCGGCCGGCCGCGCCCCGCACCTCCCCCGGCCCGGGCGGCTCCGGCGCGAGCGCGAGGCCGTGCCGTACGCCGGCGACCGAGGTGAAGGCGACGGCGGTCGCGGCGGCCGCGTGCACCGACTCGGCGAGATTGGCGAGGAAGGACTCGACGGTTCCGGAGGTGTCGGCGACCTGCTCGGCGAGGAGTTCCAGACGCACGATCTCGCGGGCCCGGGCGGCTCCCGCGCTGGCCAGCTCGCCGGGTTCCGTCAGGTCGCCGGGGAGGCCGGTGTCGACCAGGTAGGTCGTGATGCCGCTGCCGCGCAGGAGGCGGCGGCCGGACTCCAGGACGCCCAGTTCGCGGCGCCGTGCCAGGTAGCGGGCGGGCGCGCAGTGGGGTTCGAGGCCGAGCAGGGGCGGGCACCAGCGCCGCACGGCGAAGCCGGTCTGGGTGTCGAAGAGGGTGGTGCCTGGGGCGGGTGGGCCCTCGGTGCGGCTGAGCTGGGCCTCGAAGGTGCCGAGGCCCAGCTCCGTACGGAGTACTCCGTGGCAGTACTGGTCCACCAGTGACGGCGTTTCGATCATCCGGGCCTCCCGGTGTGGACCCTGTTGTTCCTAAGGGTCCTAACGGGTGAACCGGGTTTGAGGTCGCGGGTCCCGGAGTGGTCGGCCGGGGCGTGCGGCGGGTACGGACCGGATATGGCTGGTCGCGCCCACGCGGCTGAGCCGCACATCGATACAGCCCCGCGCCCCTTGAGGTCAGTCGTTCTTGGGGCCGCCTACCTGGATCCCGGCCATACGGCTCCACTCGTAGCGACCGGTCTTGACCTTGGCGGCGAATTCGCCGTCGAAGGACTCGTGGCGGGTGATGCCGGACTTCTCCACGGCCTTCTCGGCGATCTCGTAGGAGGGGGCGACCAGGTCGCCCCAGTTGCCGTCCTCGCCGACCAGGACGATGCGGGCGCCGCGCTCGCCGAGGTAGGCGACCTGGCCCTCGGCACCGCCGTGGGCCTTGGAGAAGGAGGAGATCTGCTGGGCCAGCCGGGCCGCCTTGCGCTCGGCCTTCGGGTCAACCTGCTGCGTGTCTGCCATGGCCAGGATGCTACTCACCGGTAGATCGACTGGCGAGGGCAGGGGCCTGTGACCTGTGTCAGGGCGTCAGCGCAGGAAGGGATCGACCGCGACCGCCACGAAGAGCAGCGACACGTAGGTGATCGACCAGTGGAACAGGCGCATCTCCTTCAGCTTCGCGCCCGTCACCTCCGCCTTCGCGCGGTTCTGCAGGCCGTGCGCCTCCCAGAGCCAGAAACCGCCCGCCAGCAGGGCCACCGAGGTGTAGAACCAGCCGGTGTAGCCGAGGGGGGTGAGGAGGAGCGAGACGCCGACCATGACCCAGCTGTAGATCACGATCTGCTTGGCGACCACCTTGTTGGAGGCGACCACCGGCAGCATGGGCACGCCCACGCGCGCGTAGTCCTCCCTGACCTTCATGGACAGCGGCCAGTAGTGCGGCGGCGTCCAGAAGAACATGACCATGAAGAGGATGACCGGCGCCCAGGACATCGAGTTCGTGACCGAGGACCAGCCGATCAGCACCGGCAGGCAGCCGGCGATGCCGCCCCACACGATGTTCTGCGAGGTACGGCGCTTGAGGATCATCGTGTAGACGACCACGTAGAAGAGGAGCGCGCCGAGCGCGAGCCAGGCGCTCAGCCAGTTCACCGTGAGGCCGAAGAGCAGCGTGGACGTGATCGCCAGGGTGATGCCGAAGGCCAGGCACTCGCGCGGGCTGACCATGCCGGTGACCAGCGGGCGCTGCGAGGTGCGGTCCATGAGCGCGTCGATGTCGCGGTCGATGTACATGTTGAGGGCGTTGGCGCCGCCCGCGGACATGTAGCCGCCGAGGCACGTCAGCAGCACCAGTGTCAGGTCGGGCACGCCCTGCTGTGCCAGGAACATCACCGGCACCGTCGTGATCAGCAGCAGCTCGATGATCCGCGGCTTGGTGAGAGCCACGAATGCCATGACACGGGCCCCGAGCGGCCGGTGGGCCGGGCTCTGGTCCGCCCCGGTCATCCCCGCTGGACGGGATTCAACGGCCGTCACGCACACCCCTACAGAGACATCCCAGCAAGCCTCACCGCTGTGAAGTCCCGGTAAAGGCTCGCGCGTACCACGCCACTTTAGACGTTGCCCAGACTCGGACATTCGCGGGGGTCGGGTCGTGTTGGCGGGCAGCTTCCGAAGGGCGCGCCGAAGCTCGATTGAGCACCCGGATGAGCGGCTCCGTATTCACCTGTCGAATGCGGTACGGCCCAGTCAGGAAGCGGATCGGGATCCGTCCCGGCACTCTGGAGTGACTCGAAAAAACGCACGTCCCACGGGGGTAGGCTCGACTGCGGCCGGTGGGCGCCCCGATACACCGGCATCCGACATGTGGAGAGGAGCCCTGACCCAGGGTGAGCACCAAGCCGACCACCACAGACCTCGAGTGGACCGAGTTGGACCAGCGGTCCGTCGACACCGCGCGTGTCCTGGCCGCCGATGCCGTACAGAAGGTCGGTAACGGCCATCCGGGTACGGCGATGAGCCTGGCGCCTGCCGCCTACACCCTCTTCCAGAAGGTGATGCGGCACGACCCGGCGGACGCCGACTGGGTCGGACGGGACCGCTTCGTGCTGTCCGCCGGCCACTCGTCCCTGACCCTCTACACCCAGCTGTACCTGGCCGGCTTCGGCCTGGAGCTGGACGATCTGAAGTCCTTCCGGACCTGGGGCTCGAAGACCCCCGGCCACCCCGAGTACGGGCACACGACCGGTGTGGAGACGACCACCGGCCCGCTCGGCCAGGGCGTCGCCAACGCGGTGGGCATGGCGATGGCCGCCCGCTACGAGCGCGGTCTGTTCGACCCGGAGGCCCGCGAGGGCGAGTCGCCGTTCGACCACTTCATCTACTGCATCGCCGGTGACGGCTGCCTCCAGGAGGGCATCTCCGCCGAGGCGTCCTCGCTGGCGGGCCACCAGAAGCTGGGCAACCTGATCCTGCTGTGGGACGACAACCACATCTCGATCGAGGGCGACACCGAGACGGCCGTCTCCGAGGACACCGCCAAGCGGTACGAGGCCTACGGCTGGCACGTGCAGCGCGTGGAGCCGCAGGAGAACGGCGACCTGGACCCGGCCGCGATCTTCGAGGCGATCCAGAAGGCCAAGGCCGTCACGGACCGGCCGTCGTTCATCGCGATGCGCTCGATCATCGCCTGGCCGGCCCCGAACGCGCAGAACACCGAGGCCGCGCACGGCTCGGCGCTGGGCGACGACGAGGTCGCGGCGACCAAGCGGGTCCTCGGCTTCGACCCGGAGCAGTCCTTCGAGGTCTCCGACGAGGTCATCTCGCACACCCGCAAGGCGCTGGAGCGGGGCCAGGCGGCCCGTGCGGTGTGGGAGAAGGCGTACCAGCAGTGGCGGGACAACAACCCCGAGCGGGCCGCGGAGTACGACCGCGTCGCCAAGGGTGAGCTGCCCAAGGGCTGGGAGGAGAAGATCCCGGTCTTCGAGGTCGGCAAGGGCGTGGCCACGCGTGCCGCCTCCGGCAAGATCCTCCAGGCGCTCGGCGGGGTCGTCCCCGAGCTGTGGGGCGGCTCGGCCGACCTGGCCGGCTCCAACAACACCACGATCGACAAGACCAGCTCCTTCCTCCCGGCGGACAACCCGCTGCCGGAGGCGGACCCGTACGGCCGCACGATCCACTTCGGTATCCGCGAGCACGCGATGGCCGCGGAGATGAACGGCATCGCGCTGCACGGCAACACCCGGATCTACGGCGGCACGTTCCTGGTCTTCTCCGACTACATGCGCAACGCGGTGCGGCTGTCGGCGCTGATGCACCTGCCGGTGACGTACGTGTGGACGCACGACTCCATCGGTCTCGGCGAGGACGGCCCGACCCACCAGCCGGTCGAGCACCTCGCCTCGCTGCGCGCGATCCCGGGCCTGAACGTCGTGCGCCCGGCCGACGCCAACGAGACCGCCATCGCCTGGCGCGAGATCCTCAAGCGCTGGACGAAGGAGTTCGGCAAGGGGCAGCCGCACGGTCTGGCGCTGACGCGTCAGGGCGTGCCGACGTACGAGCCCAACGAGGACGCGGCCAAGGGCGGTTACGTCCTGTTCGAGGCCGAGGGCGGCGACGCCGAGGTGATCCTCATCGCCACCGGTTCGGAGGTGCACGTCGCCGTCGAGGCGCGCGAGCAGCTCCAGGGCGCCGGCGTGCCCACGCGCGTCGTGTCCATGCCGTCGGTGGAGTGGTTCGAGCAGCAGGACCAGGGGTACCGGGACAGCGTCCTGCCGCCGTCCGTCCGGGCCCGTGTCGCGGTGGAGGCCGGTATCGGTCTCACGTGGCACAAGTACGTGGGGGACGCCGGCCGCATCGTTTCCCTGGAGCACTTCGGTGCTTCGGCCGACGGCAAGGTCCTCTTCCGCGAGTTCGGCTTCACTCCCGAGAACGTGGCCGCCGCCGCGCGGGAATCGATCGCCGCAGCTCAGCGCTGACGCTTATACACGACACGTAGGAGATGGAATTTCCATGACAGACGCACTGAAGCGCCTCTCCGAGGAAGGCGTGGCGATCTGGCTGGACGACCTGTCGCGCAAGCGGATCACGTCCGGCAACCTCGCCGAGCTGATCGACCAGCAGCACGTCGTGGGCGTCACCACCAACCCGTCGATCTTCCAGAAGGCGATCTCGCAGGGCGACGGCTACGACACGCAGCTGACCGACCTCGCCGCCCGCAAGGTCACCGTCGAAGAGGCCATCCGCATGATCACGACGGCGGACGTCCGTGACGCCGCCGACATCCTGCGCCCGGTCTTCGACGCCACCGGTGGCCAGGACGGCCGGGTCTCGATCGAGGTCGACCCGCGCCTGGCGCACAACACGCGGGCGACGGTCGCCGAGGCCAAGCAGCTCGCCTGGCTGGTGGACCGGCCCAACACCCTCATCAAGATCCCGGCGACCGAGGCGGGCATCCCGGCCATCGCCGAGACCATCGGCCTGGGCATCAGCGTCAACGTCACGCTGATCTTCTCGCTGGAGCGCTACCGCCTGGTCATGGACGCGTTCCTCGAGGGCCTGGAGAAGGCCAAGGAGCGCGGCCTGGACCTGTCGCAGATCCACTCCGTGGCGTCGTTCTTCGTGTCCCGCGTGGACACCGAGATCGACAAGCGGATCGACGCGCTGGGCACCGACGAGGCCAAGGCCGCGCGCGGCAAGGCCGGCGTCGCCAACGCCCGGCTGGCCTACCAGGCGTACGAGGAGGTCTTCTCCTCGGACCGCTGGAGCGCCCTGGAGAAGGCGGGCGCCAACAAGCAGCGTCCGCTGTGGGCGTCCACCGGTGTGAAGGACAAGGCCTACAAGGCCACCCTCTACGTCGACGAGCTGGTCGCGCCCAACACGGTGAACACCATGCCGGAGGCGACCCTGTTCGCCACCGAGGAGCAGGGCGAGATCCGCGGCAACGCCGTCGCCGGCACGTACGAACAGGCCCGCGCCGACCTCGACGCGGTCGAGAAGCTCGGGATCAAGTACGACGACGTGGTCCGGCTGCTGGAGGAAGAGGGCGTGGAGAAGTTCGAGGCGTCCTGGACCGACCTGCTGAAGTCGACCGAGGCCGAGCTCAAGCGCCTCGCCCCCTCGGAGGGCTGAACAGGTGTCGAGCAGCAACCCGCTGCGTGACCCCGCGGACCGACGGCTCCCGCGTATCGCGGGGCCGTCGGGCCTGGTCATCTTCGGCGTCACGGGCGACCTGTCCCGCAAGAAGCTCATGCCCGCCGTGTACGACCTCGCCAACCGGGGTCTGCTGCCGCCGGGCTTCTCGCTGGTGGGCTTCGCCCGCCGCGAGTGGGCGCACGAGGACTTCGCGCAGGAGGTGCACGACGCGGTCAAGGAGCACGCCCGCACGCCCTTCCGCGAGGAGGTCTGGCAGCAGCTCATCCAGGGCATGCGCTTCGTGCAGGGCACGTTCGACGACGACGACGCGTTCGAGCGGCTGCGCTCCACGATCGAGGAGCTCGACAAGGCACAGGGCACGGGCGGCAACTTCGCCTTCTACCTGTCGGTGCCGCCGTCGGCCTTCCCGGTGGTCATCAAGCAGCTGAAGAAGCACCAGCTGGCCGACCAGACGGGCGGTTCCTGGCGGCGCGCGATCATCGAGAAGCCGTTCGGCCACAACCTGGAGTCGGCCGAGGATCTCAACAAGGTCGTCCACGAGGTCTTCGCCCCGGACCAGGTCTTCCGCATCGACCACTACCTGGGCAAGGAGACCGTCCAGAACATCCTGGCGCTGCGCTTCGCCAACACCATGTTCGAGCCGATCTGGAACCGGTCCCTCGTGGACCACGTGCAGATCACCATGGCCGAGGACATCGGCATCGGCGGCCGGGCCGGCTACTACGACGGCATCGGCGCCGCCCGCGACGTCATCCAGAACCACCTGCTTCAGCTCCTGGCCCTGACGGCCATGGAGGAGCCTGCCTCCTTCGACGCGGACGCGCTGGCCGCCGAGAAGACGAAGGTGCTCGGCGCCGTGCGCCTGCCGAAGGACATGGGCCGCGACACCGTGCGCGGCCAGTACTCGGCCGGCTGGCAGGGCGGCGAGAAAGTGATCGGCTATCTCGACGAGGACGGTATCGACGCCTCCTCGAAGACCGACACGTACGCCGCGATCAAGCTGGAGATCGACAACCGCCGCTGGGCGGGTGTCCCCTTCTACCTGCGCACCGGCAAGCGCCTCGGCCGCCGCGTGACGGAGATCGCCGTCGTCTTCCAGCGGGCCCCGCACTCCCCCTTCGACTCCACGGCCACCGAGGAGCTCGGCTCCAACGCGATCGTCATCCGCGTCCAGCCGGACGAGGGCGTCACGGTCCGCTTCGGCTCGAAGGTGCCGGGCACGTCGATGGAGATCCGGGACGTGTCGATGGACTTCGCCTACGGCGAGTCCTTCACGGAGTCCAGCCCGGAGGCGTACGAGCGTCTGATCCTGGACGTTCTGCTCGGGGACTCGAACCTCTTCCCGCGTACCGAGGAGGTCGAGCTGTCCTGGAAGATCCTCGACCCGATCGAGGAGTACTGGGACAAGAACGGCAAGCCCGCCCAGTACCAGGCCGGTACCTGGGGGCCCGTCGAGGCGGACGAAATGCTCGAGCGACACGGACGGAGCTGGCGCCGGCCATGAAGACAGACCTCACGGACACTACGGCCAGCAAGGTCAACAAGGCGCTGGTGCAGGGCCGCCGGGCGATCGGCACTCCGGCCGTCGGCATGGTGCTCACGCTGGTCATCGTGACGGACGAGGAGAACGCCTACGACGCGCTCAGGGCCGCGAGCGACGCCGCGCACGAGCATCCCTCGCGCACGCTCGTGGTCATCAAGCGCGTCTCCCGCTCGCCCCGCGACCGCACGCAGTCCCGCCTGGACGCGGAGGTCCGGGTCGGCGCGGACGCGGGCACCGGCGAGACGGTCGTGCTCCGGCTGTACGGCGAGGTCGCGGAGCACGCCCAGTCGGTGGTGCTGCCGCTGCTGCTGCCGGACGCCCCGGTGGTGGTGTGGTGGCCGGTGAACGCGCCGCTCGACCCGGCGAAGGACCCCCTGGGTGCCCTCGCGCAGCGCCGCGTGACCGACACGTACGCCTCAGAGCAGCCGGTACGGGACCTGGCGACCCGGTCCCGGGCCTACACCCCCGGTGACACGGACCTGTCCTGGACCCGCATCACGCCCTGGCGTTCCATGCTGGCGGCGGCCCTCGACCAGGTCGCCTGCGAGGTGCGGGCCGTCGAGGTGGAGGGCGAGGAGTTCAACCCGAGCTGTGAGCTGCTGGCGATGTGGCTCGCGGACCGGCTGGACGTCCCCGTGAAGCGCTCGCTGTCCAGCGGCCCCGGTCTGACGGCCGTCCGTATGGACACCAACTGCGGCCCGATCAAGCTGGACCGTGCCGACGGTTCGCTGGCGACGCTCTCCATCGAGGGCCAGCCGGACCGGGCCGTCGCGCTCAAGCGCAGGGAGACCGCCGAGCTCATGGCGGAGGAGCTGCGGCGACTGGACCCGGACGACACCTACGCGTCGGCCCTGCGGTTCGGGGTGGACCGGCTGAAGTCGTCCTGGTCGGCTCCGGCGCCGCGGGCCTCCGGGGAGTCGGTGGCCAAAGGAGAACGCGGAGAGCCCAAAAGTGACGGGCGAGCACGACTCGCCCTCCCCGCTCCCGTTGAAGCGGCTGCGAAAGCACCCGCTTCACAAGCGACGGCGGAGGAACCGGTGAGGCAGGAACCGCCCGCGCTGGAACCGGTACGGAAGGCGACGACGAAGTGAGTACGGCACCGCAGCTGGTCGTGCACCGCGACAAGGAGCTGATGGCGCAGGCCGCGGCGGCCCGGCTGATCACCAGGATCGTGGACGCGCAGGCCTCCCGGGGTTCGGCGTCCGTGGTCCTGACGGGCGGCCGCAACGGCAACGGCCTGCTGGCCGCGCTGGCCGCGGCGCCCGCCCGGGACGCGATCGACTGGAGCCGGCTCGACCTCTGGTGGGGCGACGAGCGGTTCCTGCCCGAGGGCGACCCCGAGCGCAACGTCACCCAGGCGAGGGAGGCTCTCCTCGACTCGGTGCCGCTCGATCCGAAGCGGGTGCACGCGATGCCCGCGTCGGACGGGCCGCACGGCACCGACGTGGACGCGGCGGCGGCCGCGTACGCGGAGGAGCTGGCAGCGGCGTCGGGCCCGGAGAACCACGGCCCCGTGCCCACGTTCGACGTGCTGACGCTGGGCGTCGGGCCGGACACGCATGTGGCGTCGCTGTTCCCGGAGCTGCCGGCGGTGCGCGAGACGGAGCGTACGGTCGTGGGCGTCCACGGCGCGCCCAAGCCGCCGCCGACCCGGGTGACGCTGACGCTGCCGGCGATTCGCGCCGCCCGTGAGGTGTGGCTTCTCGCGGCCGGGGAGGACAAGGCCCAGGCGGCCGCGATCGCCCTCTCGGGCGCGGGCGAGATCCAAGCGCCGGCGGCGGGGGCGTACGGCAGGAGCAGGACGCTGTGGCTGTTGGACGGGCCGGCGGCTTCGCAACTGCCCCGTTCCTTGTACCCGCCGGCTTCGGCCTAGGCATGCCAGGGGGCTCCGCCCCCTGGACCCCCGTGCCTTCGCCCGCCACCCGAAGCAGTCAGCCAGGAGGCTGGACTCGCGAGTTGCCCCCATCAAGGGCAGTTTCGGGTGGTGGGTGGGCATAGGCGGGGGTCCAGGGGGCTGAGCCCCCTGGTACAGCGGCTACTTGACCGAGCCGGCCATCACGCCCTGCACGAAGTGCCTCTGGAACGCGAAGAACACGACGACGGGGACGACCAGCGACACGAACGCCCCCGGCGCCAGGACATCGATGTTGCTTCCGAACTGGCGTATCTGCGACTGGAGTTCCACGGTCAGCGGCTGTGACGTGCTGTCCGCGAACAGCAACGCCACCAGCATGTCGTTCCAGACCCACAGGAACTGGAAGATGGCCAGGGAGGCGATCGCCGGCCGCCCCACGGGCAGAACCAGCCGCGTGAAGATGCGCCACTCGCTGCCCCCGTCCATGCGGGCCGCCTCCAGCATCTCCTTCGGCATCTCGGCGAAGTAGTTCCGCAGCAGGAACACCGCGAACGGCAGGCCGTACGCCACGTGGAAGAGGACGACACCGGGGATCGTGCCGAACAGTCCCAGCTGCCCGAAGAGTTTGGCGACGGGCAGCAGTCCGATCTGCACGGGCACCACCAGCAGCGCGACCACGACCAGGAAGACCGTCTCCCGGCCGGGGAAGTCCAGCCACGCGAAGGCGTACCCCGCGAGTGCCGCGAGCACCACGACCAGCACCGTCGTGGGCACCGATATCAGCACCGTGTTCCAGAACGCCTGGGTGATCCCGGCGTTCCCCAGCAGCGACGAGTAGTTGTCGAAGGACAGCTGTCCGGGGCTGGAGAACACCGTCCACCAGCCGCCCTTGGCCGTGTCCTCGGCGGACCGCAGCGAGGACAGGAACAGTCCGGCCAGCGGCGTCATCCATACCAGGCCGACCAGGACGAGGAAGGCCTGGACGACCCCGTTGCCCAGTCCGCGCCGAACCGCGTTCATCGCTGACTCCTTCGGAAGCGGCGGACGTTGAACACCATGGCCGGGACGACCAGCAGCAGGAGCAGTACGCCCAGCGCGCTGCCGAGTCCCTGATTGTTGCCGCCGCCGAACGACACCAGCCACATCTGCGTCGCGAGGACGGTCGCGTCCTCCTGCACGGGGCCGGGCGCGATGATGTAGACGAGGTCGAAGACCTTCATCACGTTGATGACGAGGGTGATGAAGACGACCGACAACACCGGTGCCAGCAGCGGCACCGTGATCCGCCGGAAGATCTGCCACTCGTTCGCGCCGTCCATCCGCGCCGCCTCCAGGGCGTCCCGCGGCAGCGTCGACAGGCCCGCCCCGATCAGCACCATGGCGAAGCCGGTCCAGATCCACAGGTACGCGCCGATGATCGCCGGGGTGACCAGCGCCGGGCCGAGCCAGGAGACGCCGTCGTAGGGCTGGGCGAAGTTCGACGACGGCAGCTTCACTTCGTAGGAGCCCGGTTCCAGGCCCTCGAAGCGGAAGGAACCGTCGGCGGCCGTGGTGGTCGTGGCGATCGTCCCGCCGTCGCGGACCGCCTCGACCTTCATCTCCGGCAGCCCGCTCTCCCGCCGGTCGACCTTGCCCTGCTCCCCTCCGCCGCCGGGCGTGAAGTCGAGGTAGACGACTCCGCGCAGTTCGTCGGCGGCGGCCTTGCGTCCCGCCGCCGCGTACGCCGGCTCGGCTCCGCCCGGCAGATCGTCGGGCTGTACGCCCACCAGGCCCAGCGCCACCGCGTCCCCGGGCGCCACACTCGTGCTCGTGCGGTACGAGCCGTCCCTGTCCTTCGTCAGGCCCTGGGCGTCGCGCGCCCGGGCCGTCGGGTAGAAGGACTCCCCCGCGAAGGCGTCGTGGACGGAGACGACCGCGGCGTTGAGCACGCCCTTGTCGGGGTCCTCGTCGTAGGCGAGCCGGAAGATGATGCCGGCGGCGAGGAAGGAGACGGCCATCGGCATGAAGAGGAGCAGTTTGAAGGCCGTGGCCCAGCGGACCTTCTCCACCAGCACGGCGAGGATCAGTCCGAGGCCGGTGAGCAGGGCCGGGGCGATGACGACCCAGATCGCCGTGTTGCGCACGGCCTTGAGGGTCGCCGGGTCGCGGAACATCTCGGCGTAGTTGTCGCCGCCGACGAAGCTGGTCCCCGAGGCGTCGAAGAAGCTGCGGCCGATGCTGAACAGCACGGGGTAGACGACGAGCGCTCCGAGCAGCAGCAGCGCGGGCAGCACGAACAGCAGGGCGATGACCTTCCCGCGCCGGCGCAGCCGCCGGGTGCGGTCGGCGACGGGGCCGGGCGGTGATGAACTCGTCTCTTTCACGAGGGTCGCTGTCATGGCGTATCAGTCCTGGTACGCCTTGGCCGCCGCGGCCTCCAGCTTCGCCGCGGTGCCCTTCGGGTCGGACGGGTCGCGCAGGAAGTCCTGCAGCAGCTTCCACTCGCCGGTGCCCTTGGTGCCACCGAAGGCGGCCGGGGCCTGGTCGGACATGTCGAAGCGGACCGAGTCGCCGGCCTGGACGAGGGACTTGGCGGTGGCGCGGGTGACGTCGTCGCCGTAGGAGGCGAGGTCGACCTTCTTGTTCGGGGACAGGAAGCCGCCCGCCTCCGCCCACACGGCCGAAGCCTCGGGCGTCGCGAGGTACTCCAGGAGGGCCTGGGCGGCCTTCTGGTTCTTGCCGTCCTTGAGGACGACGGCGGCGTCACCGCCGCTGACGACCGGCGCCTCGCCGCCGCCGACGGCCGGGAACGGGAAGAAGTTCGCGTCCTGGCCGACCTTCTTGCCGAACTGGTCCTTGGCGACACCGGCGACGAAGTCGCCCTCGTAGACCATGCCGGCCTCGGGCTCGGGGCCGAACACCTTCTCCACCGAGCCGGGGAAGTCGGTGTTCAGGGCACCCTTCTGGCCGCCCGCGATGAGCTGCTTGTCCTTGAAGAGCTTGCCGAGCGTGGTGAGGGCGTCGACGACGGACGCGTCGGTCCACTTCAGCTTGTGGGCGGCGAGGGCGTCGTACTTCTCGGGGCCGGCCTGGGAGAGGTAGACGTTCTCGAACCAGTCGGTGAGGGTCCAGCCGTCCTGTCCGGCGACGGAGAACGCTGCGAGGCCGGAGTCGGACACGGTCTGCCCGGCCTTCAGCATGTCGTCGTAGGACTTCGGGGGCTTCACGCCGGCCTGTTCCAGGGCGTCGGGGCTGTACCAGACGGTCGACTTGTGGGCGGCCTTGAAGTAGAGGCCGTAGAGGGTGCCGTCGACGCTGCCGTACGTCTTCCACACGGGGGCGTATCCCGCGTCCACGGCCTGCTCGGTCTTCTTCGACAGCGGCTTGAGCCAGCCCTTCTGCGCGAACTGCTTGAGCACGCCGACCTGCGGGACCATCACGACGTCGGGGGCGTTGCCGCCCTCGATCTTGCTGCCGACGACGGTGGAGACGTTGTCGCCGGTGGAGACGAACTGGGTCTTGGCGCCGGTCTTCTCGGTGAAGGCGTCGAGCACCTTCTGGAAGTTCTTCTGCTCGGTGCCGGACCAGACGCCGGCCACGGTGACCGACTGGCCGCCGAGCGCCTTGTCGCCGCCGCCGGCCGAGACGGGCCCGCCGCCGCAGGCGGTCGCGCCGAGCGCCAGGGCGAGGGCGGTGCAGCTGGTGAGCAGGGTGGTACGTCGTCGCATCATCGTTGATGTCCCTTCGGGGAGTTGACTTGCGGGGCGTGCTCTTGTGGGGCGTTCAGGAACGGATCCACCAGGCGGCCGTCGAGCCGGAGAGCACTCCGGACGGGCAGGGGCCGCTGGCGAGCAGAGGGGTGCCGGGGACCGGCGCCGGGGTGGGGGCGGTGCCGAAGTTGACGGCGCACACCAGGTCGCCGCGTTCGAAGGCCAGGACGCCGGGCGGGGCGTCCAGCCAGCGCAGCGTGCCCTCGCCCAACTGGGGCAGGGCGGCGCGCAGTTGCAGGCCGTCGCGGTACAGGTGCCAGAAGGAGCGGGTGTCGGCGAGGGCCCGGTCGGTGGCGTACTCGGCGAAGTACTCCGGCTGCGGCAGCCAGGGCTTGGCGCTCTCCACACCGGGCGTGAAGCCGAACGGTGAGGCCTGGCCCGACCAGGGCAGGGGCACGCGGCAGCCGTCACGGATGCGGGCGCGACTGCCGGTGCGGCGGAAGATCGGGTCGGTGAGCACGTCGTCGGGCAGGTCGACGACCTCCGGCAGGCCGAGCTCCTCGCCCTGGTAGATGTAGGCGGCCCCGGGCAGGGCCAGCATGAGCAGCGCTGCGGCGCGGGCGCGGGCGGCGCCGAGGCCGCTGCCCTCGGTGGCGGGTTCGCCGTAGCGGGTGACGGTGCGGACCTGGTCGTGGTTGTTGAGGACCCAGGTGACGGTCGAACCGGTCCCGGCGATGTCCTGCATGGCCTCCGAGATGACCTTCCGGAAGGCGTCGGCGTCCCATGAGGCGCTGAGCAGGTCGAAGAAGAAGGCCTGATGCAGCTCGTCGGAGCGGACGTACTGGGCGTGCTCGCGGGCGGTGGGAACGGACACCTCGCCGACGAGGAGGCGTTCGCAGTCGTCGCGCTCGGTGTACTCCTCGCATATGGAGCGCCAGCGGCGCCACACCTCGTGCACCTCGGGCTGGTTCCAGGCGAGCGGGTTGACCGAGTCGCGGGTGCGGGCGTCGGCCTCCGGGTCGTCGGAGTCGGGCAGCTCGGGGTGCTTGTAGAGGCCGGCGGCGACGTCGATGCGGAAGCCGTCGACACCCCGGTCGAGCCAGAAACGCAGCACCCGGTCGAACTCGGCGGCGACCTGCGGGTCGCGCCAGTTCCAGTCGGGCTGCTCGGGCGTGAACATGTGCAGGTACCACTGGCCGGGCGTCCCGTCCGGCTCGGTCACCCGGCTCCAGGCCGGGCCGCCGAACATGGCGTGCCAGTTGTTGGGCGGCTCGGCGCCGTCGGGGCCGCGGCCGTCGGCGAAGTGGAAACGGGCCCGGGCCGGGCTGCCGGCGGGGGCGGCGAGCGCCTCGCGGAACCAGGGGTGCTCGCTGGAGCAGTGGTTCGGGACGATGTCGAGCAGCACCTTGACGCCCAGCCGCCGCGCGGCCCCCACCAGCCGGTCGAACTCGTCGAGGTCGCCGAAGAGCGGGTCGACGTCGCAGTAGTCGGCCACGTCGTAGCCGTGGTCGTGCTGCGGCGAGGGATAGAAGGGGCTCAGCCAGATCCCGTCGACGCCGAGCTTCTTGAGGTACGGCAGTCCGGCCCGGACGCCGGCGAGGTCGCCGATGCCGTCGCCGGTGCTGTCGAGGAAGCTGCGGACGTACACCTGATAGATCACTGCGTCACGCCACCAGTGGTGCCTGTTCAACCCATCGACCTGTCTCTGAGGAGGGCAGCGGTTATGCATGCATGTTAAGTAGGCGTGTCGAGAGGGTGTCAATGAAAAGGCAGCAGGTATCGAATGGCCGAGGTGCCCAAATACGGGCATACCAGGGCGAGAATCAGCGAGATGAGATGCCCGCGTTACCTAACAAGTAAGTAGGGCGGGTTCGCAGAAAGCGCTAGCCGCGCGAGATGACGGCGAGCTCGCGCGCCAGCCGTCGCACCGCCGCGGCGGGCGTCTGGTGTCCCGCCATCGCGTCGTGCACGACGGCCTGCACCACCAGGCTCACCTGGCCGTAACGAGGGCTCTTGGGGCGCGGCTCGGCCGCGAGCACGCTCGTCCGCAGGGTCGGCAGGTAGGGGAACCTGCGGACGAGCGCGGGATCCCGGTAGAGATCCGCGCGCACGGGCGGCAGCGCGCCGCGCGTGAGGACCTGCCGCTGGACGCCTTCACTGGTGAGGTACGCGATCAGGCGCGCCGCCGAGTCGGGGTGGCGCGCCTGCGCGCTGACGGCGAGATTGGAGCCGCCCAGGACGCTGGTCCCCGGCCCGCCGGGTCCGGGCAGGGGTACGGCACCGACCTTCCCGGCGACCTTCGAACCGGGGGAGGAGGCACCGACGTAGGCATACGGCCAGTTCCGCAGGAAGAGCAGCCGGCCGTCCTGGAAGGCCTGCTTGGACTCCTCCTCCTTGTACGTCAGCGCTTCCTTCGGGATCCAGCCCTCGCGCACCCCGCGCGCCAGGAACCCGATGCCCTCGCGGGCCGCCGCCGAGTCGACGGTGACCCGCTCGCCCTCGTCTCCGAGGATCGAGCCCCCCGCCGAGTAGACGGCCTCGGCCGCGTTCACGGTGAGGCCCTCGTAGGGCAGGAACTGACCGGCGTAGCCGTCGAGGCCGTACTCCGGGGCGATGGTCTTCGCGTACCGCTCCAGCTCCGCCCAGGTGCGTGGCGGCGGGACGCCCTCCTTCGCGAGGACGTCCTTGCGGTAGAGGAGGAGGCCGGCGTTGGTGACGTACGGGACGGCGTAGAGCTGCCCGTCGTAGGTCGCCGTGTCCACGACCGGCTGGAGGAAGGTCTTCAGGGGGAAGCGGTCCCGGGGCAATGGCCTGATCCAGCCCGCCGCGGCGAACTCGGGGGTCCAGTTGACGTCGATGTTGAGCACGTCGAACCGGCTGCGGTCACCGTCGCGCAGGTCGGTGATCATCTGGGCCTGGGTCTCGTCGGCCGAGTCCGGCAGCTCGACGAGGGTCACCTTCTCGCCGGGGTGGGTACGGTTCCAGCCCTCCAGCAGAGGGCCGAGATAGCCGGTGAGATCCCCCGCGGTGGCCAGGGTGAGCGGCCCGCGGCCGCCCCCTGAGGGTTCGCCCGCCTGTGCTCCGGCGGCGACGTAGCCGGTCAGGACCACGACGAGAACGAGGAGGCCCCTACCCGCGGCATGGATCCACCGCATAGGTTCCTCCCTGTACACCGGCGCTGGGCACCCTTGCCCGGAATCAGAGGCCATGTATACCTGTTAGGTATGGGCGATACTAGGGCCTGGAGCACATTGGACCGGACAGGAGGACTGCACGCGTGCGCCTGCACCTCCTGGCACTCCTCGCCCGCGGACCCGCCCACGGCTACGAGCTCAAGCAGGACCTTGAGCAACTGCTGGGCTCCGCGTACCCTCAGCCGAATGTCGGCCAGATCTATGTGACCCTCGGCCGCCTCGAGAAGTCGGGACTGATCGAGGGCGAGGACGTGGCGCAGTCCAGCCGGCCCAATAAAAAGGTCTACCACCTCACCGACGCCGGGCGGGAGGCGCTGCGCGCCTGGTTCGAGGAGCCCGAGGACGAGCCACGGGTGCGGGACGACTTCTTCATGAAGCTGGCGCTCGCTCCGCAGACCGGCCTCGCCGAGCAGATCACCCTGATCAACCAGCAGCGGCGCCAATACCTGAACACCATGCGGCAGCTGTCGAAGCTGGCCGCCGCCGAAGACCGCGACAACCGCATCGCCCAGCTGCTGATCGAGGGCGCGATGCTGCACCTGCAGGCCGACCTCGACTGGCTGGAGCGGTGCCAGGAAGAGCTGGAGGAGCTGGAGTGAGCGACGACCGTCCCGCTCCTGTGCTGCGCGCCGAGGGGCTGGTGAAGACCCACCACGGTGAGGGCGCCCCGGCCCACGCCGTGCGCGGGGTCGACCTGTGCGTACGGCAGGGCGAGTTCGTGGCGATCACCGGCCCGTCCGGTGCAGGCAAGTCGACGCTGCTGCATCTGCTCGGCGGACTCCAGCGGCCGGACGCGGGCCGCATCTGGCTCGACGGCGAGTCCACCGACACCTACGGCGAGGCCCGCTGGGCGGTGGAGCGCAGGAAGCGCATCGGCATCGTCTTCCAGTTCTTCAACCTCGTCTCGAACCTGTCCGTCGCCGACAACGTGGAGCTGCCCGCCCTGCTCGCCGGGACCCCGCCGAAGCAGGCGCGCACCGAGCGCGAGGCGTTGCTGGCCGAGCTGGGCCTGACGGGCAAGGAGCGCAGCATGCCGGGCGAGCTGTCCGGCGGTGAGCAGCAGCGCGTCGCCCTGGCCCGGGCCCTGGTGAACCACCCGCCGCTACTGCTGGCCGACGAGCCCGCGGGCAGCCTCGACAGCAAGGGCACCCGCGAGGTGATGCGGCTGCTGTCCCGCTTCCACCAGCGCGGCCAAACGATCGTGCTGGTCACTCATGACGCCCGGCTGGCGAGCGCCGCGGACCGGGTCATCAGCTTCTTCGACGGCAGGATCGCCGACGACGCGGCACTCGACGGCGGCACCACCCCGCCGCGCCGCTCCGGTATATCGGGTGTGCTGGAGCTGAAGGACTGACATGCGGGTGCACGACGATCCCCGGAAGGGCTGACCCGTATGCGAGCCACCCTGCGCTGGGCCCACTCCGATCTGCGCACGCACCGCGGCGAGGCGCTGTTCCTCGTCCTCGCCACCGCGGGCATCGTCGCCTCCCTGCTGCTGGCCACGGCCCTGTTCGGCTACGCGACCAACCCCTGGCAGCGCGTCTTCACGCAGTCGCACGGCGCGCATGTGTGGCTGCACACCGACACGGCGGCCGACACCGGGAAGCTGGCCGGTCTGGACGGCGTGGAATCCGTCGTCGGCCCCTATCCCAGCGCCGCCACCACCGTCTCCACGCGCGGCAGCCGTGCCGCCGTCGAACTGCGGGGTATGCCGGAACGGTCCTCCGACGGCCGCCCGCCGCTGGTCTCCGGGCACTGGCTGGACCCGTCGCATCCCAGCGGCGTGGTCCTGGAGAGCCGCCTCGCCCGTGCCCTGCTGGCCGGGCCCGGCGACACCCTCGACGTGCCCGGCACCGCCCGCGAGCTGACCGTCGTGGGCCTCGCCGACAGCGCCGAACCGCGCTACCGGCCCGGTGAGCAGCCGGGCCTGGTGTGGGCACTGCCGTCGGCCGTGCCGGACCCCGGCGGCCAGGTGATCGGGCTGCGGCTGACGGACCCGGGTGACACCTCCTACATCGTCCAGCGCGCCGTGACGGTACTGGGGTCCGGGACGATCGGGGAGGTCTCCACCTGGCAGCAGGCGCGGGCCGAGGCGCAGGGCGACAACAGGCTGCTCGGTCAGGTGCTGGGCCTGTTCGGGCTGGGTGCGCTGGTCGCGGCCGGACTCGCCGTGCACGGGGCGATCGGCACCCGCATCCGCGGGCACCTGCGCGACCTCTCCGTCCTGAAGGCCATCGGCTTCACCCCCGGCCAGGTGGTCCGCATCTTCCTGCTCCAGCACCTCGCCTACGCCCTGCTGGGTGCCCTGGCCGCCGCCGCGCTGGCCGAGGCCCTGGGCAGCCGGATCCCCGGGCGGCTCGGGGACGCGGTCGGCGTGTGGCAGGGGCTGCCCGGCCACACGGCGGCGCTGCTCGTGGTGCCGGTGGGCGCGGTGCTGTTCATCGGCGCGACCACCGGGCTGGCCGCCTGGCGGGCCGGGCGCGTGCCGCCGGTACCGGTGCCGAGATCCGCCGCGACCCCGGGCGGACGGCTGTCCGGCGTGGCACGCCGGGCCCTCGGCGTGCGGGTTCCGCCCGCGCTGGTGCTGGGGTGGCACAGGGCGTTCACGCGCCGCCCCCGGTCCCTGGCCACCGTCGCCCGGCTCACGCTTCCCCTGCTGCTGATCGTCGTGGCGGTGAGCGCCTGGACCACCCTCGACCGCTTCCACAGCGAGCCCGAACGGATCGGCCTGCCCACCACGCTCAGCGTCCGCGCCGACGCCGGGATGGGCGAACAGCAGGCCCGCTCCCTCCTGGAGAGCGACCCGCAGGTGGCCGCCGCCTACCCGGGCGTCGAGACGGCCGCCCTGGGCCCGAGCCAGACCGCGACCATCGCCCTGCGCGGCCTCGGCACCCGGCAGGATCCCTACCCCTACACCCTCGCCGAGGGCCGTCCGGCCCGCGGCACCGACGAGGCCGTGGCCGGACAGGGGCTGCTCGACCTGCTGGACGTGCGCGTGGGCGACTGGGTCCGGATGACCGTCGGCGACCAGCCGCAGATCCTGCACATCGTGGGCCGCAGCATCGAGCCGGAGAACGCCGGCCGGGTCATCTCCACGTCCCTCGACACCCTCCGCGAGAACAACCCGGGGCTCCGCCCGACCCTCTACGAGCTGCGCCTGGACCCCGGCGCCGACCCGCGGGAGGTCGCCGACCGGCTCGCCGCAGCGGGGCGCGGCCACCTGGACGTGCACCCGGTGGCCAATCCGGCCGACGGCTTGTCCCCGCTGCGCGCGGTCGTCGCCTGGCTGATCGCCGTGCTCGCCCTCATCGGGCTCATCGAACTGCTCACCGCGATCGGCGGCACCGTCCGGGAGAGTGAACGGGATCTGCTGGCCCTGAAGGCCATCGGTCTGTCGCCCCGGCAGATCACGGCGATCACGGTCATGGCCACCGGTCTCACGGCCCTGGCGGCCGTCCTCGCCGCCATCGCCCTCGGCCTGCCCCTCGCCCGGTGGCTGATCGACGTCCAGGGCCGGTCCAGCGGCATCGGCTCCGGGATCGCCCAGGGGCCCTCGGCGATCCTGATGGTGCTGCTCGGGGCGGCGGCGGTGCTCTGCGCCGCCGCGCTGGCCGCCCTCCCCGCGGCCCGGGCTGCCCGGCGGCGCCTCGCGGACACGCTGAGCGCGGTGGCCTGACGCCGGTACCGCCCCCGCGGGGGGTCAGCCCCGGTACGGGTGCTGTGGGTGGTACGGGGGCTGGGGGTGCGGGGCGTACGGGGCCTGGGGGTGCGGGGCGTACGGGTGCTGCCCGTTCGGCGCGTAGGGGTGCCCGTACGGGTTCCCCTGCGGCGGCACGTGGGGCGAGCCCGCCGGGGGCATCGGCGGGACCGGCCCGGGCACGGGAGGGTGTGTCGCCGGATGGGTGTTCAGCCGGATTCCGTACCTCCGCTTGAGCCGCCGCATCTCCAGCAGCGCGATGGCGGTGACCGTCAGCGGCGCGCCCAGGATGAAGACGATGCCCAGGGTGAGGCTGAGCCCGTGCAGATCACCGGTCACGAGGTCCGGGACGGCCACCAGCCAGCTGGTCACCATGGCGAGCAGCGGCGGCAGGCAGCGGTGGACCGCGGCCGTACCGAAGAAGTTGCCCGAGACCCGCACGGCTCCGGAGGCCGTGAAGGCGAGCAGCCACAGCATCGTCATGCCGAACCCGATGATCGCGGCGATGCTCGCGGACGCGTTCACCGTCCGCACCAGCAGCAGCACGGCGGCCACACAGCCGACGAACAGCACGAGCAGCGCGAGGGACCTGAGCAGCGGCGTCCGCAACTGCCGTACGGTGCCGCCGCGCCGCCAAACCCACAGCATCGCCCCGACGGTGAGCGGGGTGAGGAAGAGCAGGACGACCGAGGCCGTCATCGCGTTCTCCAGCAGCTCCGTGAGGTCGAAGCCGCCCTCGACGAAGGTGTAGACACCGAGCGAGGCGACCGCCCCGGCGATGACACGGAACCTCTTCAGACGCTCCACGGACGGGTCGAGCGGCTGCGGGATCCAGGCGGGGTGGAACACCGCCCGGGCCACGTCCTGGGGTTTCAGGACGGACCCCGCCGTCAGGGTGCCGCCGGTCCAACTGCCGCGTGTGCGTGCCACTTCGCGCTCCCCCGAGCACTCGCCGTGATGATCGTCCGGGAGTCTACGGGAGGCGGGCGGCGCGCCGCCGCTCGACTTCCCGTCCGGCGCGCTGCCGCCCGCCTCCCCCTCCCGGCCATCCTCACCGCCGGCCGCGCAGCTCCCGGTACGTGGCGACCAGCGCCTGTGTGGAGGCGTCCAGGCCCTCGACGTCGGCGTCCCCGGTCAGCGCGGGCTCGACGCGCTTGGCGAGGACCTTGCCCAGCTCCACGCCCCACTGGTCGAAGGAGTCGATGTTCCAGACGGCGCCCTGCACGAACACCTTGTGCTCGTAGAGGGCGACCAACTGGCCGAGCACGGACGGCGTCAGCTCGGGCGCGAGGATCGTGGTCGTCGGGTGGTCGCCCCGGAACGTCTTGTGCGGCACCAGTTCCTCCGGCACTCCCTCGGCCCGCACCTCCTCGGGGGTCTTGCCGAAGGCGAGCGCCTGCGTCTGGGCGAAGAAGTTGGCCATCAGCAGGTCGTGCTGTGCCTTCAGCTGCTCGCTCAGCTCGGCTACCGGCCGGGCGAAGCCGATGAAGTCCGCGGGGATCAGCTTCGTGCCCTGGTGGATGAGCTGGTAGTAGGCGTGCTGCCCGTTGGTGCCGGGTGTGCCCCAGACGACCGGGCCCGTCTGCCACTCGACCTTGCGCCCGTCGCGGCCGACGTACTTGCCGTTGGACTCCATGTCGAGCTGCTGGAGGTAGGCGGTGAATCTGGACAGGTAGTGGCTGTAGGGCAGCACCGCGTGCGACTGGGCGTCGTGGAAGTTGCCGTACCAGATGCCCAGCAGGCCCAGCAGCAGCGGCACGTTGGACTCGGCGGGCGCCGTCCGGAAGTGCTCGTCGACGATGCGGAACCCGTCGAGCATCTCCCGGAAGCGGTCCGGGCCGATGGCGATCATGAGGGCCAGGCCGATCGCCGAGTCGTAGGAGTAGCGGCCGCCGACCCAGTCCCAGAACTCGAACATGTTGGCCGTGTCGATGCCGAACTCGGCGACCTTCTCGGCGTTCGTCGACAGTGCCACGAAGTGCTTGGCGACGGCGGCGTCGTCAGCGAGCGCGTCCAGCAGCCAGGAGCGCGCGGACGTGGCGTTGGTGACCGTCTCGATGGTGGTGAAGGTCTTGGAGGCGATGACGAACAGGGTCTCCGCCGGGTCCAGGTCCCGGACCGCCTCGTGCAGGTCGGCGCCGTCCACGTTGGACACGAAACGCACCGTCAGGGAGCGGTCGGTGAAGGCGCGCAGCACCTCGTACGCCATGGCGGGGCCGAGGTCGGAGCCGCCGATGCCGATGTTGACGACGTTGCGGATCCGCTTGCCGGTGTGGCCGGTCCACTCGCCCGACCGCACCCGTTCGGCGAAGTCCGCCATCTTGTCGAGCACCGCGTGCACAGCGGGCACCACGTTCTCACCGTCGACCTCGATCACGGCGTCCCGCGGGGCGCGCAGCGCGGTGTGCAGCACGGCCCGGTCCTCGGTGGTGTTGATCTTCTCGCCGCGGAACATGGCGTCGCGCAGCCCGAACACGTCGGTGGCGACGGCCAGTTCGCGCAGCAGTCGCAGGGTGTCGTCGGTGACGAGGTGCTTGGAGTAGTCGACGTACAGGTCGCCGACCCGGAGGGTGTACCCGGTGCCGCGGCCGGCGTCGGCGGCGAACAGCTCGCGCAACCGGACGTCGCCGAGCTCCTCACGGTGCTTGGCCAGTGCCGTCCACTCAGGCATCTGGTTGAGTCTGGTACGGCCGTCTGCGTTCATCTCGGACTTCAGCCTTCTTTCCTGTCCTGCCTGCGTACCTTGCCCCGCTGCCGGTCCCAACCTAGTTGATCAGCGTGTGACGTCGGCTGGCGTGGCGCCGTCCTCCGGCTCGACAACAGATACGTTCACCGTGCGCACGGGTATCAGCGCGATGACGGCGAGGACGAAGAAGGCGGCCGTGAGCAGGGGCGGGGTGCTGGGCCCCCAGGCGGCGGCGACGGCTCCGCCCAGCAGGGCGCCGACGGGGACTCCGGCGAAGGCCAGGGTCCGGAAGGCCGAGCTGACCCGGCCCAGGAGCCCGGCGGGGCTGCGCTCCTGCATGAGCGTCGTCGTGTTGACGTTCCACACCATGCCCAGGAGCCCGAACAGGGCCAGCGCGCCCACCAGTACGGCCAGGCTGCGCACGGTGCCCATGACGACGAGGAGCGCGGTCTGCACCGAGCCGGCGAGCAGCACCGACCGCAGCCGGCCGAGCCGCGCCACCAGCCGGCTGTTCACCACTCCCCCGGCCAGACTGCCCAGGGTGAAGGCGGTGCCCGCCGCCGCGTATCCCGCGGGGCCCGCCCGGAGCCAGTCGGTGACGAGGACTACCAGCATGGCGAGCTGGGTGCCCATGCCGATGTTGCACAGGGCCGTGGCGGTGCACAGGGCGCGCAGCGCGCGATCGCGCCACAGGGTGCGCAGACCCTCGGCGATCTCCCGCCGCAGTGTGCTGCCGGCGGGTCTCGGCTCGCGGTCGGGCTCGGCCGCCGGCAGGGAGGCGATCAGTGCGGCGGCCACGAGGAAGGTCACGGCGTCGGCCGCGAACGGTACGGCCGTCCCGGCTGCCAGCAGCAGGGGCACGACGGGGCCGCCGAGCAGTCCGCCGGCGATGCGCTGACCGGTCATCAGCCGGGCGTTGGCGCCGCCGAGCGCGCCTCGGTCGACCAGGGTGGGCAGCAGCGCCGTGGCGGCGTTGTCGAAGAGGGTCTGCAGGGTGGTGAGCGCGACGGCCAGCGCGATGAGCAGGCCGATCGAGGCGTGGCCGAGTGCGACGGCGACCGCGAAGGCGGCGACCAGCAGCCCGCGTAACGCGTCGACCATCCACATGGCCCGCCGCTGGTCCACGCGGTCGGCGACGGCCCCGCCGAGCAGGCCGAAGACGATCCAGGGCAGATAGCCGCACGCCGTGACGGACGCGATGAGCAGCGGATCGTCGGTCAGGGTGACGGCCAGCAGGGGCAGTGCGGCCGTGCGCAGCGCGTCGCCGAAGCTGGACAGCACAGCGGCACCCCACAACCGCCCGAAGCCACCTCGCCACGCGGGCGCGCGCACGCTCCCCACCTCGACCGTCGCCACCGCTCCCCCTCATGGTTCGTCCGATGCACAAACCGTAGAGGGCGCCACTGACAATCGGCCGGCGGTGGCGGCGAGGAGGCGGTGTCTGCCGGGTATCTGCTGGTGCCGAGGCAGGGTCGGCCGGGCACCGAGCTGTGCCGGGGCAGTAGGGGCCCCGCCGAGGCAGTTCCGGCCGGGCACCCGCTGGTGCCCGGCCGGTCTCGACTTCTAGATCTCGCCCCGCAGTTTGGCGAGCGCCTCGGCGAGGATCGCCTCGCCGTCCGCGTCGCTGCGCCGCTCCCGCACATACGCCAGGTGGGTCTTGTAGGGCTCGGTACGCGGCGGGTCCGGCGGGTTGTCCCGGTCCTGGCCCGCCGGGAAGCCGCAGCGGGGACAGTCCCAGGTGTCCGGCACCTGCGCGTCGCTGGCGAAGCTCGGCTGGGTCTCGTGTCCGTTGGAGCACCAGAAGGAGATGCGCAGCCGCGGCGCGGACTCGCCGCGCTCGGCCTCGCCCATCGGCCCCGCCCCGACCCGGCTTCCCCGGATCGCGTTGCCACTTGCCACGGTCGTAACTCCCTGCGTGATGGTGCCGCGAAGCGAGTCGGCGTTCCGCTTCGCCGCGAGCGCCTCAGTCTACGTAAGGCCCAACGCGCGTCCAGTGATTGGAGTTACAACCCTCACACCTAGACGCAAGCCCCATGATAGGCCGCGCTCAGCTGCGCGTACCGAACATGGGGCCCTACGTACGAGTCCGTGCGGATTGCGGCTCGGTCAGTTGTTCACCTTCATCAGGATGCCGAGCACGACGATGCACGCGAACCACAGCAGACCGATCACGACGGTGATCCGGTCGAGGTTGCGCTCGGCGACCGAGGAGCCGCCGACGGAGGACTGCATGCCGCCACCGAACATGTCGGAGAGGCCGCCGCCCTTCCCCTTGTGCATCAGCACCAGCAGCATCAGCAGCAGGCTGAAGACGATCAGGGCGATCGAGAACCCCAAAACCACGGCTGGACCAACTTCCTCGGATTCGGATGGACGACGCGGGGCCCAGCACGGTGCTGGACCCCGCAAGGGTACGACGGATCGCCGCTACCGCATACTCACTGGTCGCGGAAGCGCACGATCTTGACGAACTCGTCGGCGTCCAGCGAGGCGCCGCCGACCAGGGCGCCGTCGATGTCGGCCTGGGCCATGATCTCCGCGACGTTGCCGGCCTTGACCGAGCCGCCGTACTGGATGCGGACCTTGTCGGCCAGGTCCTGCGAGTACAGCTCGGCGATCTTGCCGCGGATCGCCGCGCAGACCTCCTGGGCGTCCTCGGCGCCGCAGACCTTGCCGGTACCGATGGCCCACACGGGCTCGTAGGCGATCACGACGGTCTCGGCCTGCTCGGCGGGGAGGTCCTTCAGACCGCCCTCGACCTGGGCGAGGGTGTGGGAGACGTGGTTGCCCGCCTCGCGGACCTCCAGCTCCTCGCCGACGCACAGGATCGGGGTCAGGCCGTGCTTGTACGCGGCCTTGACCTTGGCGTTCACCAGCTCGTCGGTCTCGGCGTGGTACTGGCGGCGCTCGCTGTGGCCGATGGCCACGTACGTGCACTTCAGCTTGGCCAGCATGGGTCCGGAGATCTCGCCGGTGAAGGCACCGCTGTCGTGCGCCGAGATGTCCTGGGCACCGTACTTGATCTTGAGCTTGTCGCCGTCGACCAGGGTCTGCACGGAGCGCAGGTCGGTGAAGGGCGGCAGGACGGCGACCTCGACGGCCTCGTAGTCCTTGTCGGCCAGGGCGAAGGCGAGCTTCTGGACGTGTGCGATGGCCTCGAGGTGGTTGAGGTTCATCTTCCAGTTGCCCGCCATCAGCGGCGTGCGCGTGCTCATATGGGGTCAGTCCTCCAGTGCGGCGAGGCCGGGGAGCGTCTTGCCCTCGAGGTATTCGAGGGAGGCGCCACCACCGGTCGAGATGTGGCCGAATGCGTTCTCGTCGAAGCCCAGGATGCGGACCGCGGCGGCGGAGTCGCCACCGCCGACCACCGTGAAGGCCTTCGAGTCGAGGAGAGCCTGGGCGACGGCCTTGGTGCCCTCGGCGAAATCGGGGTGCTCGAAGACGCCCATGGGGCCGTTCCAGAAGACGGTGGCGGCGTCGGCGATCTTCGAGGCGTAGAGCTTGCGGGACTCGGGGCCGATGTCCAGGCCCATCTGACCGGCCGGCATGGCGTCCGCGGCGACCGTGCTGGGCTTGGCCGGGGCCTTGGTCTTGAGGTCCGGGAACTCCGGCGCGACCACGACGTCCACGGGCAGGACCAGCTCGACGCCGCTCTTCTCGGCGCGCTCGATGTACTCCTGGACGACCGGGAGCTGGTCCTCCTGGACCAGGGACGAGCCGATCTCGTGGCCCTTGGCCTTGAGGAAGGTGAAGACCATGCCACCGCCGATGAGCAGGCGGTCGGCCTTGCCGAGCAGCTGGTCGATGACGGCGAGCTTGTCGGACACCTTGGCGCCGCCCAGGACGACGGCATAGGGCCGCTTGACGTCGTCGGTGAGCTTCTTCAGGACGCCGACCTCGGTGGCGATGAGGTAACCGGCGTAGTGCGGCAGGCGGGCCGGAAGGTCGAAGACCGAGGCGTGCTTACGGTGCACCGCGCCGAAGCCGTCACCGACGTAGAGGTCCGCGAGGGCGGCGAGCTGGTCGGCGAAGGCGCCGCGCTCGGCGTCGTCCTTGCTCGTCTCACCGGCGTTGAAGCGCAGGTTCTCGACGAGGGCGACCTGGCCGTCGGCGAGGCCGGCGACGGTGGCCCGGGCGGACTCGCCGACCGTGTCGGTCGCGAAGGCCACGTCCGACCCGAGGAGCTCACCGAGGCGCGCGGCGGCCGGGGCGAGGGAGAAGGCGGGGTCCGGGGTGCCCTTGGGGCGGCCCAGGTGGGAGGCGACGACGACCCGGGCGCCCGCGTCGGCGAGGGCCTTGACCGTGGGCAGCACGGCGCGGATACGGCCGTCGTCGGTGATGCGCGTGCCGTCCAGCGGCACGTTCAGGTCGGCGCGGACGAAGACCCGCTTGCCCGCCACTCCCTCGGAGAGGAGTTCGTCGATCGTCTTCATGAAGGGGACTCCTGAAAGAGCTCGTGATCGCTCGTAAGCGCTCGTGATCGAACAGCTCTGATCTGTACGTGAGTCAGGGCTCGGGCAGCGCTACCGCGCGCTGCCCGAGCCCTGCTCTCACACCGTGGTGCCTGACTATTCGATCAGAGCTGGTTACCGACGAAGACCGTGAGGTCGACGAGACGGTTGGAGTAGCCCCACTCGTTGTCGTACCAGCCGATGACCTTCACGCTCTTGCCCTCCTGGACCATGGTCAGGGAGGAGTCGAAGGTGCAGGACGCCGGAGCGTTCACGATGTCGGAGGAGACGATCGGGTCCTCGGTGTACTCGAGGATGCCCTTGAGCTCACCCTCCGCGGCCTTCTGGAAGGCGGCGTTGACCTCTTCCTTGGTGACCTCGCGCCCGAGCTCCAGGACCAGGTCGGTGACCGAGCCGGTCGGGACCGGGACGCGCATCGCGATGCCGTCCAGCTTGCCCTTGAGCTGCGGCAGGACCAGCGCGGTGGCCTTGGCGGCACCCGTGGTGGTCGGGATGATGTTCTCGGCGGCGGCACGCGCGCGACGCAGGTCCTTGTGCGGGAAGTCCAGGATGCGCTGGTCGTTGGTGTACGCGTGCACCGTCGTCATCAGGCCCTTGACGATGCCGAAGTTCTCGTCGAGGACCTTCGCCATCGGCGCCACACAGTTGGTGGTGCAGGAGGCGTTGGAGATGACGTGGTGGTTCGCCGGGTCGTACTTGTCCTGGTTGACGCCCATCACGATGGTGACGTCCTCGTCCTTGGCCGGAGCCGAGATGAGGACCTTCTTCGCGCCACCGGCGATGTGCTTCTCGGCGTCGGCCTTCTTGGTGAAGATGCCGGTCGACTCGATGACGATGTCGACGCCCAGCTCGCCCCACGGGATGTCGGCGGGGTTGCGCTCGGCCAGGACCTTGATGGTCTTGCCGTCGACCGTGATCGTGTCGGCGGTGTGGGTGACCTCCTGCTTGAGGCGGCCCAGGATCGTGTCGTACTTCAGCAGGTGAGCGGTGGTCGCGGTGTCACCCAGGTCGTTGACAGCCACGATCTCGATGTCTGCACCCTGCTCCAGGAGCGCGCGGAAGTAGTTACGCCCGATGCGGCCGAAGCCGTTGATGCCTACGCGGATCGTCACGAACCGATCTCCTCGTTGGTACGCCGGCCATGAAGTGCCGGCGAGCTCTGTTTGGGATGTCCCCGACCGCCTACGACCCTACCTCCCTGGAGGGCCGGTGGTGACATCCAGATGCCTCATACACGGCAGGGCGGTCCGTACCCGCCAGTAGGGGTACGGACCGCCCACCGCCGCGAGCAAGATCACTCGATTTCGCTACCGCACGGGTTCCCTGTTGACCAGGGAACTCACCCGTCGAGGGAAGCGAGTGCCTTCCTCATCAGCGCCGCCCGCTCGGCCGCGGCGGTGACATGCTCCAGGCCGAAGCCCAGCAGCACGGTGTCGTCCGTGGTGACCGCGCCGTACGTCTGGAACAGGGCGCCGGTGCGGGCCCAGTCCTTGAGGACGGCCGGGCTGCCCGCGGGCGGTCCGGCCACCTTCCAGGCACCGAGCGAGGTCTCGAAGCCCTCGGTCTCCGTCGCCGTCCCGCCGACGACGAGCGAGGCGTCGTCGGCGAGGACGCCTCGCCCGCCGCTGCCCGGGTCGGTGATGTAGCTGATGGAGAGCTCGACCGTCTTGCCGGCGTAGGGGCTCAGGTCGAAGTTCACCTGCTGCCAGCCGTTGGAGGCGCCGGTGAGGCTGTTCCACGTGCCGGTGGTGCCGGTCGCGGTGCAGCCGTCGGCCGCCACGGTCAGGTAGTGCTTCAGCCAGGGGTGCTCGTTGACGTAGAACCCGCCCTCGCACTCGGTCGGCACGGCGGTCCTGGTGGCGCCGCCCGCCTCGGGAAGGGTCGTCCAGTCGTCGGCGCCCGCGGTGCGGGCCTCGACGACGGCGTGGTCGTAGCCGGGCTCGGTGTCCCACAGCAGCTGGGTACGCAGGGTGGGCTTGTCGCCCCCGGTGACACCGGTGAGGTCCACGGTGCGGGTGAGGCGCTTGTAGGCGTCGTCGGTGTGGACGGCGGCGGCCATCGAGGAGCCCGCGTACGGGCCGTACGGGCTGGCCGTGCCGGCGAACCGCCCGGCGCCCTTGCTCGCGAACTGCGGGAACGTGTCGGTGCGCAGCTCGTCGGAGGTGACGCTGTAGGTCCCGGCCTTGTCCAGCGGGTTGCCGGGGGCGGCGCCCAGCGGGCTGGTGACGCCGCTCAGGTCGCCGGAGCCGGTGAAGCCGGTGGCTCCGGGGGTGGCGGTGCGGGTGTAGGCGCCCAGGTAGTACTGGCTGAAGTCGTTCGACAGCGCGCCGCCGCCGAGGTCGACGTTGCCGCCTGCCTGCTCGCCGGCCTCGATCAGCCGGCCGCCCTCGTTGAGGTAGGCCCGCAGTCGGAGCTGGGTGGCGTTGCCCGGGACGCTCGCGCCCGTGTAGTGGACGACGGTGTCGAAGTGGCTCAGCACGCCCAGAGCGTCCGGTGCCCCCTGCTCGGCCACGTCCCAGACGACCGCCTTGCGGCCGCTCGCCTTGAGCGCGTCCACGTACGTCTGCGCCTGGGTGGCGGCGACGCCCTCCTCGGCGACGACGAGGGTGTTCGCCCGGGGCCGCTCGGCGACGGTGTAGGTGAAGCGCTCACTGGAGAGCTTCTTGCCGTTCTTCGCCTCGCCGGTGAACCACACCTCGACCTTGTCGCCCGGCTCGCCGTCCTTGACCTTCGCCCGGTACTCGTCGAAGTAGAGGTTGTCCTCACCGCCGTAGGTCTCGCCGCCCTTCCAGGGCTTGAGCGCCATGTCCCAGGTGCGGCCGCCGTTGACGCGGTACCTGAGCTCCTTGTCGCGCACCGACTTCCGTACGACGACGGAGACCTCCTGGTCGGCGCCGCGGGAGTACGACGTGGTGAACGCGGCCGGGGTGAAGTCGGCGGCGCTCAGGCCGACCGGCGAGGACGGCCGGTCGGGGTGTCCGGCGGACTCGGCGACGGAGAGCGCGAACGGGACGTTCTTCGCGAACTCCTGCTGGATCAGCTTCTCGTCGTCCGGGAAGGTGAAGACCGACTGGCAGTCGGAGGCCTTCCACTCGTCGTTCGGGTTGAGGTCCGAGGCCGTCTGGCAGGTCGACATCTCGGGGGTGAACATCGCCAGGCCGTTGACGTTGGCCGCGTGGCCGTCCGCTTCACCGTTGGTGGTGTACAGCTCGGAGGAGAGCTGCGGGTGGTAGCCCGGGATCGCGGAGTTCTCGGGGGTGCCGGCGAGCGCCTCGTACACGACGTCGTCCGGCGTGTGCGTGGCCACCTGCCAGCCGACCCCGTAGAGGAGAAGTTCGGCGGCGGAGTGGTAGTTGATGCCGTATGTGAAGCCGATCCGCTTCTGGAAGGCGTCCAGGGCCTTGGTCTCCGGCTCGGAGTTCGGGCCCGCGCCGCGGTAGGTCTGGCTGGTGGGGTTGGGGGACGAGCCCTCGTCGTCGTAGCCCCACCTGTAGGCGAAGTTGCGGTTGAGGTCGACGCCGTCGCCGGTGGTGATGGCACCGTCGCCGTTGACGTCCCGAAGGTTCTTGCGCCACTGGCGGTTGGCGGGGTCCGCGAAGGTGTAGTCGTAGCCGTCGGGGTTGGCCGAAAGCAGGAACCACAGTTCGGTGGAGTCGACGATCTTCTTGACGCGCCGGTCCTTCTTGTAGTTGTCCAGGTAATGGTGCATCAGACGCCGGGTCATCTCCGGCGTGATCCACTCGCGCGCGTGCTGGTTGGACATGTAGAGGACCGAGGGCTTGGAGCCGTCCTTCGTCTTCTTCGCGCCCTTGGTGAGCTTCAGCGCGAGGATGTCCTGGCCCTTGATCGTCTTGCCGATGGAGACGACCTTGGTGAGGTCCGGGTTCTCCTGGGCGGTGCGCAGGAGTTCCTCCCGCAGGCCGCCCTTGCCGCTGTACGGGCGGAACACGCCCTCGGCGGCGTCCTCGACCCGGGCCACGGCCCGGGTGGAGAGTTGGTGCTCGGTGAGGTCGACGCCCTGCTTCTCCAGCTTCTTCGCCTGCTGGTCCGTCAGATAGACCTCGACCGTGGCGGTGCCCTTCTCGGGCACCCGCTCGCTCAGTTCGTGACCGTCCTGACCGGCCGCCAGCAGCAGGGGTACCTGCTTCTGGTCGACGTCGGCCCGGAAGACCTTGACTTCCTCCGGGTCGGACGGGTTGGAGCTCCCCGGTTGTGCCTGGGCGATGGGCGCGAAGCTCGCTCCGCCGATCAGGAGCGCGCCGACAGCGAGGATCGATCTCGCTCTTCGTCTCATGAACCCCCCTAGCGTGGGTCCGCCACAGCAGCGAACAGATGCCAGGCTCATGACAGAGCATGATCGAGTCAAGGGTGCCTCAGCGACACGCGAAAACCGGTGCCGGTCACCCGAATGGGCGCCGGCACCGGCTTTTTGACGTGGTGTGGGATCAGCCCACCAGGTTGTCGGCCAGCTCCTCGCTGAGGTTGGCCTCCGTACCCGGGATACCGAGGTCGGACGCGCGCTTGTCGGCCATGGCCAGCAGGCGGCGGATCCGGCCGGCGACGGCGTCCTTGGTCAGCGGCGGGTCGGCGAGCGCGCCCAGCTCCTCCAGGGATGCCTGCTTGTGCTCCATGCGCAGCCGCCCGGCGGCGGCGAGGTGCTCGGGCACGTCGTCGGCGAGGATCTCCAGGGCGCGCTGCACCCTCGCCCCGGCGGCGACGGCCGCGCGGGCCGAGCGGCGCAGGTTGGCGTCGTCGAAGTTGGCGAGCCGGTTCGCCGTGGCGCGCACCTCGCGGCGCATCCGGCGCTCCTCCCAGGCCAGCACCGACTCGTGTGCGCCGAGGCGCGTCAGCAGCGCGCCGATCGCGTCACCGTCGCGGACGACGACCCGGTCCACGCCGCGCACCTCGCGGGCCTTGGCGGCGATCGACAGCCGGCGGGCGGCGCCGACCAGGGCGAGTGCGGCCTCGGGGCCCGGGCAGGTCACCTCCAGGGAGGACGAGCGGCCCGGCTCGGTGAGCGAGCCGTGCGCCAGGAACGCGCCACGCCAGGCGGCCTCGGCGTCGCAGGTGGCCCCCGAGACCACCTGCGGGGGCAGGCCGCGGATCGGGCGGCCCCGCCCGTCGACGAGGCCGGTCTGGCGGGCGAGCTGGTCGCCGCCCGCCACCACCCGCACCACGTAGCGCGAGCCTCTTCGCAGCCCGCCCGGAGCCATCACGATCAGCTCGGAGCCATGGCCGAAGATCTCCAGGATGTCCCGCTTGAGACGGCGGGCCGCCATGGCCGTGTCCAGCTCCGCCTCGATCACGATCCGACCGCTCACCAGGTGGAGGCCGCCGGCGAACCGCAGGATGGCGGAGACCTCCGCCTTTCTGCAGCAGGTCCGGGTGACGGGGAGCCGGGAGATCTCGTCCTTCACCGCTGCCGTCATCGCCATGGGCCGATCCTTCCATGCATCCGAAAAATACGGTCGTACGCGGCGGCCAACAGCTCCGGGTCGTGCCTCGGGGTCCCGTCGGGTCTGGCCACCGGCGCCAGCTCGACCGCGGCCCCGAACCGCTTGGCGGCATCGGTCAGGGAGTCGCGGTCGGGCACGGCGGCCTCGTCGGCCAGCACCACGTCCAGGGCGAGTTTAGGGGCGTGTCGTCCCAAAACCTCCAAATGACGCTGCGGGGAGAAGCCCTCGGTTTCTCCGGGTTGCGGCGCGAGGTTCAGGGAGAGTACCCGGCGGGCCTTCGTCTGCGTGAGCGCGTCCAGCAGCTCGGGCACGAGCAGATGCGGAATGACCGAGGAGAACCAGGAGCCGGGGCCGAGCACCACCCAGTCGGCGTCCAGGACGGCCTCGACCGCCTCGGGCACGGCCGGCGGGTCGTTCGGCACGAGGTGCACGGACTGCACCTCGCCGGGGGTGAGGGCGACGGTGGCCTGGCCGCGGACCGTGTCGACCTCCTCCGGACGCTCCGGGTCATGGCCCTTGACCAGAGCCTGGAGCTCCAGCGGGACGGCGGACATCGGCAGCACCCGGCCCTGGGCGCCCAGCAGTCGTCCGACCAGGTCGAGGGCCTGGACATGGTCGCCGAGCTGCTCCCACAGGGCGACGATCAGCAGGTTTCCGACCGCGTGCTCGTGCAGGTCGCCCTGGGACTGGAAGCGGTGCTGGATGACCCGGGCCCAGGTCTGGCCCCAGTCGTCGTCGCCGCACAGCGCGGCCAGCGCCTTGCGCAGGTCCCCGGGCGGCAGCACGCCCAGTTCGTCGCGCAGCCGGCCGCTGGAGCCGCCGTCGTCGGCCACGGTGACCACGGCGGTGAGATCACCGGTGATCCGGCGCAGCGCGGCGAGCGAGGCGGACAGGCCCATGCCGCCGCCGAGGGCGACGACCTTGGGCTGGGTGCCCCGGCGGCGCGGTCTGCCGCCCCGGGCCTCGGCGGGCCGGCCGCTCTTGCCGCCGGGGCTGCCCTTGCCCTCGGGCACCACTCGGCGCAGCCGGCTCAGCCGCGGTGTACGTGGTGTCATTCGCGTCCCATGTCCCGGTGTACGACCACCGTCTCCACGCTCTCGGCGGCGAGCCGGGCGGCGAGCTTCTCCGACATGGCGACCGAGCGGTGCTTGCCGCCCGTGCAACCCACGGCGATGGTCACGTAGCGCTTGCCCTCGCGGCGGTAGCCGGTGGCGACGAGCTGGAGGAGCTCCGTGTAGCGGTCCAGGAACTCCTTGGCACCGGGCTGGTTGAAGACGTACCCCGAGACCTCGTCGTTGAGGCCGGTGTACGGGCGCAGCTCCGGGACCCAGTGCGGGTTCGGCAGGAAGCGGCAGTCGACGACGAGGTCGGCGTCGACGGGGAGGCCGTACTTGTAGCCGAACGACATGACCGTGGCCCGCAGCTCCGGCTCTTCCTCGCCCGCGAACTGGGCGTCCATCTTGGCGCGCAGCTCGTGCACGTTCAGGCTGGAGGTGTCGATCACCAGGTCGGCGTCGCCGCGCAGCTCGCGCAGCAGCTCGCGTTCGGCGGCGATGCCGTCGACGATGCGGCCGTCACCCTGCAGGGGGTGCGGGCGGCGCACCGACTCGAAGCGGCGGACCAGTGCCTCGTCGGAGGACTCCAGGAAGACGATCCGTCGTGTGACGTTCTTCGCCTCCAGGTCGGCGAGGGACTCGCGGAGGTTGTCGAAGAAGCGGCGGCCGCGGACGTCGACGACGACGGCGATCCTCGCCACGTTGCCCTGGGAGCGGGCGCCGAGCTCCACCATGGTGGGGATCAGCGCGGGCGGCAGGTTGTCGACGACGAACCAGCCGAGGTCCTCCAGGCATTTCGCGGCCGTGGAGCGCCCCGCTCCGGACATGCCGGAGATGATCACCAGTTCGGGGATGGCCGCGTCCGGGACCTGGGCCTTGTCGTTGGGCGTGCCCGTACTCACCTGTGCTCCGTCTCCGGCTTGCTCGTGTTGCTCGTCGTGCTCGTTCACATTCATGTCTCCTGCCCCCGTCGTTCGTCCGGGGCGCCCGCTGCCACGGGTTCCCCACTGGAACCCATGGTGCCCGGTTCCTCTTCCATGATCTCTCCGGTCGCCGTGTTGACGGCGGGTGCGGCCGGGGCCGAGCGGGCGAGGGCCACGGCGATCGTCTCGGCCGTCTTGCGGCCTATGCCGGGGACCTCGCAGATCTGGTCGATCGTGGCGGATCGCAGTTTCTTCAACGAACCGAAGTGCTTCAGAAGTGCCTGCTTTCGCGTGTCCCCGAGGCCGGGGACGTCGTCCAGGGGGCTGGAGCGGAAGCGCTTGGACCGCTTGGTGCGCTGGTAGGTGATCGCGAACCGGTGGGCCTCGTCACGGACGCGCTGGAGCAGATACAGGCCCTCGCTGGTGCGGGGCAGGACCACCGGGTCGTCGTCGCCGGGCAGCCAGACCTCCTCCAGGCGCTTGGCGAGGCCGCACACGGCGATGTCGTCGATACCGAGCTCGTCCAGGGCACGGCGGGCGGCCGCGACCTGCGGGGCGCCGCCGTCGACGACCACGAGCTGGGGCGGGTAGGCGAATTTCTTCGGGCGGCCGTCGTCCTCGGTGGGGCCGGCCCCGACGATCTCGCCTTTGCCGTCGATCTCGGGGGTCTCGGGGGCCCCGGCGTTCTCGCCGTCCGTCCACTCCCCCGTCTTCTCCTTCTCGGCGAGGTAGCGCCGGAAGCGGCGGGTGATCACCTCGTGCATGGAGCGGACGTCGTCCTGCCCGGCGAAGCCCTTGATCTGGAAGCGGCGGTACTCGCTCTTGCGGGCCAGCCCGTCCTCGAAGACGACCATGGAGGCCACGACGTCATCTCCCTGGAGGTGGGAGATGTCGTAGCACTCGACCCTGAGCGGCGCGCTGTCCAGGTCGAGGGCGTCGGCGATCTCCTCCAGAGCGCGTGAGCGCGTGGTCAGGTCGGAGGCGCGCTTGGTCTTGTGCAGCACGAGCGCCTGCTGGGCGTTGCGCTGCACGGTCTCCATCAGCGCCTTCTTGTCGCCGCGCTGCGGGATGCGCAGGGAGACGCCGGAGCCGCGCCGGCCGGTGAGCCACTCCTGGACCGGCTCCAGGGGGTCGGGCAGAGCGGGGACGAGGACCTCCTTGGGGACGGCGTCGCCCGTCTCCTCGCCGTACAGCTGCTGCAGGGCGTGCTCGACGAGGGCGCCGGTGGTGATCTCCTCCACCTTGTCGGTGACCCAGCCGCGCTGGCCGCGGACGCGTCCGCCGCGGACGTGGAAGATCTGGACGGCCGCCTCCAGCTCGTCCTCGGCGACCGCGATCAGGTCGGCGTCGGTCGCGTCGGCGAGCACGACCGCGTTCTTCTCCATGGCCTTCTTCAGGGCCCCGATGTCGTCGCGCAGCCGGGCGGCCCGCTCGTACTCCATCTCGTCGGCCGCTTCCGCCATCTGCTTCTCCAGCCGGCGGATGTACGTGTTGGTCCGGCCGGTCATGAAGTCGCAGAACTCGTCGGCCAGTTCGCGGTGCTCCTCGGCGGAGACCCGGTCCACGCAAGGCGCTGAGCACTTGCCGATGTAGCCGAGGAGGCAGGGGCGGCCGGTGCGGGCTGCGTTCTTGAACACGCCCGCGGAGCAGGTGCGCACGGGGAAGACGCGCAGCAGCAGGTCGACGGTGTCGCGGATCGCCCACGCGTGCGCGTAGGGCCCGAAGTAGCGGACACCCTTCTTCTTGTGACCGCGCATCACCTGCACGCGCGGGTACTCCTCGTTCATCGTCACCGCGAGGTAGGGGTAGCTCTTGTCATCGCGGTACTTGACGTTGAACCGGGGGTCGTACTCCTTGATCCACGAGTACTCCAGCTGGAGCGCCTCGACCTCCGTCGACACCACCGTCCACTCCACGGACGCGGCCGTGGTGACCATGGAGCGGGTGCGCGGGTGCAGGCCCGCCAGGTCCTGGAAGTAGTTCGCCAGGCGCTGGCGCAGGCTCTTCGCCTTTCCGACGTAGATCACCCGGCGGTGCTCGTCACGGAACCTGTAGACCCCCGGCGAGTCGGGGATCTCACCCGGTTTGGGGCGGTAGCTGGAGGGGTCGGCCATGTCTCACACCCTACTGGCGAGCACCGACAGTCAGACGCGGCGGACGGACATGATCAGGGGACCGGCGGCAGGCAGTTTCCAACGGCATGGGCGCGCGGGGGTTACGGCCCTCCGGGAGCGGGAATGTGGCTCACCCACGGCACTCGGCGACGCCCGGCGGGCGGAGTCCGTGCCGGTGCAGGCACAGGTTGTCGGTGCGGACCGGCCGTTTCCGGTGGGGAGCGGGCGGGCCACGGGTCGGAGGGCTGCGCAGATGAAGCGGATGCGGATCGAGAAAACCCGGCGGACGGTCCGTGCCCGCCGGTACGCGGACGACCCGTTCGCGCTGCCCGACGCCCTGGACCCGCGCGACCCCGACATCGTGCGGGCCAAGCGCCTGGCCCTGCGGGAACAGGGCGGGAGCGACCACTCCTAGCAGCACACGTCCACCGCGAACGCCCGGGGCGCACGCCCCGGGCGTTCGCATGTCCGGACCGAGCCGGCCGGCAGGACAAGGGTCACCGTCCGGCATCAGGTGTTGTCGGGACCGGGTCAACACGCTTCAATGCGGGGGAACTCGGGCCCTGAACGACGGCGTACGGATGTGAAGACCTGCCCCGCGCCGGTGGAGGGCCCCGCGCAAGCGGTCTGACCAGCCGTTGCCGACTCGGAGAAGAGGCCCCTGCATGCCGCACGCCCCACAGCACGCGGACGTCGCCACCGCGGAACTGGACTCGGCCCTGCGGGGCGGCCCCTTCCACGTCGCCCTGCGGGCCGCGATCGCCGCCCGCGGCCTGCCCCTGCAGCGCGTGCAGCACCATCTGTCCCGCCACGGCGTGAAGGTCGGCGTCACGAGCCTGAGTTACTGGCAGCAGGGGGCCCGGCGTCCGCAGCGTCCCGAGTCGCTGCGGGCCGTGCGCGCGCTGGAGGAGATCCTGGAGCTCCCCGAGGAGTCGCTGATCCGGCTGCTCGCCGAGTCCGGGGAGAGCCCGTCGGGGCTGCGGTCCGCCGCCCGTTCCTACCGCTCCCTCGTGGAGGCGTCCGGTGTCCTGGACCAGTTGCTGGCGGAGCTGGACTGCCCGCCGGACGGAGGCCTGCACTCCCTCGGCCACCACGAGCGGCTCCGGATCGGGGCGCGGCGCGAGCTGGCCGAGCGCGAGTCGCACCACATCGTGCGCGCCCACCGGGACGGCATCGACCGTTTCGTGGCCGTGCACCACGGCGACCGGGGGGCCGCACCGGAGCGCATGCGGGTGCACGCCCTGGAGAACTGCCGTACGGGACGGGTCCGTTGGCACCGTGACACCGGAGTTCTCGCGGCCGAGCTGCTCTTCGACACCCGGCTGCGGGCCGGCGACACCTTCCTGTTCCGCTACGGAGTCGAGGACGGCACGGCGGGTCCGTCACGCGAGTACGTGCGCGGCTTCGACTGCCCCGGCGGCCAGTACGCCCTCCAGGTGCGCTTCGACACGGCAGCCCTGCCGGTGCGGTGCCACCGCTTCGCCCAGCACTCGGCGGCGGCGCCGCGCAGCGGATGCCATGACCTGGCGCTGAGCGGCCGGCACCGGTCGGTGCACCTGGTCGAGCCCCGGGTACGGGCGGGGTTCCTGGGGATCGGCTGGGACTGGGAGTAGCCGGCCGCACGGGCCCGGACGTGTCCCGTGACAGCCCGGGTCGCGAACCGACGTAAACGATTGCGCAAACGTTTACGTGCGTCGCCGAATGCGGTACGTTCCCCGCCGGAGGCGGAGGAAGCGCAGGAGGGAACGTTCATGGCGACCATGACCGACGTCGCACGCAGCGCCGGTGTCTCCGTGGCCACGGTCTCGCACGTCCTGAACGGCACCCGGCCGGTGCTGCCGCACACCCGCCAGGCGGTGCTGGACGCCGTGGAGGAACTCGGCTACACCACGAACACCCTGGCCCGTTCCCTGGTGACGGCCCGCACCCGGTCCATCGGGCTGGCGGTGTCGGCGATCAGCAACCCGTACTTCACGGAGATCCTCCAGGGCGTCGAGGCCGCGGCGCTGGACGCCGGATACAGCCTGCTGATCGCCGATCCGCACGACGACCCGGAACACGAGTGCAAGGTCGTCCGGCTGCTGCACGAGCGCCGGGTCGACGGCATGATCGTCGCGCCCTCCGCCGAGCCGCGCGGGCTGCTCGCCTATCTGGGGCGGCACGACGTACCGGCGGTGTTCCTGGACCGGCTGGTGGACGCGCCCGGCGAGGACGGCGGTCCGCTCTTCGACCAGGTGTGCGCCGACAACGCCGAGCCGACGTCCCGCCTGGTCGCCCATCTCGCCGGGCTCGGTCACCGGCGGATCGGGCTGGTGGCGGGGCGGCCGGGGCTCAGCACCACGAGCGAGCGGATCACCGGTTACCGCAGCGGCCTGGCCTTCGCGGGGCTGGCCTACGACGAGCGGCTCCTGGTGCACGGCGACTCGGACTCGGCGGGTGCCGAGCAGGCGACCGGGGCCCTGCTGTCGCTGGGTGTGCCGCCGACCGCCCTGGTCACCGGCAACAACGCCATGACCATCGGGGTGCTGCGTGCCCTGAGCGCGCGCGGAATGTCCGTCCCCGACGACATCGCCCTGTGCTGCTTCGACGACTTCGCCTGGGCGGATCTGTTCTCGCCCCGGCTCACCGCGATCGCCCAGCCCGCCAGGGACATCGGCGCCCGGGCCGTCCGCGTGCTCCTGGACCGTTTCGCCGAGCCGGACCGGCCCGTCCGGACCGTGCGTCTGCCCTGCGCCTTCGTCCACCGCACGTCGTGCGGCTGTCCCAGCCCGTCCGAGGGAGGAACCCCGTCGTGATCGTCGTCGCCGGTGAGGCACTGATCGACCTGGTACCGCAGGGCACGGGTGCCCTGGCGGCGCTGCGGCCCGCACTCGGCGGCGGCCCGTACAACACGGCCGTGGCGCTGGGCCGCCTCGGCTCCCCCGCCGCCTTCTGCTCCCGGGTGTCGTCCGACGCCTTCGGGCAGGCTCTGCTGGACCGGCTGAGCACGACGGGGGTCGACGTGTCCGCGGTGCAACGGGGCACCGAGCCGACGACGCTCGCCGTCGCCACGGTCGACGCGGGCGGCTCGGCGGCGTACTCCTTCTACGTCGACGGGACGGCGGACCGGCTCTTCGAGGCACCCCCCAGGCTGCCGGCGGGCACCCGGGCGGTGTCCTTCGGCACCTGCTCGCTGGTGCTGGAGCCGGGCGCGAGCGCGTACGAGGAGATGATGCGCCGGGCGGCCGCGCAGGGCGTGTTCACCGCGCTGGACCCGAACATCAGGGCCGGGCTGATCCCGGACGCGGACGCCTACCGGGCGCGGTTCAAGAGCTGGCTTCCCTCGGTGTCGCTGCTCAAGCTGTCCGAGGAGGACGCGGAGTGGCTCGGGGGTTCGCCCCGCGAATGGCTGGCGTCCGGCCCGGCGGCGGTCGTGATCACCCGGGGCGGCGACGGGCTGACCGCCTTCACCGCCGACGGCAAGTACACGGTGCCGGGCGAACGCGTCGAGGTCGTGGACACGATCGGCGCGGGCGACACGGTCAACGCGGCCCTGCTGCACGGGCTCGCGGTGCGCGACGCCCTCAGTGCACGGCGCCTTGCCGAACTGGGCCCGGACGGATGGACCGAACTGCTGGGCTTCGCGGCCCGCGCGGCGGCGATCACCTGCTCACGGGCCGGGGCGGAACCGCCGTACGCCCACGAAATGGAGTGCTGACACGGGCGGAACGCCCCGGGTGCCCGGCGCTTCAGCCGGTCTCCCCCACCGCCCGCAGTGCTCCGGGGCGGCGGCCGTTGAGGCGGTCCAGGGCGGTGGCCGTGGCATCGTCCGCGGGCAGGTGGATGACGAGCTGCTGTCCCTCGTCGGGAAGCGAGAGCGTCTCGTTCAGCAGCCGCAGGGAACCGGCCTCCGGGTGCTCGATGTGCTGGGACCCCGTCCGCCTCGGTGTCGCGGCCAGGTCGGCGAACCGGTCGGTGAAGTCCGCACCGGCCGTGACCGCCAGCTCGTCGGCCAGCTCGGCGAGGTAGGGGTCCCGCAGGGGGACGCCGTGCCGGAGCCGGGCGACGAGGTCGTCGGCCACGCGGTCCCAGTCGGGGTAGGCGCTGCGTGCCCGCTCGTCGGTGAACAGGTACCGGAGCAGGTTGGGCCGCTCGTCGTCGAGCAGACCCAGCGGCCCGGCCAGGCGCTCGTATCCGGCCGTGTGGGCGAGGATGTCGCCGATCCAGTTGACCACCAGCGCGGGAGTCGGCTCCAGGCGGTCCAGCACGGCCCGTACCGTGGGGCGCGCCGCGCGGCTGAGCGGCGGGGCCGCCGCACAGACCAGCGGGTCGCCGCCGTCCGCCTCCTTGGTCAGGCGGCGCAGCAGCATCCGGTCGGCGAGGGAGAGGTTCAGAGCGTCGGCCAGGGCGCCGAGCACCTGGGCCGAGGGGTTGCGGTCACGGCCCTGTTCCAGCCGGGTGAGGTACTCGACGCTGACGCCCGCGAGCGTGGCCAGCTCGGCGCGGCGCAGGCCCGGGGTACGGCGTCGGGGGCCTGCGGGCAGACCCGCCTCGGCCGGGGTGACGGCTTCGCGCCAGGTGCGCAGGAACGTGCCCAACTCGTTGTCGCTCACCCGCCGAAACGTACAGGGCGCGCGGGCGCCGAGGGTGGCCCCGTCACTACCAGGCTCCGGCCGGTCTCCCTCGCGGACGGCTCGGCCCACAAGGTGGAGGGCATGACGAATGACACCGCTTCCGCCGCCCTGCCTCTGGCCCCTGGTCAGTGGGCCCTCGACCCGTTCCACTCCTCCGTGAACTTCACCATCCGGCACCTGGGCATCGCCAAGGTGCGGGGCCGCTTCGAGCGGCTGGAGGCCGAACTGTCCGTCGGTGAGCGGATCGAGGACGTGCGGATCTCCGCGACCGTCGATCTGGCCTCGATCAACACCGGCAACGCCGACCGGGACGCGCACGTCCGCGCCTCCGACCTGCTGGACGTGGCGAAGCGCCCGACCATGACGTACCGCTCGACGCGGGTGTCGGGCGAGGGTGAGGACTGGACCATGGAGGGTGAGCTGACGATCGGTGACGTGACCCGGCCGGTGACGCTCGCGGTGGAGTTCGGCGGGCTGGTCGAGGTGCCCATGGACGGCAGCCGGCACGCCGGGTTCGAGGCGACGGGCGAGATCCGGCGCGGGGACTTCGGGCTGGACTTCGCCCCCGGCCTGCTCGGCGACGTGGTCAAGATCCAGCTCGACATGCAGTTCGTGGAGCCGAAGGAGAACGCCTGAGGGCGCATCGGACGCGCCAGGCCCCACAGGACGTTGCCTGTGGGGCCCGGCGCTTTCGGCGTATTCGGTGCGCGTTCGGCGGGAGACCTCAGCCCTTGCTGGACCGGGTCGTCTTCTTGGCGGCCGCCTTGGTGGTCTTGGCGGCAGTCTTCTTGGCGGCCGTCTTCTTGGCGGCGGCAGTGCCGGTGACCGTCTTGGTGGCGGTCTTGCGGGTCGAGGCGGTCTTGGCCGCGACCGTCTTGCGGGCCGTCGTCCCACGCGGCGCCTTCACCGAGGACGCGTCGCTGACGCGGTCGGCGCCGAGGACCTCCCGCAGGAACTTGCCGGTGTGGCTGGCCGGGACCCCGGCCACCTGCTCGGGCGTACCCTCGGCGACGACCAGACCGCCGCCGGCGCCGCCTTCGGGGCCCATGTCGACGATCCAGTCGGCGGTCTTGATCACGTCGAGGTTGTGCTCGATGACGATGACCGTGTTGCCCTTGTCCACCAGTCCGGACAGGACGGTCAGCAGCTTGCTGATGTCCTCGAAGTGCAGACCGGTGGTCGGCTCGTCCAGGACGTAGACCGTGCGGCCGGTGGAGCGCTTCTGCAGTTCGCTGGCGAGCTTGACGCGCTGCGCCTCACCGCCGGACAGGGTGGTCGCGGCCTGGCCGAGGCGGACGTAGCCGAGGCCGACGTCCTTCAGCGTGTTGAGGTGCCGGGCGATCGCGGGGACCGCCTCGAAGAAGGAGGTGGCCTCCTCGATCGGCATGTTCAGCACCTCGGCGATGGACTTGCCCTTGTAGTGGACCTCCAGGGTCTCCCGGTTGTACCGGGCACCGTGGCAGACCTCGCACGGGACGTAGACGTCCGGCAGGAAGTTCATCTCGATCTTGATGGTGCCGTCGCCCGCGCAGTTTTCGCAGCGGCCGCCCTTGACGTTGAAGGAGAAGCGGCCGGGCAGGTAGCCGCGGACCTTCGCCTCGGTGGTCTCGGCGAACAGCTTGCGGATGTGGTCGAAGACGCCGGTGTACGTGGCCGGGTTGGAGCGGGGGGTGCGGCCGATGGGCGACTGGTCCACGTGCACGACCTTGTCGACGAGGTCGTCGCCGTCCACGCGGGTGTGCCGCCCGGGTACGCTCCGGGCGCCGTTCAGCTCGCGGGCCAGGTGCGTGTAGAGGATGTCGTTGACCAGCGTCGACTTGCCGGAGCCGGAGACTCCGGTGACGGCGGTGAACACGCCCAGGGGGAACGAGACGTCGATGTCCTGGAGGTTGTTCTCCCGGGCGCCGTGCACCGTGAGCTGCCGGGAGGGGTCCAGGGGGCGGCGGATGTCGGGCAGCGGGATGGCCTTCTTGCCGGACAGGTACTGACCGGTCTGCGACTCGGTGTTGGCGAGCAGCTCCTTCAGGGAGCCGCTGTGCACGACCTTGCCGCCGTGCTCGCCGGCGCCGGGGCCGATGTCGACGATCCAGTCGGCCATCTTGATCGTGTCCTCGTCGTGCTCGACGACGATGAGGGTGTTGCCCATGTCGCGCAGCCGGACCAGGGTCTCGATCAGCCGGTGGTTGTCGCGCTGGTGCAGGCCGATGGACGGCTCGTCGAGGACATAGAGGACGCCGACGAGACCGGAGCCGATCTGGGTGGCCAGGCGGATGCGCTGGGCCTCGCCGCCGGACAGGGTGCCGGCCGCGCGGTTCAGCGAGAGGTAGTCCAGGCCGACGTCGACCAGGAACCGCAGCCGCTCGTTGACCTCCTTCAGCACGCGCTCGGCGATCTTCTTGTCGCGGGCGGTGAGCTTCAGCTCGCCCAGGAAGTCCGCGCAGTCGCTGATCGACATCGCGGAGACCTCGGCGATGGACTTGTCCATGATCGTGACCGCGAGGACGATCGGCTTCAGTCGCGTGCCCGAACAGGTCGGGCAGGGCACCTCGCGCATGTAGCCCTCGAAGCGCTCGCGGCTGGAGTCGCTCTCGGCCTCGCTGTGCCGTCGCTTGACGAAGGGGACGGCGCCCTCGAACGCCGTGGTGTACCGGCGCTCGCGGCCGTAGCGGTTGCGGTAGCGGACCTCGACCTGGGTCTTGTGGCCGTGGAGGAGGGCCTTCCTGGCGCGCTGCGGCAGACCCGCGAAGGGGATGTCCGTGCGGAAGCCCAGCGCGTCGGCCAGGGCGCCGATCAGTCGGCCGAAGTAGTCCTTGGTGTGGCCGTGGGACCAGGGGTGGATGGCGCCTTCGTCGAGGCTCTTGTCCGGGTCGGGGACGATCAGCTCGGGGTCGACCTCCATGCGCGTGCCGATGCCGGTGCAGTCGGGGCAGGCGCCGAAGGGCGAGTTGAAGGAGAAGGAGCGGGGCTCGAGCTCCTCGAAGGACAGGTCGTCGTACGGGCAGTACAGGTGCTCCGAGAACATGCGCTCGCGCTCGGGGTCGTCCTCGGGGAGGTCGACGAAGTCGAGCACGACCATGCCGCCGGACAGACCGAGGGCGGTCTCGACGGAGTCGGTGAGGCGGCGCTTGGCGCCGTCCTTGACCGTGAGGCGGTCGACGACCACCTCGATGGTGTGCTTCTCCTGCTTCTTCAGCGTGGGCGGGCTCGACAGCTGGATCGTCTCGCCGTCCACCCGGGCGCGGGAGTAGCCCTTGGTCTGGAGGTCGGCGAAGAGGTCGACGAACTCGCCCTTGCGCTCACGCACCAGCGGCGACAGCACCTGGAAGCGGCTGCCCTCCGGGAGCTCCAGGACCCTGTCGACGATGGCCTGGGGCGACTGGCGCGAGATCGGGCGGCGGCACTCCGGGCAGTGCGGCTTGCCGATGCGCGCGAAGAGCAGGCGCAGGTAGTCGTAGACCTCGGTGATCGTGCCGACCGTGGAGCGCGGGTTGCGCGAGGTCGACTTCTGGTCGATGGAGACCGCCGGGGACAGGCCCTCGATGAAGTCGACGTCCGGCTTGTCCATCTGTCCGAGGAACTGCCGGGCGTACGAGGAGAGGGACTCCACGTAGCGCCGCTGCCCCTCCGCGAAGATGGTGTCGAAGGCCAGCGAGGACTTGCCCGACCCCGACAGGCCCGTGAAGACGATGAGCGAGTCGCGCGGGAGATCGAGCGAGACGTTCTTGAGGTTGTGCTCGCGCGCTCCACGAACGATGAGACGGTCGGCCACGCCGGTCCGCACCTTTCTTGAGAGAAGTGACAGGGGCGGGGCCCCCGTCTTTCCCAGACTAGGGGGAGCCACTGACAACGCCGGTCGGGTTCACGGGTTGCCAACAAACCCCGGCTCTCCAGCATGCCCGACGCCACGTCCGACCATATAGCACGTGCTTTCGATTTACGGCACTGCTTCACCACCTTCACCCGAAGGAGTGGCGCAGCTAAGGTCAGCACCATGATTGATCACGCTCATGACCTGGCGTCTGTACGTGACGCGACGGAGCGGCTGCTGACCGCAGTCGGCACGTTGGACAACGCGTCTGTGACGGAGCCGTCACGGCTGCCCGGCTGGAGCCGCGGCCATGTCCTTGCCCACCTCGCCCGGAACGCGGACGCCCTCGTGAACGTGCTCGAGGGACGCCCCATGTACGCGTCCGGCGAAGCGCGGGACGCCGACATCGAGCGGGACGCCCCGCGCGCCCTCGACGTCCAGCTCGCCGACCTGCGCGAGAGCGCCGCCCGCTTCCGGGAGGCCGGTGACGCTCCGGGGGACTGGTCGCGCACGGTGGAGCTGCGCAACGGGGTGACGGACTCCGCGTCCCGGGTGCCGTTCCGGCGGTGGGTGGAGGTGGAGCTGCACCACGTGGACCTGGGGATCGGGTACGAGCTGGAGGACCTCCCCGAGGACTTCACAGAGCGGGAGATCGACTTCCTGGCCGACCGGTTCGCCGGGCACCCCGACGTCCCGGCCACCCGCGTCACGGACGGCACGCGCGCGTGGAGCACCGGACGGAAGCCGGGCGGGCAGGGGCCCGAGGTGACCGTCACGGGTTCCCCGGCCGACCTGCTGGGCTGGCTCGCGGGCCGCCGCGACGGATCCGCGCTGACCCTGGCCGGCGGCCCGCTTCCGGCGCTGCCGCCGCTATAGGCTGGCGGGCATGACGTACAGCGGAGAGGTGACGGTCGGCGGACCGGCCGATGTGCACGAGCTCAAGGACCTGATGATCACCAAGATCGCGGTGGGTCCGATGAACAACAACGCCTATCTGCTGCGCTGCCGGGCCACGGACGAGCAGTTGCTGATCGACGCCGCGAACGAGGCGGACACGCTGCTCGGCATGATCGGGGGCGACGGCATCGCGTCCGTCGTCACCACCCACCGGCACGGCGACCACTGGCAGGCGCTCGCCGAGGTCGTGGCGGCCACCGGCGCCCGCACCTACGCGGGCCGGGAGGACGCCGACGGCATCCCGGTACGGACCGACGTGCCGGTCGACGACGGCGACACCATCCGGGTCGGGCGCGTGGAACTGACCGCGCGCCACCTGGTGGGGCACACGCCCGGCTCGATCGCCCTCGTCTACGACGATCCGCACGGACACCCCCATGTGTTCACCGGCGACTGCCTGTTCCCCGGCGGTGTGGGCAACACCCACCAGGACCCCAAGGCGTTCGCCAGCCTCATCCACGACGTCGAGACCAAGATCTTCGACGTCCTCCCGGACGAGACGTGGGTCTACCCGGGCCACGGCAACGACACGTCGCTGGGCACGGAGCGCCCGCATCTGCCGGAGTGGCACGCGCGCGGGTGGTGAGGCGCGCGGGGGATGACCGACTGGCCGCGCGGGGCGCCTTCGCAGAGAGCGGGGCGCCTCGGCGTTCCGGGTCGGGCGCCTTCGCGGTGAGGCGGGAGCCTTCGAGTTGAGTGGTGCGCCGCGCACGCGCCCCGTGTGAATCGTTCGCACGCGCCGGTGTCGCACGCGCGCTCCCCCCGGTGCATAGTTGCGCAGTCAACTGGTCTCAGCCCCGCGCAGGATGACGGCTCCTGGGCGGTTGGGCCGCCGGCCTGTCGATCCCCGCCCTCGGCCGGCGGCCCCGGCGCAGGCCGGCGCGACGTCGGTCGGCGCCCGTTCACACCACCGCAACACCCGTTCCCACTATCCGGACATGTGTTGCCGTGACCTCGACAAACGGGACCGCCGACTGCCAATCTCCCGGCATGCACCCCGCACCGCGTGCCCTGCGCCGCGCAGCCGTCGCCGTCGTCCTCCTCACCGCCGCCGTGGGCTGCGCTCCGCAGCCGGAGGAAGCGGGCAAGCCGTCCTCGACCGCCGGGAGCGCGTGCGAGAAGGGCGAGTTGGCCACCCGGACCTCGGGCAAGCTGACGATCGCCACCGACGAGCCCGCCTACGAGCCCTGGTTCAAGGACGACAAGCCCGCCAACGGCAAGGGCTACGAGTCGGCGGTCGCCTACGCCGTCGCCGAACGGCTCGGCTACGGCAAGGACAAGGTCGCCTGGCAGACCGTCCCCTTCAACAAGGCATTCGCGCCCGGCGAGAAGACCTTCGACTTCGACATCAACCAGGTGTCCGTCAGCCAGGAGCGCAAGAAGGCCGTGGACTTCTCCTCCGGCTACTACGACGTACGCCAGGCCGTCGTCGCGCTGAAGGGTTCCAAGGCCGCGAAGGCGAAGAGCATCGCGGACCTGAGGGGCTTGAAGCTGGGCGCGCAGGTCGGCACCACCAGCCTCGACTACATCGACGACGTGGTGAAGCCCGAGCAGGCCGCGGCCGTCTACGGCAAGAACGACCAGGCCAAGTCCGCCCTGAAGAACGGCCAGGTCGACGCCATCGTCGTCGACCTGCCCACCGCCTTCTACATCACCGGCGCCGAGATCCCCGACGCGACCGTCGTCGGCCAGTTCGAGAACCAGGGCGGCACGCCGGAGCAGTTCGGTCTCGTGCTCGACAAGGGCAGCGCGCTCACCCCCTGCGTCTCAAGGGCGGTGGACGCCCTGCGCGAGGACGGCACACTCGCGAAGATCGAGCAGCAGTGGCTGTCGGACGCCGTCGACGCGCCGGTGCTCAAGTGACGGTGCACAAGGAGGAACTGGGCTCCGACAAGCACGAGGCGGCAGACGGCTACGTCCCGTCGCAGCGGCGCCTGGACCGGGAGCGCCACAAGCGCGCCCGCGCCCGGCGCGCGACGGCGATCGGCGCGCTCTCGACCCTCATCACCGCGGTCCTCCTCTACATCGTCGTCGTCAACGCACCGGGCTGGCCCCGCACCAAGGAGACGTTCTTCGACGCCGGTTACGCGCGCGAGGCGTTCCCGAAGGTCCTCGAAGGGCTGTGGCTGAACGTCCGGCTGCTGCTGATCTGCGGGGTCGCGGTGCTCGTCCTCGGCATGCTGATCGCCGTGGCCCGCACGCTGCGCGGGCCGGTGTTCTTCCCGCTGCGCTTCCTGGCCGCCGCCTACACGGACTTCTTCCGGGGGCTGCCGCTCATCATCAACCTGATGATCGTGGTCCTCGGTGTCCCGGCGCTGCGGCTCCAGGGGGTGACCGTCGATCCGGTGCTGCTCGGCGGCACCGCGCTCACCCTGACGTACTCGGCGTACGTCGCCGAGGTGTTCCGCGCCGGCATCGAGTCCGTACACCCCTCGCAGCGCGCCGCGGCCCGCTCGCTGGGGCTGAGCAACCGCCAGGCGCTGCGGTACGTGGTACTGCCCCAGGCGGTGCGCCGCCAGGTGCCGCCGCTGCTGAACGACCTGGTGTCGCTGCAGAAGGACACCGGGCTCGTCTCGATCGGCGGTGCGGTGGACGCCGTACGGGCCGCCGACATCATCGTGGGCCGCAGCCTCAACTACACGCCGTACATCGTCGCCGGGCTGGTCTTCGTCGCGCTGACCATCCCCATGACCCGCTTCACGGACTGGGTGACGGCACGGATGGACCGCCGGCAGGCCCAGGGAGGAACCGCATGACCGAGACGCCCGTGCTGCGCATGGAGTCCGTCCGCAAGACCTTCGGCGGCTCGGTCGTCCTGCGGGACGTGGACCTTGAGGTCGCCCCGCACACGGTCACCGCGTTGATCGGCGCCTCCGGCTCCGGCAAGTCGACCCTGCTGCGGTGCGCGAACCTGCTGGAGGAGATCGACGACGGGGCGATCTGGCTCGACGACGAGGAGATCACCGATCCGCGCGCCGACCAGGACGCCGTGCGCCGCCGGATCGGCGTGGTCTTCCAGGCGTACAACCTGTTTCCGCACATGACGGTCCTGGACAACATCACGCTCGCCCCGCGCCGTGTGCACGGTGTGCCCCGGGCCGAGGCCGAGGCACGCGCGCGTGAGCTGCTGGAGCGGCTGGGGCTCGGCGGGAAGGCCGGCGAGTACCCGGACCGGCTGAGCGGCGGCCAGCAGCAGCGCGTCGCGATCGTGCGCGCCCTGGCCGTGCGTCCGCGGTTGCTGCTGCTCGACGAGATCACCGCGGCCCTCGACCCCGAGCTGGTCGGCGAGGTCCTCACCGTGGTCCGCGGGCTGAAGGACGAGGGCATGACCATGGTGCTGGCCACGCACGAGATGGGCTTCGCCCGGGAGGTCGCCGACCAGGTGTGCTTCCTGGAGGGCGGCGTGGTGCTGGAACGCGGCACCCCTGAGCAGGTCTTCGGCGATCCGCGGCAGGAGCGCACACGGCGCTTCCTGCGGCGGATCGTGGAGGCGGGGCGACTGTAGGCAGCCGGGCGGTGAGGGGCGCCCGCCATGGTCGGCGGCTCTTACCGGCGACGGCTCACGCGTCCGCCGTGCCCGCCCCGGCCAGCGCCGCGACGCGCTCCACGCCGAACACGTACCCCTGCACGCCGCAGCCCGCGATGACCCCGTCGGCACGCAGCGAGACGTAGGAGTGGTGCCGGAACGACTCGCGCTGGTGGATGTTGGAGATGTGGACCTCCAGCACCGGCAGGCCGTCACAGGTGTTGAGGGCGTCCAGGATGGCGACGGAGGTGTGCGAGTAGGCACCGGGGTTGATCACGATGCCGCAGTGGTTCAGCCGCGCCTCGTGGATCCAGTCGACCAGCTCGCCCTCGTGGTTGGACTGGCGGAAGTCGACGGTGCCGCCGTGCGCGGCCGCCGCCTTGGCGCACAGGGCTTCGACGTCGGCGAGGGTGTCGGAGCCGTAGATGTCCGGCTGGCGCTGGCCGAGCAGGTTCAGATTCGGGCCGTTGAGGATCATGATCGGGGCGTGGGCCAGGGTGCGGGGCACGGTTCCTCCGGTCCGTTCGGGATCGTGCGGTCTGTGACGGACCGCTGCTCACAGCCGGTTTATCACGGTGTGGAGCCCCTGCGGGTGGCCCTGCCCCGCGCGGCATGGGCGAGCACGGGGTCCTGGGGCGCCTTTCCGCCCTGTTGATGGGCCGGCCCAAGACCTGGCCCTTTCGAGCGGCCCAACACCCCGGAGGAAGCGGCAGGTTACGCGGCCGACCAGCGCGAGGCCGTCCTTGCGCCATGGGACCCACGCCCCCGACACCACCGTCTTCTTCGACGTCGGCTTCGGGCACTCCGATCCGCGACCGGTGATCCCGTACGGCGGCACGGTGCGCGTGGACGGACCCGCCCCGGCGCATCACGGTCACGTACGGAGAACCCCCGGACCCTCCACGCGCCCCCGTAACCGGCGGTCACGGTGGGTAGTTGACGCGGCATGCACGACGTACGCACCGTAAGGGCACCCTCCATGCCGCGCCTCGCGGCCGCCTCGCTCGCCGGCACGGCCATCGAGTTCTACGACTTCTTCGTCTACGGCACCGCGGCGGCCCTGATCCTGGGGCCGCTGTTCTTCCCGACCTTCTCTCCGATGGCCGGGACGCTGGCCGCTTTCGCCACCTTCGGTGTCGGCTTCGTGGCCCGGCCGCTCGGATCGATCCTGTTCGGGCACATCGGGGACCGGCGCGGGCGGCGGCCGGTGCTCGTCGCCTCGCTGCTGCTGACCGGGGCCTCCACGGTCGCCGTCGGCTGCGTGCCGACGTACGACTCGATCGGCGTGATCGCTCCCCTGCTGCTCCTGGTCCTGCGCTTCCTCCAGGGGCTGGGGCTCGGCGGGGAGTGGGGCGGGGCGGTGCTGCTGGCCGTGGAGCACGCCCCGGCCCGGCGGCGGGTGCTGTGGTCGAGCTTCCCGCAGGTCGGGCCCGCGGTGGGGTTCCTGCTCGCCAACGGTGTGGTGCTGGGGCTGTCCTCGACGCTGACCGAGGCGCAGTTCGCCTCCTGGGGGTGGCGGGTACCGTTCTGGGCCGCGGGAGTGCTGGCCGTCGCCGGGCTGTGGCTGCGGTCGTCCCTCACCGAGAGCCCGAGCTTCCTCGAGATCGACGACCACGCGCGCGTGCCGCTCGCCGAGGTCGTCCGCAACCACTGGCGCCTCCTCCTGCTGACCGGCGGCGGCCTCGCGATCGGCTACGCGATCTTCTACGCCGTGACGACCTGGTCCCTCGCCTACGGCACGGAGCGGCTCGGAGTGAGCCGCTCCGTCATGCTGACCTGCATCATGGGCGCGGTGCTCGTGAAGGGTGCTCTCACACCGGTGGTGGCGCTGCTCGGTGACCGCTACGGCAGGCGCCCGCTGTGCCTGGCCGGGTGTGCGGCCGCGGCCCTGTGGATGTTCCCGATGGTCGCGCTCCTCGCCACGGGGGCGCCGCTGCCGATGTTCCTCGGTTTCCTCGGGGCGATGCTCGCGTTCATCACGATGTTCGCCGTGATCGCCGCCTATCTGCCGGAGCTGTACGAGCCGCGGGTGCGCTGCACCGGCGCCGCCGTCGGCTACAACCTCGGCGGGGTCGTCGGAGGCGCGCTCACACCGATCGTGGCGACGGCGCTCGCCGAGCAGGGCGGGCGGGTGCCGTGGGGTGTGGCCGCGTATCTGACGGCGATCGCGCTGCTCAGCCTGGGGTGCTTCGCCCTGCTGCCGGAGACGCGCCCGGTGCGGGTGGGCGCTGTGGCGGAGGCCGCTGCCGGGTGAGCCGGTGGTGCCGTCGCGCCCGGCGGACCCACGCGCTGACGCGCGCCTACGGGTTGATCGCCAGCTCCAGGTACGCCGCGAACAGCACCAGATGGACTCCGCCCTGGAGCGGCGTGGCCCGGCCCGGCACCACCGTCAGGGAGGCCACCACCACGGTCAGGGCGAGCAGCACCATGTGCGTGGCACCGAGGCCGAGGACGAGCGGGCCGGACAGCCACAACGACGCGAGGGCCACGGCGGGGATGGTCAGGCCGATGCTGGCCATCGCCGAGCCGAGGGCGAGGTTCAGGCTGGTCTGCACACGGTCGCGGCGGGCGGAGCGCAGTGCGGCGATGGTCTCCGGCAGCAGCACCAGCACGGCGATGATCACTCCGACGACCGCCTGGTGGAGTCCGGCGGCCTCGACCCCCGACTCGATGGTGGGCGAGACGCCCTTGGCCAGGCCGACCACGCCCACCAGGGCCAGGCCGAGCAGGCCCAGGCTGATCCGGGCGGTGAGGGCGGTCGGCGCCTCGGCGTGCTCCTCGGCGGTGATGACCTCGCCGTGCCGGGTGATCGGCAGGAAGTAGTCCCGGTGCCGCACGGTCTGCGTGGTGACGAACAGGCCGTACAGGATGAGCGAGGACACCGCGGCGAAGGTCAGCTGGACCGTGGAGAACTCGGGTCCCGGCTTGCTCGTGGTGAACGTGGGCAGGACCAGGCTGAGCGTGGCCAGGGTCGCGACGGTGGCGAGTGCGGCGCCGGTGCCCTCCGGGTTGAAGACGGCCGTGCCGTGCCGCAGTGACGCTACGAGGAGGCACAGGCCGACGATGCCGTTGCAGGTGATCATCACGGCCGCGAAGACCGTGTCCCTGGCCAGGGTCGAGCTCTTGTCCCCGCCGTCGGCCATGAGGGTGACGATGAGGGCGACCTCGATGATCGTGACGGCGACGGCGAGCACGAGGGAGCCGAACGGTTCACCGACCCGATGAGCCACCACTTCGGCGTGGTGCACAGCCGCCAGGACGGCTCCCGCGAGGACCAGGGTCACCAGCGCGACGACCGCGACCGGCAGATCCCGCCCCCAGGTGAAGACCAGCAGCACGACCGCGAGCAGGGGCACCAGGGTCGTCCACTGTGCCGCGAACCGCCTGAGCCGAGCGATCATGACGCGATCGTCGCAGACGGGAAGGGGCCCCGCACTCCGGTCGTGCCGGGCCCCCGGAAGCGTCCTGAGAAGCTACTTGAGATCACGTGCGTCCAGGAGGTCGCAGTTGGTGAACACCCGCTCGCCGGTGCTGAGCGCGTCCAGCCGCTCCGCCATCGCGCTGGTCTCCGGGTCGTCATTGTTGCGCATGGCCTCCTCGTACGAATCGAACTCGATCAGCGCCAGATAGCGGCCGGCCTTGTCCCGGTCCTTCAGCAGCATGCTGTGGGTCGGGCCGTTGGTGCGGTCGGCGTTGCGCCGGCCCGCCTCCTCGAGCACCTGCTGCATCTCTTCCAGACGCTCGGTCTCGAACTCGATGATCTGCACGAACCTCATGGCACCTCCAGCCGGCCACCGCGCCCCGAACCCGGGAACGCGCTCAGGAAACAAGCAAGCACCGGGACCGGCGGTCGGCAATTCGCCGAGCACCGGTCCCCGTGATGGTTGTTCCTACGCCCGACGCGGTCAGACGTCGATGCGGTCCTTCGGAGCGCCTCCGCTCTTGCCCTGCGCCTCCTCGGCCGCCGCCTGCTTCTTGGAAGCGCGCAGGCTGGTGATCGTGGTGACGATCAGGACGGTGCAGATCACGCCGAGCGAGACCGGAATGCTGATCTCGGGGACGTGTACCCCGGACTCGTGCAGCGCGTGCAGCACCAGCTTCACGCCGATGAAGCCCAGGATGATCGACAGCCCGTAGCTGAGGTGGACCAGCTTCTTGAGCAGGCCGCCGATCAGGAAGTACAGCTGGCGCAGACCCATCAGGGCGAACGCGTTGGCCGTGAAGACGATGTACGGGTCCTGCGTCAGGCCGAAGATCGCGGGGATGGAGTCCAGGGCGAAGAGGACATCGGTGGTGCCGATGGCCAGCATCACGACCAGCATCGGGGTCATGACCCGCTTGCCGTTCTCCTCGATCCACAGCTTGGTGCCGTGGTACCGGTCCGCCACGCCGAAGCGGCGCTCGGCGGCCTTGAGGAGCTTGTTCTCCTCGAACTCCTCGTCCTCCTCGTCGGCACGGGCCTCCTGGATGAGCTTCCAGGCGGTGTAGATGAGGAACGCGCCGAAGATGTAGAACACCCAGGCGAAGCTGGCGAGGATCGCCGCACCGGCCGCGATGAAGATCGCTCGCAGGACGAGGGCGATGAGAACACCGATCAGCAGCACACGCTGCTGGTACTGCGAGGGCACTGCGAACTTCGCCATGATCAGGACGAAGACGAAGAGGTTGTCGACGCTGAGCGACTTCTCGGTGATGAAACCGGCGAAGAACTCACCGGCGGGCTGACCCCCCGCGAACAGGAGCAGGCCGAACCCGAAGAGCGCGGCCAGCACGATCCAGACGACCGTCCAGATCCCGGCTTCCTTGATCGACACGTCGTGCGGTTTGCGGCCGATGAAGAAGTCGACCGCGATGAGGGCGGCGAGGCCCACGATCGTCAGGACCCATAGGGTCACGGAAACATCCACTGCGCCTCCGGCAGTCGTAACGGCAAATGTCAGCGTCGTCGCTGCCGGAGGTCTCTTCCACCCAAGATGGGCCGACGCCCCGGGATCTGGCCTGATCCGTATTGACGGGTACGCCGCAGCAGACAGGGAGTACTCCCCTCCGTGCCGTCAACAGTACCCAATCACCAAGAACAGGTAAAGCGCTTGGCAAAAGAAAGACCAAAATCCCTGGTCAGGGGCTTTACATGAACTTGGTGCGGGCGGCGGCCACCTGGCTGAGCACTTGCTGGAGGACCTGGCTGCCGGGCGGCACGAGCGTCGGCTCGTACGTCCACGCATGACCGACCCACGGGTCCGCGAGGTGATCGTCGGCCACCGGCGTCAGTCGCAGCAGCGAACGCCACAGAGGGTCGAGCAAGGGCCCGTACCCGGAGGACTCCTCCCGGTCGGCCACCATCATCAGGTGGACGCCGAAGGCGGGGCCCTCGTCGGCGAGGTAGCGCAGCTGGTTCACGGCCCGGTCGTCGAAACCGTGCGGAAAGTCGTTGACGATCAGGAGCTGCTGGGAGGTGTCGAAGCCGGGCGGGAGAGAGTCGGCTGCGCCGCCCCGGACCGCCATCTGCACCAGGTCGACCCGCTGGGTGAGCCGGCCCAGCACGTCCGCCACACCGGCGGCCCCACGCGCCGGCGGGGCCGCGAGCACGCCCGTCTGCACGAGGGGCGCCAGCGACTGTGCTCCGGAGCCGGCCGGGTCGATGACGTGGACGGTGAACTCGCCCGCCGGGTAGACGGCGAGCAGCCGGGCCGCGTGCGCGACCGCCGTCTCCATGGCGAGACGGCTCATGGCGTGGGAATCGGTGTACGAGCCGTCGGACGTCCCGGCCGCTCCGCTGTCGATCCACAGGCCTCGCTCCAGCGGCAGCCGGACCAGCATCGGAACGCGGATCCGGTCGGCCTCCGGAAGGTGGAGGTCGCCCAGGCGCAGGGCCATGGGGATCTCCATCGGCACCCGGTAGGCGTGCCACACCGGGTTGTCCCAGCGGGCGTACGCCGCCGGCAGGGCCGGTTCCACGACGTCGGCCTCGGCGGCGAGCTGGTTCAGGTCCCGGTCGAGGGCCTCCCGGGCCTGGGCGACGAGCTCGGCGTGCCGGGCCCGGGCCGCCTCGCGGGCGGCGTCGCCCTGCCCGCCGATCCGGCTGCGCGGGTCGGACAGGACCTGCTCCAGCTCCTTGTCCATGCGTGACTCGGCGAAGTCGACGGCACTGCGGTAGGCGGCGGTGGTGCGGGCCAGGTCCTCGAACATGCCCCACACCTGGTTGTAGAGCCGCTCCTCCATGGACCAGCCGGTGGCATCGCCCGCCACGGGCTGGGCCGGCTGCCCGGGGGCGGCAGGGGGCGCGGTCGGCGGGGGCGGCGGCGGAGCGGCGTTCTGGCGGCGCGGGTGGCTGTAGTCGATCGGACTGCCGGCCGTGGGCGCCGACGGCTGGGTGACGGCGTCCGGGTCCGGCGCGGCGCCGGGATACGAGGGCTGCTGAGGGCCGGGCCGGCCGGGACCGCCGGGCGTCTGACCGCCGTACGGGGACATCGGAGGGACGGGGTTGGGCTGGGGCGCGGTGCCGCCGCCCTGGTCCGGGCCGAGGGCGGGAGCCGCTGCCTGCCGGGAACGGTCACCGTCCGCCGTGCGGGGCGGGGGCGCCTGTACCGAGCGGGCCGCCAGCCCCTGGGCGACCGCGTCATTGATGCTGTCGGCGAGTTGCCGGGCTTGCGGCAGGCCCTGGTCGGTGAGGAGTTCGGCGAGGCCGCCCGCGTAGCCCTGGCCGACGGCGCGCACCTTCCAGGCGCCCTGCCGGCGGTAGAGCTCCAGGGCGACGACAGCCGACTCGGCCTCCAGGCCGGTGAGGGTGTAGCTGGCGATCTCCTCGCCGTCGAGGCCGGTGACGGCGACGAAGGGAGCCGCCACCGCGCCGAAACGGACCGGGCCCGCCCCTCCGAGGGGCAGGGCGAGCAGCACGCCGACCCGGTGGACGGCCTCCGGCACGGCGTCGAGGTCCACCGCGAGACGGTGGTCGGCGGCGGCCTGCCGGGGGACCTCGAGACCCGGCTGGGTGGGCGCGCCCGGGTGGGCCACCCACTCCACGCCGTGGATCCGGCCGTTCTCGTCGCCGAGTGCGGCCACGGCCACGATCGGCGTACCGGCCGAGATCCGGATCTCGAGACGGGCCTGGGAGAGCGGGTGGTTCTGCCCCCGCACCAGCTCGGCCGTCATCGCCTTGGTCCCCCTGTGTCGTTGTGTGGAGTCGGGTGCTGCACGCCGGGCCCGCGACTCCGGGGCCCGGGTGCGCTCAGAGCACCGGAAGGATCGCCGGCATCAGGTCCTGGAAGGTGCGGCCGTTGGCCGGGTTGCCCAGGGCCGTCATCGTCCAGCCCTGGCCGGAGCGGTGGACCTTGGCCATGAGCTGGGCCGTGTACTGGCCGCCGCCGGCGAGCGTGTAGCGGGCGAGCTCCTGGCCGTTGGTCTCGTCGACCAGCCGGCAGAACGCGTTCTGCACTTCCTGGAAGGTCTGGCCCGTGAAGGAGTTCACGGTGAAGACGATCTGGTCGATGTGCACCGGGACCCGCGCGAGGTCGACGAGGATCGCCTCGTCGTCGCCGCCCTGGCCGACACCGCCGACGAGGTTGTCACCGGTGTGGCGCACCGAGCCGTCGTCGCTCACCAGGTGGCGGAAGAAGACGACGTCGACCGGCTGCTTGTCCGCGAACAGGACGGCGGAGGCGTCGAGGTCGATCTCTCGCGTGCGCGAGCCGAACAGGCCGCGCCGGGGAGCCGCCTGCCAGCCGAGACCCATGCGAACCGCAGTCAGGCTGCCACCGTCGTTCTTCTGCAGACTGATGGCCTGACCCTTGGTCATGTTGACGGTCACGCGCTGATTCCCCTCTCGAACGTCCCCTGTTGCCGCGTGGTCGCGGTTGACCAGAACCCTACGCAGGGGCACTGACAGTGACGTACCCCGGTCCGCACTTTGTGTCGGTCTTGCAACACTGCGCGTACGCGGCACGCTGTCAGGCCAGGCCCGCCTCCTTCATCTGGCGCAGTTCCTTCTTCATCTCCGAGACCTCGTCGCGCAGCCGGGCCGCGATCTCGAACTGGAGCTCCGCGGCGGCGGCCCGCATCCGCGCGGTCAGCTCCTCGATCTGCCCGGCCAGTTCGGCCGCGGGGCGGTCGGTCGGCACGGTCTCCTCGGCCTTGCCCCTGCGCTTGGCGGACTTGGCGTTCCCTGCCGCCTTGCCGAGGGACGGCACGGGCGCCTTGGTGCCCCCACCGTCCTTCTTGGCCTTGCGGTAGCCCGAGCCGAGCAGCTGCTCGGTGTCGATGTCCTCGCGGGCGATCTGGGCGACGATGTCGTTGATCTTCTTGCGGAGCGGCTGGGGGTCGATACCCCGTTCCGTGTTGTACGCGATCTGCTTCTCGCGGCGCCGGTTGGTCTCCTCGATGGCCTTCTCCATCGCCGGGGTGATCTTGTCGGCGTACATGTGGACCTGGCCGGAGACGTTGCGCGCGGCGCGGCCGATGGTCTGGATCAGGGAGGTGCCGGAGCGGAGGAAGCCCTCCTTGTCGGCGTCCAGGATCGCCACCAGGGACACCTCGGGCAGGTCGAGGCCCTCGCGCAGGAGGTTGATGCCGACCAGCACGTCGTACTCGCCGGCGCGCAGTTCACGCAGCAGTTCGACCCGGCGCAGGGTGTCGACGTCGCTGTGCAGGTAGCGCACCTGGATGCCCAGTTCCAGGAAGTAGTCCGTGAGGTCCTCGGCCATCTTCTTGGTGAGCGTGGTGACCAGAACGCGCTCGTCCTTCTCGGTGCGCAGCCGGATCTCGTGCACCAGGTCGTCGATCTGCCCTTCGGTGGGCTTGACGACGACTTCCGGGTCGACGAGGCCGGTGGGGCGGATGATCTGCTCGACGAAACCGTCCGAGCGGGACATCTCGTAGGTGCCCGGGGTGGCCGACAGGTAGACCGTCTGGCCGATGCGCTCCTGGAACTCCTCCCACTTCAGGGGGCGGTTGTCCAGGGCGGAGGGCAGCCGGAAGCCGTGGTCGACGAGGGTGCGCTTGCGGGAGGCGTCGCCCTCGTACATGGCGCCGATCTGCGGGACGGTGACGTGGGACTCGTCGATGACGAGGAGGAAGTCGTCCGGGAAGTAGTCCAGCAGGGTGTTGGGCGGGGAGCCGGGCGAGCGGCCGTCGAAGTGCATCGAGTAGTTCTCCACGCCGGAGCAGCTGCCGATCTGGCGCAGCATCTCGATGTCGTACGTGGTGCGCATGCGCAGGCGCTGGGCCTCCAGCAGCTTGCCCTGCTTCTCGAGCTCGGTCAGGCGCTCGGCCAGCTCCTTCTCGATGTCGTTGACGGCCCGCTCCAGGCGCTCGGGACCTGCGACGTAGTGGGAGGCCGGGAAGACGTAGAGATGCTGGTCGTCGCTGATGATCTCGCCGGTGAGCGGGTGCAGCGTGGACAGCGCCTCGATCTCGTCGCCGAACATTTCGATGCGGACGGCCAGCTCCTCGTAGACCGGGAAGATCTCGATGGTGTCGCCGCGGACGCGGAAGGTGCCGCGGGTGAAGGCCATGTCGTTGCGCGTGTACTGGATGTCCACGAAGCGGCGCAGCAGCTCGTCGCGGTCGATCTCCTCGCCGACCTTGAGGGGGACCATGCGGTCCACGTACTCCTGCGGGGTACCCAGGCCGTAGATGCAGGAGACCGAGGCGACCACGACGACGTCACGGCGGGTGAGCAGCGAGTTCGTCGCGGAGTGGCGCAGGCGCTCGACCTCCTCGTTGATCGAGGAGTCCTTCTCGATGTAGGTGTCCGACTGCGGGACGTAGGCCTCGGGCTGGTAGTAGTCGTAGTACGAGACGAAGTACTCGACCGCGTTGTTCGGGAGCAGCTCGCGGAACTCGTTCGCCAGCTGGGCGGCCAGCGTCTTGTTCGGCGCCATCACGAGTGTGGGGCGCTGGAGCTTCTCGATCATCCACGCGGTGGTGGCGGACTTGCCGGTGCCGGTCGCGCCGAGCAGCACGACATCCTTCTCGCCCGCCTCGATGCGCCGGGCCAGGTCGGCGATGGCTGTCGGCTGGTCGCCGTTCGGCTGGTAGGGGCTGACGACCTCGAAGGGCGCCACCGTGCGTTCGATCTTTGAAACGGGCCGCATGGGTTCCACCGTACGACCCCGCACTGACAACGGGCTCTGATCAGCGGTTCTGCGGGGTGCGGGAGCCCCGGTGCTCCACGGTGCGGCGGGGGCGGAACCGCAGGCGATGAGCGGAGTGGCGGACGTGGGTGTGGGCGGGGATGCCGGGTTTGTGCTCCGCCGGGACGACGGTGGGCTTGCCCATGACCATCAGCGGGTCGAACATCACCACCACCCCCGCGAGGAGCAGGAAGGCGAGCGGGCCGATCAGCATGGGCGCGAGCAGGGTCGCGGGCGAGTCCCCCGTGGTGGGCTCGGCCGTGCCGTGCAGGTGGACGCTGAGGGCGGCCATGCCCGTGTAGTGCATGCCGCTGACGGCGAGCCCCATGACGAGGCTGGCGCCCACGCTCCACAGGAAGCCCCTGATCTGGCCGGCGGCCCACAGGGCGGCGGTGGCGGCGGCCATGGCGATGGCGACGGAGATGCCCACGGTGACGGTGTTGTACTCCAGCTTTCCGTCCAGGCTCATGCTGGCCATGCCCAGGTAGTGCATCGACGCGATGCCCAGACCGGTGATGGTGCCGCCGGTGAACAGGGCCGTACCGCGCGCGCCCTTGTAGCCGACGATGAAGATCCCGATGCCCACCATGATGATCGCGACGGCCAGGCTCGCGAAGGTCATCGCCTTGTCGTAGTGGATCGGGGTGCCGCGGACCGTGAACCCCATCATGGCGACGAAGTGCATGGTCCATATGCCGGAGCCGATGGCGGCGGAGCCCAGGGCGAGCCAGCCGGGGCGCCAGGACTGGGCGACGAGCATGGATCTCGTGGTGCACCGCAGGCCCAGCGCGCCGCCGAGGCAGGCCATGAAGTAGGCCACCAGGGGTGTGACCAGGCCGTAGCTGAATCCGTCGACCGTGCCCTGCATGCGCGGCTGCCCTTCCCGCCCTCGTACGTCCCGGAATTCTTGATGTGCGCCCCCCTCCCCAGGACCGCACGAGCGGTCAGGGTTGACGCAGAGAGTATGACCCCCACCGGAATGGTCGAACGACTTTCCGGCAAAGAAACACGGCCTTGCCGCAGTTGTGCGGTACCAGTGAGCGGAGTTGGGTCTTCTCCGTTCAACGTGTGGCCATCCTGCGCCCCTCTCGTGTTGACCCTCTGCTGTCACAGTTGTGCTGTCTGTGATGTTGCCGTTCGCTCGTCGCGAGGAGTACGCATGCACGCGCGCGCTGTTGCCGCCTCGACCACCGCACTCCTGGGGACCGCCGCTCTCCTGTTCCCCGTCTCCCCCGCGCAGGCCGCGGGAGGTGGCACGTCCCCGCTGGTCATCGGGCACCGGGGGGCCTCCGCGTACGCACCCGAGAACACCCTGGCCTCGGTCGACAGAGCCGCGGAGCTGGGCGTCCGCTGGGTGGAGAACGACGTGCAGCGGACGAGGGACGGAGAGCTGGTCGTCATCCACGACGACAACCTCCGGCGCACCACCGACGCCGAGGAGGTCTTCCCCGACCGGGCCCCCTGGAAGGTGGAGGACTTCACCGCCGCGGAGATCGCCCGTCTGGACGCGGGCAGCTGGTTCGGTCCCGCGTACGCGGGCGTGCGCGTGCCGACGCTGGAGCAGTTCGTGCGCCGCCTGGAGAGTCATCGTCAGAAGCTGCTCCTGGAGATCAAGAATCCGGAGCTGTATCCGGGCATCGAGCGGCAGACGTTGAAGGTCCTCGGCAACGAGGGCTGGCTCGACCGGTCGCACCTGGCGGGCCGGCTGATCGTGCAGAGTTTCAGCGCGGACAGCGTGCGGACGGTGCACGAGCTGAAGCCCGGGGTGAAGACCGGCCTCCTGGGGACGCCCCGGTTGCCGGACCTGCTCGACTGCGCCGAGTTCGCCGACCAGATCAATCCCTCCTACAGCTCTCTCTCCCCGGCGTACGTGTCCTCCGTCCAGGCGTTCGACGGACCGCACGGCAGGCCGATGAAGGTCTTCGCCTGGACGGTCGACGACGCGAAGACGGCCCGGCGGGTCGCCGGTTACGGCGTCGACGGGATCATCACGAACAGGCCGGACGTGGTGCGAGAGGCCGTGGGCGGCTGATCCGGCTTTTCCGCCCCGGCGTCGCTGTCAGTGGTGGGTCCTAGTGTGGGCGCATGGACAGCCGAGAGCAGGCCGAGCCGCACATCGTGTGGGCGGTCGTCGACAGCGGGATCGGACCGTTGCTGCTGGCCGCGAGCCGGGACGGGCTGGTCAACGTCGTGTTCCACGCCACGGACGCGGTGCGGGACCGGGCCGTCGAGCGGCTGGCGTCGCGGCTGGGCGCCGAGCCGGTCGAGGCGCCCGGCTCGCCGCTGCTGGCCGAGGCGATACGCCAGTTCGAGGCGTACTTCGCGGGTGAGCGGCGTGACTTCGACCTGCCCCTGGACTGGTCGCTGATCTCCGGCTTCAACCGGGCGGTCCTGCGCGAGCTGGCCTCGGGCGTGCCGTACGGCCAGGTCGTCGGATACGGCGACCTGGCCGGGCGCGTCGGTCAGCCCGGCGCCGCCCAGGCCGTGGGCATGGCGATGGGCGCCAATCCGCTGCCGGTGGTGGTGCCCTGTCACCGGGTGGTGGAGAGCGACGGCGGCATCGGCGGCTTCGGGGGCGGCCTGGAGACCAAGCGGAGGCTGCTCGCCCTGGAGGGGGTGCTTCCCGAGCCGCTCTTCTGACAGCCGCGGTTCCCGTGCAGGCCGATGGGCTCGGTCAGTCGTAGTGCCGGGCTTCGAAGACGTTGCCGTCCGGGTCGCGGAAGTAGAAGCTGCGGGTGGCCTTGCCCTGGGCCCCGAAGGAGCCGTGCGCGAGGTCCGACACCGGCACGGAGCGTTCTTCGAGGCGGCTGAGGAGGGCGTCGAAGTCGCCGCGGGACAACGACAGGCAGACGTGGTTGACCGGATGCCCCGCGCTGTCGGCGGAGCCGGGCAGCATCGTCATGCGTTCCGCGTAGCTCAGCGGCATGAGGTCGAGGATGGTCTCGCCGCTGACGCGCACGGAGGGGAACGGCGCCTCACCCGCCGCGAATTCCGCGAGCCGGACCGCCTCCAGGCCCACCGCCTTCTCGTAGAAGTCTGCGGCGGCGAGCGGGTCGCGCACCCAGAGGACGACATGGTCGAGACGAGGTGTGTGGTCGGTCATGTACCCAGGCTCGTGAGGACTCCGGCTGCCCGCAAGGGTTTGGCCCGGTCCGCCGCCCGCCAGAGATGAGGGAAGACGACTGACCGACTGACAGGAGGCAGGCGCGTGGTGCTGGTGGTGTCCGAAGAAGTGCGGGAGGCGATCGACGCGCGCCGGCCCGTCGTGGCCCTGGAGTCCACGATCATCGCCCACGGGCTGCCGCGGCCGCGCAACCTCCAGGTGGCGCTGGAGCTGGAGACGGCCGTGCGGCAGGAGGGCGCGGTGCCCGCCACGATCGCCGTGCTGGACGGGCGCCCGTGTGTGGGCCTGGACAAGGAGCAGCTGGAACGGGTCGCCAACGAGGACGGGATCCGCAAGCTCGGCCACCGCGACCTGCCGCTCGCGGTCGCGTCCGGGGCGAGCGGGGCGACCACGGTGTCGGCGACGGCGCTGCTGGCGGCGCTGGCGGGCGTACGGGTTTTCGCGACGGGTGGGCTCGGCGGAGTGCACCGGGAGTGGACGGCGACGCAGGACGAGTCGGCCGACCTGGGGCTGCTGGCGCGCACGCGGATCACGGTGGTGTGTGCCGGGGTGAAGTCGATCCTGGACGTGCCCGCGACCCTGCAGCGGCTGGAGACGCTGGGGGTCGCCGTGGCCGGTTACGGCACCGGCCGGTTCCCCGGCTTCTACCTCTCGGACTCCGGGCATCCGGTGGACTGGACGCTTCGGACACCGGGGCAGGTGGCGGACGTCATGCGGGCCCAGGACGCGCTCGGTGGGCCCGACTCGGCGCTGATCGTCGCCAACCCCGTGCCCGAGGACGAGCAGCTGGACCCGGACCTGCACGCGCGGGTGCTCGCGGAGGCCCTGCGCGCGTGCGCGGAAGAGGGCATCACCGGCCAGGCGGTCACTCCCTTCCTGCTCGACCACCTGGTGCGGCACACGGACGGCGCCTCCCTGAGCGCCAACCTGGCGGCGGTCCGGGGGAACGTACGCCTGGCGGCACGGATCGCGGCGGCCTGGGCCCGGGGATGACGGCGGGCGGCGGAGCGTGGCCGGGAGGGGGAACAGGCTCCGGGAGCACGGGCGCCGAGGTGGGCCGGGGGCTGCTGGGCCAGGAAGGGGGAACGGGCTCGGGCGCCGAGGTGGGCCGGGGGCTGCAGGGCCAGGAAGGGGGAACAGGCTCCGGGAGCACGGGCGCCGAGGTGGGCCGGGGGCTGCTGGTCGTCGGGGATGTCATCACGGATGTCGTCGCGCGGCACCGAGGGCCGCTCGCGGCCGGTACGGACACGGCTGCCTCGATCCGGACGGTGGCCGGCGGGGCGGGCGCCAACGTGGCGTGCTGGGCGGCCCACCGGGGAGCGGCGGACGTACGGCTGCTCGGACGCGTCGGGGCGGACGCGGCGGCCTGGCACGAGCGGGAGCTGGTCGCCCAGGGGGTGCGTCCGCAGCTCGTCGTCGACCCGCTGGCGCCGACCGGCACGGTGATCTGCATGGTCGACGGGGGCGCATCAGCGGAGCGGACGTTCCTCACCGACAGCGGCGCGTCGGTGCGGCTCGGCCCCGCCGACTGGTCGGACGCGCTGCTCGACGGCGTGGCCCGGCTGCACCTCTCGGGCTACCTGCTGTTCTCCGATCCGAGCCGGGCCCTGGTGACGGTGGCCCTCGGCGCCGCACGCGCGCGGGGCGTGCCGGTGAGCCTGGACCCGGCTTCGGCCGGCTTCCTGGCGGAGCTGGGCGCCAAGCGGTTCCTCGAGCTGGTCGGGGGCGTGGACGTGCTGCTTCCCAGCCGGGACGAGGCGTGCCTGCTGACGGGGCTGGCGGACGCGGCCGAGGCGGCGGCCGAGCTGAGCCTGCGGGTGCCGCTGGTCGTCGCCAAGCAGGGCCACGAGGGGGCACTCGTGGCCCGCTCGGGGAAGGTGAGCGCCCGCGTCCCGGCCGTACCCGCGACACCACGGGACACCACGGGGGCGGGTGACGCCTTCACCGGCGCGTTCCTCGCCGCCCTGCTCGCGGGTGCCGGGCCGGAGGACGCGGCCGCGGAGGGCTGCCGGGCGGGCGCGCGAGCGGTGGAACAGGTGGGCGGCAGACCGCCCGTGCCGGGCTGACGCCCCCACCCGCACCCGCCCCCGCACCCGCACCCGCACCCGCACCCGCTACTGCCTACACCCCCACCCGGTCCCGCTACTGCTTACGCCCCCAGGCCGAGATCATCGGTGCCGTCGTCAGATCGAGCGCCCCGGACGTGACGTTGTCCAAGTGCCGGTCGATGTCCTGGTCCGTGGCGAGGCCGGCGGTGACGAGCTGGTCGCGGATCTGGCGGATCGTGACGGACTCCAGGGCCGCGCAGGCCGGCGAGGCGAGGGGGAAGTAGGCATCGGCATGGACCCGGGTCAGTCCGGCGTTGCGGAGCAGCCGCGGCAGGGTGCGGCCGCAGGGCAGATCGGTCCCGCGGTCGGCGAGCAGTCGGCGGAAACCCTGCCGCAGCCGGTTCGCGAGCTGCTGCTCGGGGCCGTACTCATCGGGGCAGAGAAGGGGCTGCAGCGCGGGGTCGGTGTCCTCGACCAGGAGGCGCCCGCCGGGGCGCAGTGCCGCCGCCATGGACCGCAACGCCCCTTCCCGGTCGGCCACGTGGACGAGGGCGAGACGGGCGTGCACCAGGTCGAAGTCCTCCCCCGGCGGCTCCTGCGCGCCGAGGTCGTGGAGCCGCACCTCGACCGGTGGCCGGGCGGCGGAGGCGAGCCGAGACTTGTCGGTGTGGGTCGCGACGACGCGTCCCGTCGGGCCGACCTTCTTGGCCATCCAGGACACCACTGAGGTGTCGGCGCCGACCTCCCAGCACCGCCAGCCGGATCCGATGCCGAGCGCTTCGAGGTGCCGGAACGTCGTGGGGTCGAAAAGGGCGGCGAAGGCACTGAAGTGCTCCGCCGCCTCGGTCTGCCGGTTGGCCAGGAGGTACCCGTCGGTTCGCGTCATACGACGATCATCCCATTTGCCCGACTTGCTCTTACTCGTCGACGCTCCGGCACGGAGCACCGCGTCGGATGCTTTCGTGGCGGGGAACCCTCGAGGCGTCCGCACGAGAACCATCCGGTCAGGACATGCGTCCATACGGCAGGGCCGCGGCGCCTGCGTCACGTTCGTCCACAGGCGGGAACGAAGCGGAACGGACCTTGCCCACAGGCTTACCCGCAGCTCACGCGGGCCTGGCAGACTGGCGCGCCAAGGCGCAGGAACGGCGCGAGAAGTTCCACGCAAGGAGAGCCGATGTCCATGGCAGGGAATCTGCGGAAGGTGACGAGCCTCGGCGGGGTCGGTGGCCTTCGCAAGGTGGCTCGGCTGGCCAGACGACGTCCGCGCGTCGATCTGAGTCACCCGGCCCGGTCCCCGCTGGGCTCCTCGGTGGTGAACTGCGTGACGTACCGGGACGGCGTCCGCACCTCCGCGCGCGGCGATCTGGTGGACACCGTGGAGCGGGTGCGCAAGAACCGGGAGGGCTTCGTCTGGCTCGGTCTGCACGAGCCCACGGACCTGGAGTTCGCGGGCATCGCCGAGCTCTTCGACCTGCATCCGCTGGCCGTCGAGGACGCGATCGAGGCCCACCAGCGGCCCAAGCTGGAACGCTACGGCGAGACGCTCTTCGCGGTGTTCAAGACGGTCTGCTACGTCGAACACGAGGAGCTGACGGCCACCAGCGAGGTGGTGAACACCGGCGAGATCATGGTGTTCGTCGGCGCGGACTTCGTGATCACGGTGCGGCACGGCCGGCACGGCTCGCTGGGCCCGCTGCGTGAAGAGCTGGAGTCCGATCCCGGCCAGCTCGCCAAGGGCCCGTCGGCGGTGCTGCACGCGCTCGCGGACCATGTGGTGGACGACTACCTGACGGTCACGGACTCGGTGCAGGCGGACATCGACCAGGTCGAGACGGACGTGTTCTCCGAGGCCGGTGCGCGCACCGACCCGGGGCGCATCTACCAGCTCAAGCGTGAACTGCTGGAGCTGAAGCGGGCGGTGGTGCCGCTCAGCCGGCCGCTGGAGGATCTCGCCACCCGGCCGATCCGGGCGGTCGATCCGGAGATACAGGCGTACTTCCGCGACGTGTCCGACCATCTGCTGCGGGCGAAGGAGCAGATCGCCGCCTTCGACGAACTGCTCAACTCCATCCTCCAGGCGCACCTCGCGCAGGTCACGGTCGCGCAGAACGAGGACATGCGAAAGATCACGGCGTGGGCCGCGATCGTCGCGGTGCCGACGATGGTCTGCGGGGTCTACGGCATGAACTTCGACCACATGCCGGAGCTGCACTGGCGATACGGCTACGGCATGGTCATCGGCGTGATATCCCTCGCGTGCCTGGCCCTGTACCGGGGGTTCCGGCGCAGCGGCTGGCTCTGACACCGGCCGTGGCCTGAGAGGGCTCGAACGGCGCGGGCGAGTGCCTGCGGGGGTGGTCCAGGCGATCAGTGCATGGCGGTCGTGGCGTAGACGCTCTCGGCCCAGGAGGCGATCTGATCCTTCGCGAGGTGCCGGGCCAGATCGGCTTCGCTGATCATGCCGACCAGGCGCTTGTCCCGGATGACGGGCAACCGGCGGATCTGGTGCTCCTGCATCTCGTGCAGCACCTCGCCGACATCGGCGTCCGCGTCGATCCAGCGGGGCGTGCCCTTGGCCATCTCGCCCGCGGTGATCCTGGCGGGGTCGTGGCCCATGGCGACGCAGCCGACGACGATGTCGCGGTCGGTGAGGATGCCGCAGAGCCGTTCGTTCTCGTCGCTGATCGGCAGGGCGCCGACATTGAGTTCGCGCATGAGCTGGGCGGCGCGGTCGAGTGTCTCGTGAGCGGGGATCCACTGGGCGCCGCGGTGCATGATGTCTCCGGCGGTGGTCATGGAGTACCTCCCGGTGCCGGATGGCCGGCGCGGAGCGGGACGCACCGCGAGTCCCGGCGCCCTTCATTCTCGCCGCGCAGCGGGATGCCCGCACACGGAAGGCGACGCCCCACGGCTCGGCACCGGACACCGGTCGCCACCGGACGCGGGACGTCACCGAACACCGGCTGCGCCTCAGCCGTTCCACGCCGGGTGACGCGGGTCGTCGGCCCGTACCAGGACGTCCGCCGTCTCCACCGGGTCCGTCTCGTGCTCGTAGCGCTGGAAGGCGGGGAGGGTCCAGTGCTCGGCCTCGGGGGTGCGGCGGCGCAGGGCGCCCGGGGAGAGGAGGACGTGGACGCTCAGATCGAAGGGGAACCAGTGCCGGAGGAGGAAGGGCCCGTGCATCAGCAGGACACCGCCGGGCGGGACTCCGACGTAGGGGCTGCGCGTGGCGCGGTCGGCGGCCGGGTCCCACAGGTCGGGCAGGACGCGGCCGTCGCCGTCGGCTTCGAGCGGGCCGAACACCTCGCGCCACAGGGCGCCCGTGTCGTACCAGCCGCTGTAATAGGCCTCGACGTCCTGGTGGCCGTACTCCAGCCGTACGGAGGCGGGGCGCAGAAAGCCCTCGGTGCCCACGACGAGGGAGGAGCGGCCGCGTATGCGCAGCGCCTCGGAGACGCGGCGGGCGAGGTCTCCCGGGTGGGCGGCCGGGGGGCCGTCGAAGGCGATGCGTGGCCAGGGGCTGCCGTCGGCGGGCTTCAGGTCGAGCAGGCGCTCGGCGAGCAGGTCGCCGAGCCGTTCCCAGGTGATCGCTTCGAGTCGCACACGGCCCATGATGCGTCAGGCCGGGGCAGGGGGCGTCCCGCCGGCCGGCGCCTCGACGAAGCAACGGCCGGATCGCCTGGGTCCGTCCTGAAGTGCGCAGTTCGGGCTGCCGTCACGGGGAATGAAACACGTATGGTCCCCCGCGCCTCGCTCCCGCCCCGCACCGGACTCCTCGTCTTCCAGCCCCTCAAGCGGCGGTACTGCGCCGAGTGCCGGCGGGGGCCACTACCGCTGCTGGTCCTGGAGGACGGCGCCCCTCGCTGCCTGGACTGCGCCGACCTCGGGCACCTGGAGTTTCTGCCGAGCGGCGACACCGCGCTGACCCGCCGATCGCGGGAGGAGAGCGCGCTGTCGGCGGTGGTCGTGCGGTTCAACCGGCGCAAGGGCCGGTACGAGCGGCAGGGCGTTCTGGTCGAGGAGGCGGCGCTCGCGCGGGCCGAGCAGCGGTGCCTCGCGGACGCCGAGGCGAGACGGCGGCGCCGGGTGCGGGACGCGCGGCGGCGGGCAGCCCAGGACGCCCTGTTCGCCCAGGCGTTCGCGACGGAGATACGCCGGCTCTTTCCGGGGTGCCCGGCCGATCGGGCGCGGGCCATCGCCCTGCACGCCTCGGAGCGGGGCAGCGGGCGGGTGGGCCGCAGCGCGGCGGGGCGTGCGCTCACCGAGGGTGCGGTGACCTCGGCGGTCGTGGCGTCCGTACGGCATCTGGACACGCCCTACGACCGGCTGCTGATGAGCGGCGTGCCGCGGCACGAGGCGCGGCGGCGGATCGCGGCGGCGGTGGCGACGGTGCTGCGGGAGTGGGCCGGGGAGGGACTCGGCTCCACGGCGTGATGTGAAGCTCCCGGCGCGCAGAATCGCCGCGCCTCGGCCCCGGCCGTTCACGGGGCCGTGAGAGGAGGGCCGCCCGGCGGGCGGTGAGGCGAGGACCGTCCGGCGGCCCGTGCGGTGAGGCCGGTCCGGCGGGCCGTGGACGTGCGCGTATGGCCCCGCGCCGCTCGGCCATGGTCACTGTGCTCGTACGGGATTTCACTTGTGGTGAGGAAGAGTGCCGGGCAGGATCCCGGCTCGACGGGCGGGAGAGGGACATGATCGACGGACCGTACTTCGTGCTGACGGTGCTGGGGGTACTCGGGACCGGCCTCGTGGCCGGGGTGTTCTGCGGGTTCTCGACCTTCGTGATGCGGGGCCTCGGCATGCTGCCGTCCGCGCAGGGGGTCGCCGCGATGAACGCGATCAACGCGGCGGCGGTGACTCTGCCCTTCATGATCGTGTTCCTCGGCTCGGCCGCGCTGTGCGCGGTGATCGCCGTGGTGACGTTCGTGCTGTGGCCGGGCGAGGGGACGGTGGAGCTGCTGGTGGGCAGCGCCCTGTACCTGTTCGGGTCGTTCGGGCTGACCATGGTCGCGAACGTGCCGCGCAACGACGCGCTGGCCGGGCTGGAGCCGGACACACCTCAGGCGGCGGCGTACTGGCCGGCGTACCTGCGGGAGTGGACGCTGTGGAACCACGTCCGCACGGCCGCCTCGGCCGGTGCGGCACTGGCCTACGTGCTGGCGCTCACCTGACGCCGGCGGCTCACCGAATCGGTGCCACCCGGCGACAGGCACGGGCCTGGAGGCGGACGTATCGTGGCGAAAGGAGTGCCGCACGACGAGTGAGAAGTGTGCCGCCCGACGCCGTACGGCCCGTCACCCGCGCACGCAAGGAAGACGGCCATGGCCGATCCCAAGGGTTTCATGACCACGCCCCGCCAGGACTGGCCGCGCAGGCCGGTCGAGGAACGGGCGCAGGACTGGGACGAAGTCTATGTCCCCGGGGCTCTGCTGCCCATCATCAGCGAGCAGGCCGACCGCTGCATGGACTGCGGCATCCCCTTCTGCCACGACGCCTGCCCGCTGGGAAATCTGATCCCCGAATGGAACGACCTGGTCTCCCGGGAGGACTGGCGGGCGGCCTCCGACCGGCTGCACGCGACGAACAACTTCCCGGAGTTCACCGGCCGGTTGTGCCCGGCTCCGTGCGAGGCGGGGTGTGTGCTGGCGATCAACCAGCCGGCCGTCACGATCAAGAACGTCGAATGTGCCATCGCGGACCGGGCCCGGGAGGAGGGCTTCGCGCCGCCGAGGCCGCCGGAGCGGCTGTCCGGCAGGACGGTCGCGGTGATCGGCTCGGGCCCGACCGGGCTGGCCGCGGCCCAGCAGCTGACGCGGGCCGGGCACACGGTCGCCGTGTACGAGAGGGACGACCGGCTCGGCGGGCTGATGCGGTACGGCATCCCGGCGTTCAAGATGGAGAAGCACCATCTGGAATGGCGGCTGGAGCAGATGCGGGCCGAGGGGACGAAGTTCCGGACGTCGACGGCGGTCGGGCGGGATCTCGGGGCCGAGGAGCTGCGCACGCGCTATGACGCCGTGGTGCTCGCCACAGGGGCGACCGCATGGCGTGAACTCCCGGTGCCCGGGCGGGAGCTGACGGGGATCCACCAGGCGATGGAGTACCTGCCGCTGGCCAACCGGGTGCGCGAGGGTGATCTGGAGACGTCCCCGCTGTCGGCCGCGGGGAGGCACGTGGTCATCGTCGGTGGCGGCGACACCGGGGCGGACTGTCTGGGCACCGCGGTCCGGGAGGGTGCGGCGTCCGTGACCCAGCTGGACATCTACGCGCTGCCGGGCGCGGAGCGCGACGAGGAGACCGAGCCCTGGCCGACGTACCCGATGCGGGTCTACCGGCTGTCCGCCGCTCATGAGGAGGCCCGTGACCTGCGGACCGCCCCGGTGGCGAACGCGGACGCACGGCTGTTCGCGGCGTCCACGCTGCGCTTCGACGGCGACGCGCAGGGGCATGTGCGGTCGCTGCACCTGGTCGAGGTGGACGCGCGGCGCCGCCCGTTGGAGGGCACCGGGCGGACGCTCCCCGCCGACCTCGTGCTGCTCGCCCTCGGCTTCTCCGGGCCCGACCGGGAGGACGGGCTCGTCGACCAGCTGGGGCTGGAGATGGAGCCCCGCGGGACGATCGCGCGGGACTCCGGGTTCGCCACGAACGTGCCCGGGGTGTTCGCCGCGGGCGACGCGGCGCGGGGGCAGTCGCTCATCGTGTGGGCGATCGCCGAGGGGCGTGCGGTGGCGGCCGCCGTCGACCGTCATCTGACGGGCAGTTCGAGGCTGCCGGCGCCGATCGGGCCGTACGACCGGCCCATGGCGGTGTAGTCCGCCGCCCCGCCCGACGGACGGTCACCACCCGCCGGGCGAACGCTCACCGACTGCCCGCCGGACGGTCCCCACCCGCCGAATGGACGCTCACCGACTGCCCGCCGGACGATCACCGCCCGCGCCATGGACGCCCCTCGCCCACCCACCGGACAATCACCGCTCGTCCGTCCCCGCGACCTTCCCCGTCGACAGCGCCACCCGGTTCCATGTGTTGATCGTGCAGATCAGGGCGATGACCTGGGCCAGTTCCCGCTCGTCGAACCGCGCGGCGGCCTCCGCGTAGACGCCCTCCGGGACGCCGGCGTCGGCGACGAGCGTCAGTGCGTCCGTCAGGGCGAGGGCCGCCTGCTCCCGCTCGGAGAAGAAGTGACGGGCCTCGCGCCACACGGCGACCATGTGCAGCCGGTCCTCGCTCTCACCGGCCTTTCGGGCGTCGTTGGTGTGCATGTGGAGGCAGTACGCGCAGTGGTTGAGGTGCGAGGAACGGATCTGGATCAGTTCGACCAAGGCCGGGTCGAGGTTCTCGCGAGCGGCGGCGTCGAAGGCGATGAGGGCCCGGAAGGCCTTCGGGGCGGACGCGCCGAAGTCCAGCCGGTTCGCCGTCCCGAGGGCGCTCTTCGTGCTCGTGTTCGTCGTCATGCCCGCCAACCTACGAGCCGGAAAGACCCGCTGTAGGGTGCATTTCCATGATGGATTCGTGGGTCAATACGGCCGAGCGCATCGGGTCCGACCTGCATCTGGAGCTGACCGGGCCGGGCGGCCGCCGGGCGGCGCTGATCCGGGCACTGCGCGAGGCCGTCCGCGGCGGGCGGCTCGCCCCGGGCACGCGGCTGCCGCCGTACCGCTCGCTCGCGGCGGACCTCGGTGTCGCCCGCAACACGGTGGCGGACGCGTACGCGGAGCTCGTGGCGGAGGGCTGGCTCACCGCCCGGCAGGGCTCGGGCACCCGGGTCGCGGAGCGGGCCGAGCCGCTGCGGCCCGCCGCCCGTGTGCCGAAGAAGGCGCCTGCACGCGCGCGTGGTCCCCGGCACGACCTGACGCAGGGCACGCCGGACGCCTCGGCCTTCCCGCGCACCGCCTGGCTGACCTCCTACCGGCGGGCCCTCCAGCAGGCGCCCCACGAGGTGTTCGGCCCGGGCGATCCCGCGGGGCGGCCGGAACTGCGGGAGGCGCTCACGGAGTACCTGGCACGCGCCCGGGGGGTGCGGACCGCGCCGGGCCGGATCGTGGTCTGCTCCGGTTTCGCGCACGCGCTGCGGCTGCTGTTCGGCGGCGGCGTCCTGCGCGGGCCCCTCGCGGTGGAGGCGTACGGACTCGGGTTCCACCGGGAGGTCCTGGCCGCGGCCGGAGTGCGGACCGTGCCGCTCCCCCTCGACGAAGACGGCGCGCAGGTCGACCGGTTGGGGCGTGAGCGGGCCGTACTGCTCACGCCGGCGCACCAGTTCCCGACCGGCGGCCCGCTGCACCCCGCGCGACGGGCCGCCGTGATCGACTGGGCACGCGCGCGTGACGGGCTGGTCCTGGAGGACGACTACGACGGGGAGTTCCGCTACGACCGCAAGCCGGTCGGCGCGGTCCAGGGGCTCGACCCCGAGCACGTGATCCACATCGGCTCGGTGAGCAAGAGCCTGTCGCCGGCGGTGCGGCTGGGCTGGATGGTGCTCCCGGAGCGGTACGTCGGCGCCGTGCTGGACGCCAAAGGCGAGCGCGAGGCGTGGGCGAGCGTCCTCGACCAGCTGAGCCTGGCGGACTTCATCGCCTCGGGGGCGTACGACCGGCACGTGCGGCGGATGCGGCAGCGGTACCGCGGCCGCCGGGACCGGCTCGTCGCGGCGCTCGCCGAGCGCGCGCCGCACATCGAGGCCACCGGCATCGCGGCCGGGCTGCACGCGGTGCTGCGGCTGCCGCCCGGCACCGAGGCGTCCGCGGTCAAGGCCGCGGCCTGGCAGGGCATCGCCCTCGACGGCCTCGCGGCGTTCCGGCACCCGGAGACCGGCATGCCGGTGGGCGACGGGCTCGTCGTGGGATACGCGACCCCCTCCGAACACGCCTACGGGCCGGCCCTGGAGGCGCTGTGCGGTGTGCTGCCGCCGCCGTGACCGGCCCGGAGCGGAACGCTGGAAGCCCCGGAAGCGCTTAGCCCTTGCGTCCGACCGCCCCGTAGCCCGGGATCACCCCGTCGTCCTGCCCGGGCACGGGCTCGCCCAGCTCGGGGTGCCAGCGGTGGGGCACCTCGACGCCGGGCTCGACGAGGTCGAGGCCGTCGAAGAAGCGGGTGAACTCCTCGCGGGAGCGCAGGGCCAGGGTGACGCCGGCGGCGCGCAGCTTCTCGGTGGCCGCCTTCGACTCCTCCGGGGTGAAGTCGGCGGTGGCGTGGGTCATCACCAGGTAGCTGCCGGAGGGCAGTTCGGCGAGCAGCCGGCGGACCAGGTCGTGGGCGCCGTCCTCGTCGGAGACGAAGTGCAGCAGGGCGACGAGCGACAGCGCGACGGGCCGGCTGAAGTCCAGGACCTTCCTCGCGCCCTCCAGGATGGCGTCCGGGTCGCGCACGTCGGCCTGGAGGTACTCGGTCGCGCCCTCGTCCGTGCCGCGCAGCAGGGCCGCCGCGTGGGCCAGGACGATGGGGTCGTTGTCGCAGTAGACGACCCGGGCGCGGGGTGCCGTTTCCTGGGCGACCTGGTGGAGGTTGGGCTCGGTGGGGATGCCGGTGCCGATGTCCAGGAACTGCCGTACGCCGTTGCGGGCCAGCCAGCGCGTGGCGCGGTGCATGAAGGCGCGGTTGACCCGGGCCATCACCGGCACCCTGGGGTCGAGGGTGAGCATCTGCCGGCCCATCTCCTCGTCGACCGGGTAGTTGTCCTTGCCGCCGAGGTACCAGTCGTACATCCGCGCGGGATGGGGTCTGGTCGTGTCGATCTGGACGGCCGACGTGGGGTCCTGCCCGGTCATGAGGCACTCCGTAAGGCGCAAGGGGCGGTCAATTCAGCACCAGCGTAGGAAAGTTGATGACAAAAGGCGGCACGTACGCATCAGGACAGCAGGAAGTCCGCCTCCCCCGACTTCGCCCCCTCGATGAAGGCCGTCATCTCGTCGGTGGTGTAGATCAGCGCCGGCCCGTCCGGGTCGGTGGACTGACGGAGGGCGATCCGGCCGTCGGCGAGTTTCATCGCCTCCAGGCAGTTGCCTCCGTTCCCGCCGCTCCACGGCTTGTGCCAGCCTTCGCTGCCCAAGTCGCGCGCGGGCATGCCGTTGTAGACGTGTTTGCGCGGCTTGATGCGGTCCATTCAGAACTCCTTGCGGAGGTCCCGGAGGATCTCCTTCGTGCGATGTGCCGTAGCGGCCTGCGCCGCCATGCGGTCCATGACCTCGAGGTGGGTCGCCACCTCGGTGCGCGCGTCGAGATAGACCGCGCCGGTCAGGTACTCGCTGTAGACCATGTCCGGCAGTTCGGGCATGGCGAATCGGAACAGCACGAACGGCCCGTACGTGCCCGGGTGCGGCCCATTGGCGAACGGGGCGATCTGCAGCGTCACGTTGGGCAGCTTCGTGGCGTCGAGCAGCTTGTCGATCTGGGCCCGCATCACTTCCGGGCCGCCGACCGGGCGCCGCAGCGCGGTCTCGTCCATCACGACCCACAGCCGGGGTGCGTCCTCGCGGGTGAGCAGGTCCTGGCGCTGCATGCGCAGGGCGACATGGCGCTCGATGTCGTCGGGCCGGGTCTGGCCGATGGCGCCCGACCGGAGCACCCCGCGCGCGTAGTCCTCGGTCTGCAGCAGCCCGGGGACGAAGTGTGGCTCGTAACTGCGGATGACGCCGGCCGCGCCCTCAAGGCTCACGTACATCGAGAACCAGCCGGGCAGGATGTCGTGGAAACGCTGCCACCAACCGGGCCGGTTGGCCTCCTCGGCCAGCAGGACGAAGGCCTCGGCCTCCTCGTCGGAGATTCCGTATGCCTTGAGGAGCAGTTGCAGGTACGGGATTTTGAGCGCGACCTCGGCCATTTCCATACGGCGGACCGTGGCGGGGGCGACGCGGAGGATGCGCGCGGCCTCCTCGCGCTTCATTCCGGCGCGTTCCCTCAGGTCCAACAGGCGTCGGCCGAGAACGACCTGACCGACCGTGGGCGCGGACCGCGGTTCACTCACGCTCCACCTCCAGGAAGAGTTCTGACGAGCCGGTCACACAAAACGCTGACAGCCCGGCGGCGCCATTCGAGGACCTTTCGAAGAGCTGATTCGAACAATGATTTCGAACGGATCTTCGATGATCTCAACTGGCGCCGCGCGGGGTGCTGTTGCGAGCAGTGTGCCACGGCCTTCCAGACCGTCACACAGCACTCTGCAATTTTCAGAGTGACACTTGCCAAGTGTTCACGGCGCGGCGATAGTGGCAAGCGTGATTCCGTCCGCGCCCTTAGGAACAGACGCCGCCGCAGGCCCTCCCGGGCTTGGCGCCGCCACGGAAGTGGTCCCCCTCGGGACCGCTGCCGAGCGCCGGTTCCGTTTCGAGCTGGCCGCACATCCGGGTTCTCCCGCGCAGGCCAGACGCCTGACCCGAGCCCGGCTGACGGGCTGGTCGGTGTGCGAGGACACGTGCGACAGCGCGGCCCTGGTGGTTTCCGAACTGGTCACCAACGCCATCGTGCACACGGCGAGCACTCACATAGTGTGCGAGCTGCACGACGGTGACGACCTGGTGCGGATAGCCGTGCGCGATGAAGGCTGCGCCCCGGGCCAGCCTCACGCCGCCGGCCGGACACGGCCCGAGGAGGAGCACGGGAGGGGACTGCTCCTCGTCGACGCCCTCTGTCATTCCTGGGGCGCCCATGAGAACGGCCCCGGGCTGCTGGTCTGGGCCGAGCTGCCACGCACGGCGGACATCCCGAGCGACCCGGCCGAACCCTGTGCCGACCTGGGCTGGGGCACCCGCCCGAAGCGCGGCCCGTCCGATGACCCGGACGAAGGAGACGGAACCCGTCAGGAGGCCCGCCACACGCGCGGAGCCCCGGAGGTCCCGCCGCAGAAGAGCCGCAGCGGGCGGGGGCACGCATGAGCCCCGCATCGGGAGGCCGCATGCTGAACCTGGACACGCTGCTGCGCGTCCGCCGCGAGTTGCGGGCCCCCGGTCCAACCCTGCGGCTGCCCGTGCCCGACGGCATGACGGCCCCGCTGGGCTGTGACGCGGTCGCCGTCTCCGCCGCCCTCGGCCCGCTGGTCATGCCGCGACTGCCCCGCGTGGGCTGCGTCTACGCCGACGAGACGCACTGGTGGTGGCTGGTGCCGTCCGACTCCGACCACGCCCTGGAGTGGCCCGCCCCGACGCGGTACGTCACCGGCGCGGCCGTCCCGGACCTGTCGGAGGTCCCCGACCTGATCCACCGCCCGGACGGCACCCTTCCTTACACCCCCCCGATACCCCTCTACCTGGCACTGTGCCGCGCGACGGGTACGGCACCGTCCTGGTCCCGTCCGGTCAGCGCGTAGAAGGGTCCGCCCCCCCCGCACACCTCTGGCCCCACGCGACCGGCCTCCGCGCCGCCGGCGCCCCCTCCTTGCGGCCGCTCCCCTCCCCACGGCGCATGCACCCCTCCCCCCACCACCTCTCACCCCCGCGCCGCCCCGCACCTCCTCCGGGCCTGGACGTGCGCCCGCGCGCATCCGGCGCCCCGGGCCACGCCCTGCCCTGGGCGGTGTCAGCCCCGCGATAGTGGCCGTTCGTTCAGGAGCGGGCCCGAGCGTGGGAGGTCGGTCGACTGTGGGGAAGAAGCGGACCGCGCCGGAGGTGTCCGAGTCGGAGCGGCTGCTCTTCGGCGGGCCGCTGCGCTACGACATGGGCTGGAACAGCCACGCCGACGCGTTCCTGGAGCTGAACTTCCGCGCCATGATCACCCGGTTGCCGTCCCTGCTGTCGGCCAGCCTCCGGCTCGCCCGGCAGGCCGACCGGGGCGCCGCGCGGATCGTGCTGGCCGCCGAGGCGGGCCGGGGCGTGGCGCAGGCGGTGAGCCTGCTCGCGGTGAACAGCGTGCTGGCCCGGCTGATGGGCGGCGGTCCGATCGACGCCCGGCTGCGCGGAGCCGTTCCCGCCCTGGTCACGGTGGCCGTCGTGATGTTCCTCGCGGCCCTGCTGCGGGCCGCGAGCACCTATGCCACCGGCCGGCTGGAGCCCAAGGTCGAGCGGGTGGCGACCGAGCAGTACCTGGAGCGGGCCGCGGCCGTGGAGCTGGCCGCGATCGAGGACCACGCCTTCCACAAACTGCTGGACACCGCGCAGTACGGCGCCGCCTCCGCGCGCCGGATGATCTCCTACGGAACGCGCGTGATCAACGCCATGATCTCGCTCGTCGCGGCGGCGGGTGTGCTGACCGTGCTGCATCCCGCCCTGCTGCCGCTGCTGGTCACCATGACCCTGCCGAGCGCCTGGAGCGCGCTGACCGTCGCCCGGCGCCGCTACGAGTCCTTCCACGCCTGGGTACAGCACGCCCGCGCGGGCCGGCTGCTCGGCAGCCTGCTGATCGAGCCCGAGGCGGCCCCCGAGATCCGGGTGCACGGGGTGGGCTCCTTCCTGTTGCGGCACTTCCGCGCGATGTCGGAGACGGCCGAGGCCGAGCAGGCCCGCCTGGCGAGGCTCGCCGCGCGCACCGGCCTGATCGCGGCGGCGTGGACGGGCCTGGCGACGGTTGCGACGTACGCGACGCTGGGCGGGCTGCTGCTGGCGGGCGCGATGGCCCTGTCGGTGGCGGGTACGGCCGTGATCGCGATCCGGACCGGCTCGCAGAGCCTCGACACGCTGGTGGTGGAGGTCAACGCGCTGCACGAGGAGGCGCTCTTCGTCGGCGATCTGCACCGGCTGTACACCGAGGCGGACCAGTGGGCGATCCCGGCGGGCGGCACACAACTGCCGGACGATCCGCGTGAGATCCGCTTCGAGAACGTCACCTTCCGCTACCCGGGCGAGTCCGCCCGCCCCGCCCTCGACGACGTGACCCTCAGCCTGCCGCTGGGCCGGATCGTGGCCCTGGTCGGCGAGAACGGCTCCGGCAAGACCACCCTCGTCAAGCTGCTCGCCGGGCTCTACACGCCCGAGCGGGGGCGCATCCTGTGGGACGGCGTGGACGCGTCGACCGCGGACCGGCACCTGCTGGCCGAACGGATCGCGATGGTGGCCCAGGATTTCAAGCGCTGGCCGTTCACGGCCCGGGTGAACGTCGCCCTGGGACGGACGTCGGTGCCCGTGTGCGAGGACCGGCTGGCCGCGTCGGTCGCCGAAGCCGGGGCGGAGGCGGTGGTCGCGGACCTGCCGCGCGGGCTGGACACGCTGCTCGCCCGCAACTTCAGCGGTGGGCACGAGCTGTCGGGCGGCCAGTGGCAGCGGCTCGGCATCGCCCGGGCGGCCTATCGCAGGGGCCGCATCCTGATCGTGGACGAGCCGACGGCGGCCCTGGACGCCCGGGCCGAGCTGGAGGTCTTCGAGAGGATCCGCGCCCTGGCCGACAGCGGCCAGACGGTCGTACTGATCACGCATCGGCTGGCGTCCGTGCGGCACGCGGATCTGGTGCACGTCCTGGACCAGGGCCGGCTCGTGGAGTCGGGGACGCCGGACGAACTGCTGGCGACGGGCGGGCTCTACGCCGAGCTGTACGCGCTCCAGGCGGAGCAGTTCGCCTCGTCACCCGCGCCGGTCGGGAAGGTGCCGGCGCCGAAGGCGGGCTGACGGCAGGCGTCAGGCCGTGGCGTCGGCCGCGTCCCCGCTGCGCACGATCACCAGGAACATGTCCGTGGCGAGGTCCATGACGACCTCGGCGGGCAGGCCCTCGCTGCGCCGCGCCTGCGCGAATTCCTCCGCAGGCCAGGAGCCGCGTGGCCCACCGGCGGGAAAGCGCTCGAGCACCGTTCGCCCGTTCACCCTGCACCTCCATGTAGCGCTGTACTCGTAGAGTTAAACGCCAACCATGGGGTGAACGGCTCGCGAAGTGACGGTTCTGAGACGTACTTGACACGCGTTCACCGCTTAGTGTGACCAACCTCTCAGCCTCTTGGCGCATGTGTTCACTTTCCGCATCAGTCGTCGCACTCGTCGTGATCACGCACGCCCTCACTTCCCGGTCGCTCGGCGTTGAGCGCGTCCCGCGCGGGTGGCGGCTTCCCGGGGTGTTCGCGGGCCCGTCAGGCGTCGTAGCGCTGGACGCGCCGGCCGTGGCCGCGGTCGACGAGGGGGCAGGCGCTCCTCCAGTGCCCCCACCACTCCGGCACATCGATCGTCAGCAGTTCCCGGTCCCGATCGTGACCGCCTCGACGACGCCGTTCCGCACGACGATCGCGGCGTCCTCCGTGGACCCGATCCGCTCTTGATCGTCGTGCACGAGGACGGTACGTGCGCTGATGATGAGCTCGGCGGGACCGTCCGCGGCAGAAGGTGTCACCAAGCCGACGTACGACGGCGTCGTGGGGCGGCATGAGCCGAACCGCACATCCCGTCACGGCTCTGTCGCGGGGCGGGCCCGGCGCGCACTCTGGCCTGACCACCCCGACTGTCGGCTTCTGAAAGGAGCCCGGCATGCTCCTCGGCACCTGGAATCTGGAGAACCTCTACCGGCCCGGCGGCCCGTACGGCCCGCGGGACCAGGCGGCTTACGAGGCGAAGCTCGCCGCGCTCGCCGCCGTGATCACGGAACTCGATCCGGTCCTGCTCGGCGTGCAGGAGGTCGGGGACCCGGAGGCCCTGAAGGATCTGGCCGGGATGCTCGACGACGACTGGCATGTCGCCCTGTCCGAGCACGCGGACAGCCGGGGCATAAGGGTCGGGTTCCTCAGCCGCGCCGCCATGACGGTGGTGGCCGACACGCGGGCGTTCCCGGGAGAGCTGCGTCCCGTGCAGGCGGACGACTCGGGGCTGACGGCGGGGGAGGCGGGGCGGGGCGTCCTGGCGGTCGAGGTCGAGGGCGGGGAAGGGCCGCTGCGGGTGGCCGTCTGCCATCTGAAGTCCAAGCTGCTGTCGTACCCGAACGGCCGCTTCCAGCCTCGCGACGAAGGGGAACGTGCCCGCTACGGTGCCTACGCCCTGTACCGGCGGGCCGCCGAGGCGACGGCCTTGCGCTCGCTCGCCGACCAGCTGCTGGCCGGGGCCGGGCAGGAGCGGGACGTGGCGGTGCTGGGCGACCTGAACGACGAGGTGCAGGCGGCGACCACCCAGATCCTGCTCGGCCCGCCCGGCTCCGAGCTCGGCACACCGGGCTACGACCGGCCCGACCGGGGCGACGCCACACGGCTGTGGGACGTGGCCCCGCTCATCCCGCCCGGGCAGCGCTGGTCCCGGGTGAACTCCGGGCGGCGCGAGCTGATCGACCACGTCCTGCTGAGCCACCGCATGGTGCGCCGGGCGACGGCGGCGGGCACGGGGCTGCCGGGCGAGGGCCCGCCCAGCCTGCCGTCGGTCGGCCCGGACCCGGTGGAGCGGCGGGGCGAGCCCGGATCGGACCACGCTCCCGTGTGGGTGCGGATGCGCGGCTGAGCACCGTTGACGTAGCGGGCGTGCCGGCCGGTGACGTACCGGGCGTGCTAGCCGGCGAGGGGTGTCCGGGGCGGCCGTAGGCCCACGCGTTCCCCTCGTCCGGCGAGTTCGGCGAGGACGGCCGTGAGGCGCTCCCGATGGCGGGACCCGATCCGGCCCGTGTCGTCGAGGTGCACGGCGCAGGCGGTCGTGGTGTCGACGAGGCGTTCGAGGAGGTCGGCGACCTCGTCCGCGCCCTCGGTGTGCCGGGCGAGGGCGGGCAGTTCGTGGGCGGCGCGGGAGATGGCCGACCGGGCCTCGGCCAGGGTGCGGTAGGCCTCGCGGCGCAGGGTCCAGCGGGTGGCGCGGTGGTCGGAGGGAGTGCCGGAGGTCCCGATGCGCGGGGCGTCGGCCTCGTCGAGCACGTGCGTGAGGTAGGCGTACGCGGCCTCGTTCGCCGTCACGAGCCGGGCGCGCACTCCCCCGCCGCGCTGGCCGGGCATCGGCAGGTGCCCGACGATCAGCACGATCGCGCAGGCCAGCAACGTCTCGCCGATCCGGCCGGCGGAGGCCTGGGGCTCGCCGCCGACCATGACGAGCGCGAGGACCAGGACGGTGACGACGACGGTCTGGGCGGCGAAGTGCCGGGTGGCCACGGGTATCAGCGCTCCGCTGAGGGCGACGAGTGCGATGAGCCCTTCGGGGTGGGGCAGGACGGCGGCGAACGCCGCGAAGAGCAACGCCCCGAGGACGGTCCCGGCGGCCCGGTTCAGCACGCGCGAGGCGAGCGGACCGAGGTCGGGCTTGACCAGGAAGACGGCCGTGGCGGGCAGCCAGTACCAGTGCTCGTGCTGCCCGTACCACTGGCCTCTGTGCAGCGCCTGGGCGACCGCCGAGCCGGCGCCGAAGCAGAGGGCGACGCGCAGCCCGTACTCGCGTCCGGCACTGCCGAAGACGGTGCGCAGCCGGTCCCGGACGCTGCGGGACCGGGTGTGCAGATCACCGCCCCGGCCCTGGTCGAACGCCTCGGCGGCGTGCAGGAGGGCGTCGTCCAGGGCGCGCAGGGCGGGCGCCGAACGGGAGGGTGCCGGCAGCGGCCCGGTGTGGGTGTTGCCGCGCACGGCGGCGGCGAGCCGCCGGGGGCCTTCGGAGGCCCGTTCGGCGACGGCCTCCCCGGCCCATGCGAGGGCGGTGGCGGCCTCCGCGAGGGGCAGTGCCGCGGCGTACTGCGCGTGCAGCCGCCGCTCGGCGGAGGAGGAGGCGTGCCTCCGCAGCCGGGGCCCGGCGAGGGCGTCCTGGGCGTGGTCGAGGGCGGCGGTGAGCGCGGCACGGCGGTGGATGGCGTCCGGCCCGCCGACGGCGTCGAGCAGCTCGGCGACGGCCTCGTACACACCGGACACGGCCTGCCGCTCCCCGTCGAACCGGAAGTCACCCGCGAGGGAGCCGGGCGTGGGCAGGGCGAGCCGCAGCACGAGCAGCCACCCCGCGCCGACGAGGAAGGCGAGCGCCCTCTCCCATCCGGGCTCCGGCAGGGGCATTCCGGCCCCGATCGCCGCGCCGACCAGCAACTGCGTTCCGGCGGCGGACGCGACGGGCCCGACGGCGCTCATCCCCCCGGCGACGAGCCCGACCACGGTGAGCACGACGGTGAGGACGACCGCCCCGGTCTCCTGCCCGGTGTACGTCCCGACCACGAGACCGGTCGCACCGGCCAGGGCGGGCGCTCCGATCCGCTCGACCGAGAGGCGCCGGCTCCCGGGCCGGTCGTTGATCCCGGCGAGCATCGCGGCGATGGCGGCGACGACTCCGAGGGAGGTGAGACCGGTCCGCACGGCCACGAGCAGGACGGGCCCGGCGGACAGGGCCCCCCGCGTCACCGCGTTCCAGGGCACCGGCCCCCGCTGGGCACGCAGGGCGTGCGCGAGCCAGGGCGGAAGCTTCGGGGCGATGCGGCGGGACACGGGGCTCCTGTCGTCTCGGCGAGGGCAGGGGTGAGCCTTCGGGCGACGGCGGCCGGGGCGGGGTGTGGCTGTCCACGGTAGGCGGGGTTCCTGGAGGACAGGTTTCCGGAACGTGTCGGACGGCTCGGAACCGGTGTTCTTTATGTACGCAATCAAGCTGTACACAAACAAGAGACCGGCCGCGGCAACCTTTCCGGGCCCGGTGACCACTGGTGAGTCGTGAGCGCGCGTTCTCCCGAACCACGCAAGGACCCGAAGGACTCATCCGTGGCATCCCCATCCCACCGCCGTCCCGTCCGCAAGCGGCGCACCGCCCTCGTCTTCGCGGTCGCCGCGGCAGCCGTGGGCCTCCTCGTCTCCCTCGTGATCGCCCTGCGCCCCGGCGGCGAACCGGACACACTGCGCACCGCGGCCCAGGCCACCACCGGCGCCCGGCAGGCCTCTCCGCCGACGACCCACAAGGCCACACCTGCCCCGAAGCCCTCCCCCGCGCGCAAGGCCTCCAAGGCCCCCAAGGCTCCGAAGCCCGCCGCGACCACTCCTTCGGCGCGGCCCTCGCCCACCGCCACCCGGCCCTCCGCACCGCGTCCGGCGTCCGGGGCGGCACCCCTGGCGGGGAGGATCAAGCCCGGCACCACCTACAACGGCGTCGCCACCCACTACGACGCCAAGGACGGTGACGGCGCCTGCCTCTACGGCCCGAGCCCCGACCTCATGGTCGCGGCGATGAACCACACCGACTACGAGACGTCCCAGGCGTGCGGGGCGTACATCCTGGTCCGCGCGGCGAACGGCGCCTCCGTCACCGTCCGGATCACCAACGAGTGCCCCCTGCCCTGCGCTCCCGGGCAGATCGACCTCAGCAGGGAGGCGTTCGCGAAGCTCGCCGGACTCTCCGCGGGCCGGATACCGATCACCTGGAGCCTGCAGAGTCCCGCCACCGCCCAGACGCTCTCGATCCGCTACAAGACCGGCTCCAGCATCCACTGGTGCGCCATCCAGGCACTGGGCCACCGCAATCCGCTGGCCCGGCTGGAGGTCAGGACCGGCAGCGGCTGGACCCGGCTGACCCGTACCGACTACAACTACTTCCTCTCCCCCAGCGGCACCGGCTGCGGCGGTTCCATCAGGCTCACCGACATCTACGGCGAACAGCTCACCGTCGACGGCATCGCGATCCGCCCGGACGCCGTCCAGCCCACCCGCGTCCAGTTCACCCGGCGGTGACGGCTTCCACGGCCCGGGCGAGGAGGGTCTCCGTGTCGGTGACGGCCCGGGCGAGCGCGGCCGGATCGTCCGTCAGCTCGCCGAGGACCGCGTCCACCTGACGCAACCCGGCCCGCGCGACCAGCCCCTTCTCGTTGGTGACCCACTCCCCGCGCGCGGCCATCACCGCGTGCGCGGTCTGGGTCGTGGCGAGCGCGATCGCGCCCGCGACCTGGGTGACGGCGCTCTTCGGGGCGTGGCCGGCCTTGGCGTAGGCGAGGGTGGCCGCGGCCGTGCCGTGCCAGTGCGCGGGGGCGCTCTCGCGCAGGGCCCGCGGATAGGCGTCCGGGCGGGGCAGTTCGCCGCGCAGCACCCGGTTGACGGCGAGTTCGGCGACGAGCAGGTACGTCGGGATGCCCGCCAGGTGGAACATGAGGGGCTCGACCCGGAAGCGGCCCGCCTCCGCTTCCGCCATCTCGCGTTCGACCACGTCCAGATCTCGGTAGTGGACGTCCACGGAGCGGCCCTCGATCGTCAGCCAGGCGCCCGAGTTGAAGACGCCGCCGCCCCAGGCGCCGAGCTCGAAGACCTCGCCCTCCCAGCCGACCGCTCGCAGGTCGGCCGGGTCGAAGGCGCCCCGGTAGTAGACCGCCAGGTCCCAGTCGCTGTCGGGCCGTTCGGTGCCCTGGGCCCGGGAGCCGCCGAGGGTGACGGCCTCGACGGCGGGCAGGGCGGCCAGGCGGTCGGCGGTGGCGGCGAGGAAGGCGTGGTCCGGGAGGATGGGCACGGCGGCTCCTGGGCAGAGGGGACCTGGACGGAACGGGGCCCGGGCGGGCGGGACTTGGACAGCCGCAGCCGGAACCTGGGGCAGCGTAGGGGGAAGGCCCGGTCGCCGGGTACCGAAATACGGGTGCGTGTACATGCCCCGCCCCGCATGATCGATGGGTCGTCGTGCCGCCGCCCGCAGATCGGAGCCCTCACGTGATCCGCCGCGTCACCGTGCCGAGTCTCTTCCCGCCGCCCACCTACTCCCACGCGTCCGTCGTGGAGGCCGGCACGCGGCTGGCGTTCCTCGCCGGATCCGTACCGCTGGGCCCGGACGGCACGCTCGTGGGACCCGGCGATCCCGTGCGGCAGGCCGAACAGGTCATCGACAACCTGCGCGAGCAACTGATCGCCGTCGGCAGCGACCTGGAGCACGTCGTGGCGACCGACGTGTACGTGGTGAGCGGCGAGCCGGCCGTGCTGTCCGCCGTCTGGAGCGTGGTCGAGGCGTCCGGCCTCAGTACGGGTCCCCACTCGTCGACGCTGATCGGCGTGGCGTGCCTCGGGTACACGGGCCAGCTGGTGGAGATTACGGCGACAGCCGTCGTTCCCGAGTAGGCGAGGACCGCCATGTTGATCGAGCACCGCGGGCGGCGTCCCGTCGTCCCCGAGTCCGCGTACGTCGCCCCGACGGCCGTGCTGTGCGGGGCCGTCGTCCTCGGTGAGCGCAGCCGGGTGCTGCACGGGGCCGTGCTCACCGCCGAGGACGGGGAGGTGCGGGTCGGCTCGGACGTCGTCGTCATGGAGAACGCGCTGGTGCGGGGGCGTGCCCGGCACCCCGCCGTGATCGGTGACGCGGTGCTCGTCGGTCCGCACTCCCATGTCAACGGGGCGACCCTGGAGGACGAGGTCTTCGTGGCCACGGGCGCCTGCGTCTTCCCGGGGGCCGTCGCGGGCGCCGGCTCGGAGCTGCGCATCCACAGTGTGCTGCACGTCAACTCCGTGCTGCCGCCCGGCACGGTCCTGCCCATCGGCTGGATCGCGGCGGGTGCGCCCCGGGCCCGGCTCTTCGCCCCCGGGGAGCACGACGAACTCTGGCAGATCCAGGAGGCGCTGGACTTCCCCGGCACGGTGTACGGCATCCCGCGCGGTACGTCGATGGGCGAGGTGATGGCCCGCCAGGTGGGGTTCTACGGGGCTCATCAGGACGATGTCGTACTGGACGGCCCGGCATGAGCTACTGCCCTCGGGGCCTCCCCCACACCCTCCGTTTCGGCAGCGGCCCGGCGTAGCTCCCCACCCGGCTCGTCGTCAGGCCCAGTGCCACCAGCGACTCCGCCAGTCTGACCGCCGCGGAGACCCCGTCGACGACCGGCAGGCCCAGTTTCCGACCGACGACCCGCTGCAGCCCCGTCATGCCGGCGCAGCCCAGGACGAGCACCTCCGCCCCGGCCGCGCAGGCCCGTTCGGCGGCGGCCAGGAACGCCGTCTCGGTCCGCTCCGCGTCACCGAGGTCGAGCACGTTCAGGCCCGTGCCGACGATCGCCGCGCAGTTGCGCGCCACACCGGCCGTCGCCAGGCTGTCCTCGATCTGGCCGCACGAGCGTTCCAGGGTGGTCACGACGCCGTAGCGGCGGCCAAGCAGGCAGGCGAGGTGCGCCGCGGCCTCGGTGATGTCGACCACCGGTACGTCGACCAGTTCCCGTGCGCCCTCCCTCCCGTGCTCCCCGAATCCGGCCATGACCACGGCGTCGTACGGCGGTCCGTCGTAGGTGCGCAGCGTGTCCAGGACGGCGGCGGCGGACAGGTAGCTGTCGAGCCAGCCCTCGGCGGACGCCGGTCCCCAGGCGGGGGTCAGTCCGGTCACGATGGTGCCCGGGCCTGCCGCGGCCCGGGCACCTCGTACGATCTCCTCGGTCATCTCCTGCGTGGTGTTGCAGTTGGTGACGACGATCCGCACGTCTCTCAGACCTCCGCGGTGGCGCGCTCGGGACGGCACAGGGCCGCGTACAGCCCGGCGGCGAGCGCCGTGCCGATGAACCAGGAGTACGGCGCCACGTCGCTGAAGGTCTTCACCAGCGCGAGCACCGCCGCGACACCGGCCGCGGGCAGGAACGCCCAGAGCGCCTTGGGGTTGAAGCCCTTGCGGTAGTGGTAGCGGGAGCCGGGCGAGGCGTCGAACAGCTCGTCCACGTTCACACGGCCACGCTTGACCCAGTAGTAGTCGACCATGATCACGCCGAACAGCGGTCCGAGGAAGGCGCCGAGGCCGCCGAGGAAGTAGTTCACGACCGTCGGGTTGGAGAAGAGGTTCCAGGGGGTGACGAGCAGCGCCGCGACGGTGCTGATCATGCCGCCGACCTTGAAGGTGATCTTCTGCGGCCACACGTTGGCCAGGTCGTACGCCGGTGAGACGAAGTTGGCGACGATGTTGACGCCCATGGTGGCGATGGCGAAGGTCAGCGCGCCCACCACCAGCACCCAGGTGTTGCCGATCTCGGCGACGAGGTAGGCGGGGTCGGTGATCTCCTTGCCGAAGACCTCGAACGCGCCCGCGGTGACGATGACCGACACGATCACGAAGGCCGTGGAGTTGATGGGCAGGCCCCAGAAGTTGCCGCGCTTGACGGACCTGTAGTCGGGGGCGAAGCGGGAGAAGTCGCAGAAGTTGAGCATCAGGGTGCCGTACGTGGCGAGGACCAGGCCGATCGCGCCGAACCACTGACGCCACTGCTCACCGACCGAGACCGGGTGCGGGGTCGAGGTCAACGAGATCGTCCAGCCGGCCTTGGCGAGGATCCAGACGGCCAGCGCGATCATCACGAGCCAGATCGCCGGGCCGCAGAAGTCCTGGAACTTGCGGACCGACTCCATGCCACGGCTGATGATCGCCGCCTGGACCAGCCACAGGGCGACGAACGAGACCCAGCCGAGCGCGTCCAGGCCGAGGAAGGAGTTGTGCGTCCACGACTCCAGGCCGGGCCAGGCCGCCAGCAGCATCACGTTGACGGCGACGGAGGCGAGGTAGGTCTGGATGCCGTACCACATGATGGCGATCACGGCTCTGATCAGCGCCGGGATGTTGGCGCCCCAGATGCCGAAGGCGATCCGGCTGACCACCGGGAAGGGCACGCCGTGGCGCTGTCCGATCTTCCCCATCCAGTTCATGCCGATGTAGATGATCACGAACCCGACGAGCAGGGACGTGAAGATCTGCCAGACGTTCATGCCCAGGAAGAGCAGCCCGGCGGCGAAGGTGTAGTTGCCGAGGTTGTGGACGTCGGACATCCACATGGCGAAGAGGTCGAAGACCTTCCAGTTGCGCTTCTCGGCCGGCGCGAGGTCTTCGTTGGTGAGGCGGGGATCGGGGACGAACGCGGGGGTGCCGGTGGGCGCGGCACGATCGGCGAGGGACACGGGGGCCTCCAGAGCAAGGGGACGACGGAGGACTGCGCTGCGGGGGGCTGCACGGCGTGTTTGGTATACCAAACTGCGCACATGCTCTCGCCGTCAACAGTTCCGACGGATATCGCTCCTGTTAACGCTCCGTAAAAGACCCCTCGCGTCGGCGAGGATGGGCTGCATGACGAAGATCGAACCCCTGGGAGCGGTGCGCGAACGCGTCACGTCCGAGCTGCGGCAGCAGATCATCGCGGGCAGCCTGCTTCCCGGCGACCGCCTGGTCGAGCGCGAGCTGGCGGAGCGTTTCGGCGTCTCGCGCGTGCCGGTCCGCGAGGCGATCCGGGCTCTGGTGGCCGAGGGCTTCGTCCACTTCGAGACGCCCCGCCGCACGGTAGTACGCCGTCTCACCCCGACCGACGTCAAGGAACTGTTCGAACTGCGAGAGGCCCTGGAGGTCTACGCCGCCGGCCTCGCCGCCTCCCGCGCGACCCCGCAGGACCTGGCCGAGGTACAGGAGCTGATCGACCGTGCGGCGGCCGCCACCGCGGCCGGGGACGCCGAGGCGATCACCGACGTCAACAGCCGGCTGCACGACCGCATCGTGGCGATGGCCGGCAACAGCCTGCTGACCGAGGCCCTGGAACCGGTCGCCGGGCGGCTGCGCTGGATGACCCGGCGCAACGAGGAGTGGCCCCAGCTCCTCGTGGAACACCGCGAGCTCTACGAGGCCATCGCCTCGGGCGACCCGGACCGGGCCCGCGCGCACGCGCTGACGCACGTGCGGACCAACTACCGCTCCACGGTCCGCCACCTGTTCGGCGAGGAGGCGGCTCCCTACCCGCCCGAGGAAGAGGCCGCCCCCTGACCGCCCCCGGTCGGCAGCTCCGCCGCCTGCCCGGCCGTCCGCAGGACGTCGCGCAGCATGGTGGGGGTGAGCCGGCCGGTGAAGGTGTTGCGCTGGCTGACATGGAAGCAGCCGAAGAGTTCCAGGCCGTCGAGCTGGAACCGGGCGCCGTGGGAGAAGGCGGGACGTGGCCGTGGCACGGACCAGCCGGCCTCGGCGAAGGCGGGCAGCGCGGCCTGCCAGCCGAAACCGCCGAGCACCACCACGGCCCGCAGCGTCGGGCGCAGCAGCCGCAGTTCCTGAACGAGCCAGGGACGGCAGGTGTCCCGCTCCTCGGGGGTGGGTTTGTTGGCGGGCGGAGCGCAGTGCACGGGTGAGGTGACGCGCACGCCGTGCAGCTCCAGGCCGTCGTGGGCGTGCACGGCGGTCGGCTGGGAGGCGAGGCCCACGTCGTACAGCGCCTCGTAGAGCACGTCCCCGGAGCGGTCTCCGGTGAACATCCGGCCGGTGCGGTTGCCGCCGTGCGCCGCGGGAGCGAGTCCGACGATCAGCAGCCGGGCGTCCGCCGGCCCGAAACCGGGCACCGGCCGGCCCCAGTACGTCCAGTCCGCGAAGGCGGCCCGCTTGTCCCGGGCCACCTCCTCGCGCCAGGAGACCAGCCGCGGGCAGGCCCGGCAGTCCGCGATGCGCCGGTCGAGGAGGGGAAGACCGCTGGCGTCCATCACTCCACGGTAGGGGCGCCGGGGCCCGTTCCCCTCACCGGGGCAGAACGCTCAGGACATGCCGGCACGCGAGCCCGGGGCGATGGCCGCGCCCGGCGCGGGCTGTGCGCCGACGCGACGCAGCCAGAGCAGCGCCCCGGACAGCAGCAGCGTTCCGGTCAGCAGCCATGGCAGCGGGCCCGGCCGCAACGCCCCGACGACGAGGCCGACGAGCGCGCCGGCCAGCTGCAGGGCGAGCGACTGGACGGACAGGGCGGTGGCCCGGCCCTCACCGCCGACGCGGCGGTGCAGGAGGTCGTTCTGGTTCGGGGACGCGGCGCCGATGCCGAGGTAGAGCAGGCAGAAGCCGACGACCGCCAGGGCCGTGGCCATCGGGTGCACCGAGGTCGCTGTGACGGCGAGCAGCAGCAGGCCGGTCGCCCCGGTGCCGAGACAGACCAGCACGGCCCGCTCGCCACTGCCCGCGACCCGGGCGGTGAACGGCGCGAGGTGGCTGCCGACGCCGTTGCAGACGAACCCCACGCAGGAGAGAGCGGCGTACACCATCGCTCCGGAGCCAGGCGCTCCGGTCAGCTCGACGGTACGGCCCGGGATGAGCAGTTCGATGCCGGCCACCGCGCTGCCGACGGCCGCGGCGGTGAGCACGATCCGGCGTACCAGTGCGTCGCGGCCGCCCAGCCGCAGTCCGCCCAGGACGGTGACCGGGACGCCGCGCAGCACCGAACGCAGGGTGGCCGGCGGCCGCGGCGGCTCCCGCAGGACGGCCAGCACGTAGCAGACGAGGACGACCCTGACGGCAGCTCCCAGCAGCATCGGAACAGACAGGGGCAGCACCGCACCGGATGTCGCCTCGCTCAACCGGGCCCCGAGGTCGGGCCCCAGACCGAGGAGCCAGGGCAGGCCGCCACCGAGCAGCATGCCGACCGCGAGCGCGGCGGAGGTCGCGGAGCCGCCCCTGGCCAGGCCCGTGCGCAGCTCGGCGTCCGGGCCGGAGCACTCCTGGACGGTGTCGACGTACCAGGCCTCGGCGGTGCCGCTGGACAGGGCCCGGGCCGCGCCCATGAGCACCATGCCGGCGGTGAGCACCCACGCGGTGGTGCCGAGGCCGACCAGGAGGCAGGCGACCACGTTGAGCACCCCGGCCAGGGCAAGGACCGGTCGGCGCCCGAGGACATCGGACAGCCCGCCGGTGGGCAGCTCCAGCGCGGCCACGGTGAGCGAGTGGGCGGCGAAGAGCCCCGCGATCGTGGCCAGGGACATGCCGCGCTCGCCGAGCAGCAGGACCATCGAGGCCAGGCCGAGACCCGACGGCAGCCACAGGAGGGCGCAGACGGTGACGTAACGTCGGCGAGCCGTCCGTGCCCCCGGCAGCTCGGTCATGAGGCACCCTGCCGGTCCGTGTCCCCACCGTCGTGCGGGGCGAGTGGCAGCCCGGCGGTGAGGAGCACCACGTGTTCGGCGCGCGGGTCGTCGGCGTCCCGGGCCGTCAGCTCCTCCAGCTTCCGCGCCACGGTGTCCCAGAGCTCCGTGAGCGACTGAGCCGTCAGCCGGGGCATGAGGTCGCTGACCCCGGACGGCTCCACCCATTCCTGGCCGAGGCGCCCGGCCGCCAGGTCCGCCTCGTGCCGGGCGAGGGACCTCTCCAGATGCTCGATCTGCTGCCGCCGCGCGAGGCTGACGAAGGCCCGGCCCGCAGCGGTGGACTCCATCGTGTCGTTGCTCCAGGACGTGAGGGTGTGCAGAGCCCGCCAGCGCCGTTCCCGCCCGTCGCGGTGCTCGGCCTCGGCGATGAACGCGTACTTCGCCAGCACCCGCAGGTGATAGCTGGTCGAAGCCGACGACTCCCCCGTCCGCGCGGCCAGCTCACTCGCCGTGGCGGGCCCGTCCTGTCGCAACAGCCCGAGCAGCCGGATGCGCAGGGGGTGGGTCAGGGCCTTCAGGGCGGCGGTGTCGCGCTCGGGATCGAGGAGGCGCTTGTGCTCGTCGCTGTCCATGGCGGGAGATTAGGCCGCCGGGGCACTTGGCAAAAGAGTTTTTGCAAAATTAGTTCGGCGAAACGAGGTCAAGGAACGGGTCAAGGGGGGAACCATCCCGTCGGGGCGACTCGGAGGACTAAGGTCGAGGACATGGCTTCTCAGGGTGAGGGTGCGCGGCACGACAGGACGGACGGGACGGAAGACCCGGCGCCCGGGTCCCCCACACCCGTCGGCACCTCGGAGAAGGGCGAAGCCCCGCCGTTGGACCCGAAGATCGCCGCGGCGATCAACGCTGCCGAGGCCGCGGGCCCGCAGGCGGGTACGACCGTCCGCGTCGACAGCTGGATCTGGTCCGCACGCCTCGTCAAGAGCCGCTCCATGGGAGCCACCGCCTGCCGGGGCGGCCACGTGCGCGTCAACGGCGAGCGAGTGAAGCCCGCGCACGCCGTCCGCGTGGGTGACGAGGTGCGCCTGCGGCACGAAGGCCGCGAACGGGTCGTCATCGTCATGCGGCTGATCCGCAAGCGGGTCGGCGCCCCCGTGGCCACCCAGTGCTACATCGACAACTCCCCGCCGCCCCCGCCCCGCGAGGCCGTCGCCCCCGCCGGCATCCGCGACCGCGGCGCAGGCCGCCCGACCAAGCGGGACCGCCGCGAAATGGACCGCCTCCGCGGCTCGGCGGGCCCCGGCAGCGTGTCCGGCCCCGGGCCCGTTCCCGGCGGCGGAGCCGGCTCGGGCCGACGCCTGCCCTGAGCAAGCGTCACGTGCAAACCGACACCCGGGGACGGGCCGTGGGCAGGGCGCCGTGGGCCGGCCGAGACGCGGCCGGTCACATCCGACGCCGCAGCAGCAGCAGTAGCCGGAGCAGATCCGCATTGTGCCGCCGCCGCGCCCACGCTATGAGGGTCAGCGGCACGATCAGAATCACCGGCGTCGCCGCGTACTGCCCGTCGAAGACGGCTGTCTGCACGATGAACGCGCCCACCATCAACGCGCCCAGCGCCATCGCCGCCACCGACTGGAGCACCGGGATCAACAGCGCGATCGCCCCGGCCAGTTCGAACACGCCGATGGTGTACATCCCCGCGCTGCCCCAGCCGAGCCGCTCGAACGACTCGGCTGCCGACGCATGTCCGATCAGCTTGGGCAGGGCGCTCGCGATCGCGTAGAAGAGGGCGAGCAGCACCTGCAGAGCACGCAGGGCGATGCGCGCCCGCCGCCCGCGAGCGGTCGCTGACTCGGCGACGACGACGCCGTCCGGGGTGGCGTCGGCCGGAACGGCAGCGGTGATCTCGGACATGAAGGTCTCCTGGTCAGAGCGGTCCGTGGTGGTGTCGGAGAGACAGACCGGCTCTCGCTCCGGAAGTCATCGCCGCCGGGGAATGTGAAGCGGAACGGTCACCGCGTCGCTGCCGGCCCCGTCCCCGTCCCCGTCGGTGCCCAACGGCTGGGCCGTCCTCACCGATTCGCGCAGTTCGACATCGCCGAGCAGCGCCAGGAAAGGTTGCGACCGTGCCGTACCGGCTCAGGCGCCCTGGTTCCACTCCCCCGCGCCGGCTGTCACGCGCTCCCGGTGGCCTCGGCCGTCGGCACCGCCCGTACCCAGGTCCGGTCAGCTGTCAGACAGCGGTCCACCTTCAGACCCGCTTCCCCGAGCGCCTCCTCGAACTGCTCCTCGGTCAGGGGGCGCGCGCGGAACGTCTGGGTCCAGACCGCGTCCGGGAACTCGTACTCCACGCGCACCGAGTTGACTCCGTCGCCGACCGGCTCCGACGAGGTGATCCGCACGGTGAAGCCGCTGGGATCCTCGCGCTCGCGTGGCACGTTCTCGTGGTAGTCCTCGCCCTCCCGCTGGATCAGCACGCAGCCGCCCTCCGCGACATGGCGCACGCAGGTGCGCAGCAAGCCGCGCCGCACCTCCACGTCTCCCGCGTGCACGAGGAACGACGCCAGCAGCACCACGTCGAACGTCTCGTCCAGCGCCAACTCCTCGATCGGGCCGCATATCGTCCGCGCGCCGCGCACGCGCTCCAGCATGGCGGCGGACTCGTCCACCGCCGTGACCGTGAATCCGCGCTCCAGCAGTGCGTGCGTCATGCGTCCCACTCCGCTGCCGAGCTCCAGAATGCCGGCGCCCTCGGGGACCGCGGCCGCGATGACATCCGGTTCGTTGCCGATGGGCAGCCGGGAGTACAGCTCCACCGCGCAGCCGTCCGGGGTGATGGCCCCGGGTCCCGTCCCCTCGTACCCCTCACGCATTTTCATCTCCATGCCCGCACAACGGACCGCGTCCGCACGCCCGTTCCCGTCGGCCTCCGTATTCACCCGACCGAGTGACGAGACGGTGAGGGCGTCCTGGCCGGCTACAGCGGGTTTCCGGCGACAGCCCGACCCCTCCGTGCCCCACGTACCAGTGGCCACCCGCCGTCAGACGATCCCCCACCGCTCGTCCCCCATCCACTCCCCCGATGCCCGACGTGCGCCCCGGCAGACCGGCCACCGGCACCCTTGCCGACCTTGGTGGACCCTCGCCACGAGGAGTACGTTGCAAGCAGGAGTGGTGATCGACGATGCGTACAGGCAGTGAACCGCGGACCGCGCGCAGTGCTCTGCGGGCGCGCTTCTGGCTGAGCCTGTGGGGGCTGGTCTGGGCGCTCTTCGGGACGGCTGCGTTCGCCATCGCCGGGCGGAGCGGGTGGGCGATCGCCTGCGGGGTGCTGCTGCTGATCGTCACGGTCGATCTGGCCGTCGTCCTGCGGCACATCCGCCAGGGCCCGCACTATCAGCCGGGCCCCGACATCCCGCCCTACCGGCCGCCGGACGATCGCCCCTGAGGCGCGCGCACTCGGGACAGGCCGCTCACGCCGCTGGGCGCTCGAGGCGGGCCCCTCACGAGTCGAAGCGCGCCGCCTTCAGGAACTCCGGATTCGGGTCGAGCGCCGCCGCCAGGCGGAAGTGGCGCTTCGCCTGGTCGGGACGCCCTTGGCGCTCATACGTTCGGGCGAGCGCGAAGTGCGCGAACGCGTTGTCCGGCTCCCGCTCCAGAACGATCTGGAACTCCAGCTCCGCCGGCCTCAGCTGCGCCGCCGCGAAGAAGGCACGCGCCCGCAGCAGTCGCGCCGCGGTGTTCTCCGGGTGCGTGGCGATGACGCCGTCGAGCAGCTTCACCGCGCCCCTGGGGTCCCGCGCGGCGAGCAGTTGCTCGGCGGCACGGAAGTCGATGACATGCGTCTCCGGGGTACGTCCGGTCGGACCGCTGGTCTCGGGCACGGCTGAGTCCTTCCCTCACTGCACGGGTTCAACGCCCCCGCGAGGTGCCGCTATTCCGCGGGAGACGGCCCGGGCGTCCGCGACCTGCGCACCAGCTCGGCCCACACGTCCTTCACGCGCTGCTCCAGCCGCTCCAGCGGGACGTCGTTGTCGATGACGATGTCGGCGATCTCGCGGCGCTGCTCGCGCGTCGCCTGGGCGGCCATCCGCGCGCGGGCGTCCTCCTCGGTCATCCCGCGCAGGCGTACGAGCCGGTCGAGCTGGGTCTCGGGGGCCGCGTCCACGACGATCACCACGTCGTACAGCGGCGCCAGGCCGTTCTCCGTGAGGAGCGGGACGTCGTGGAGGACGACCGCGTCCTCGGCGGCGGCCTCCTCCAGCTCGCGGGAGCGGGCGCCCACCAGAGGGTGCACGATCGAGTTCAGAACGGCGAGTTTCTCCGCGTCGGCGAAGACGATGGCGCCCAGGCGGGGCCGGTCCAGGCTGCCGTCGGCGGCGAGGACGTCCTCCCCGAAGGCCTCGACGACCGAGGCGAGCCCCGGCGTCCCCGGGGCGACGACCTCCCGCGCGATGCGGTCCGCGTCGATCAGCACGGCCCCGCACGCGACGAGCAGCCGTGACACCTCGCTCTTGCCGGCGCCGATCCCGCCGGTCAGGCCCACCTTCAGCATGCCCCGCAGCTTAGGCCCTGCCACGGACAGGGCTGTCGCCCGGGCCGGACCGCCCCGGGATCAGTTGTCGCCTTCTCGTTCCGCCAGGAACTTCTCGAACTCCTGGCCGATCTCGTCCGCCGACGGGATGTCCACCGGCTCGGCGAGCATGTTGCCCCGCGTCTCGGCGCCTGCGACGGCGTCGTACTGGTGCTCAAGACCCTCGATGAGCGCGGTGAGGTCCTCGTCGCCCTCGCGGATCTGCCGGTCGATCTCCGTCTGGGTGCGGTGGGCGCCCGAGCGCAGGGCGTGGGCGATGCCGGGCAGGACCAGTCCGGTCGCCGCCGTGATGGCCTCCAGGACCGTCAGGGCCGCGTCCGGGTACGGGGAGCGGGCGATGTAGTGCGGGACGTGCGCGGCGACGCCCAGGACGTCGTGCCCGGCCTGGAGCAGGCGGTACTCGATGAGGGACTCGGCGCTGCCGGGCACCTGTGCCTCCTCGAAGGGGCTGGGGTGGCCCGGGACGAGGTCGCTGCGGTTGCCGTGCGGGGTGAGGCCGACGGGCCGGGTGTGCGGGACGCCCATGGGGATGCCGTGGAAGTTCACGGAGAGGCGGACACCGAGCCGCTCCACGATCTGCTTCACTGCGGCGGCGAAGCGCTCCCACTCCACGTCCGGCTCGGGGCCGGACAGCAGCAGGAAGGGCGCACCGGTGGCGTCCTGTACGAGCCGCACCTCGAGAGCGGGGTCCTCGTAGTCGCTCCAGCGGTCACGCTTGAACGTCAGAAGCGGGCGGCGGGCACGGTAGTCGACGAGCCGGTCGTGATCGAAGCGGGCGACGACCTGATGGGGCAGGGAGTCGAGCACCCGGTCGACGATCTGGTCGCCCGTCTCCCCCGCGTCGATGTATCCGTCGAAGTGGTAGAGCATGACAAGTCCGGCCGACTCCTGGGCCAGCGCCATGTCGACGACGGCCAGCCCCTTCGGCTCCCAGGCGTACAGATCCTGCGGATCAAGCACAGTGACCACTCCTCCTCGTGTTCATACTCCACAACGCCGTTGCCGGCGCGGGCATTCCCGCAGGAGGAGATTCATGATCTTGGCAGCGGGAGCAACGCCCCGTCAGGGGCGCGGGGAACTGCGCGAGAAGACCCCACCGGCCGGCAGCCGAACGACGGGCCGCAAAGCCCGAGCACACCGAAGGGCCGCACCTCGAAAGGTACGGCCCCTCAGCTATCGGCTATGCCTCAGCGGCGAGCGTTCAGCTCTGCCCACCGGCCAGCTTCTCGCGAAGCGCGGCCAGCGCCTCGTCCGAGGCCAGCGCACCGGAGTTGTCCGGGCCCTCGGAGGAGTACGAACCGCCACCACCGGACGCGGCCGGAGCGGCAGCCTCGCCACCCTCGGCAGCGGCCTTCTCGTCCGCCTCGCGGGACTTGATGACCTGCGCCTGGTGCTGCTCGAAGCGGGTCTGCGCCTCGGCGTACTGGGTCTCCCACGCCTCGCGCTGGGTCTCGTAGCCCTCGAGCCAGTCGTTGGTCTCGGGGTCGAAGCCCTCGGGGTAGATGTAGTTGCCCTGGTCGTCGTAGGACGCGGCCATGCCGTACAGGGTCGGGTCGAACTCGACCGCGGCCGGGTCGGCACCGAAGGACTCGTTGGCCTGCTTCAGCGAGAGGCTGATGCGACGGCGCTCGAGGTCGATGTCGATGACCTTGACGAAGATCTCGTCGTTGACCTGGACGACCTGCTCCGGGATCTCCACGTGGCGCTCGGCCAGCTCGGAGATGTGGACCAGACCCTCGATGCCCTCGTCCACGCGGACGAACGCACCGAACGGAACCAGCTTCGTGACCTTGCCGGGCACGACCTGGCCGATCTGGTGGGTGCGGGCGAACTGCTGCCACGGGTCTTCCTGGGTCGCCTTCAGCGACAGGGAGACACGCTCGCGGTCCATGTCGACGTCGAGGACCTCGACGGTGACTTCCTGGCCGACCTCGACAACCTCGGAGGGGTGGTCGATGTGCTTCCAGGAGAGCTCGGAGACGTGGACCAGACCGTCGACGCCGCCCAGGTCCACGAAGGCACCGAAGTTGACGATCGAGGAGACGACGCCGGAACGGACCTGACCCTTCTGGAGGGTGGTGAGGAACGTCTGGCGGACCTCGGACTGGGTCTGCTCCAGCCAGGCACGGCGGGACAGGACCACGTTGTTGCGGTTCTTGTCCAGCTCGATGATCTTGGCCTCGAGCTCCTTGCCCACGTAGGGCTGGAGGTCGCGGACGCGGCGCATCTCGACCAGGGAGGCCGGGAGGAAGCCACGGAGGCCGATGTCGAGGATGAGACCACCCTTGACGACCTCGATGACGGTACCGGTGACGATCCCGTCCTCTTCCTTGATCTTCTCGATGGTGCCCCAGGCACGCTCGTACTGGGCGCGCTTCTTCGAGAGGATCAGGCGGCCTTCCTTGTCCTCCTTCTGGAGGACCAGGGCCTCGATCTCGTCACCGACGGCGACGACCTCGTTGGGGTCGACGTCGTGCTTGATCGAGAGCTCGCGGCTCGGGATAACGCCTTCGGTCTTGTAACCGATGTCGAGCAGGACCTCGTCCCGGTCGACCTTCACGATGACGCCGTCGACGATGTCGCCGTCGTTGAAGTACTTGATCGTCTCGTCGATCGCGGCGAGGAAGGCTTCCTCGTTACCGATGTCGTTGACCGCTACCTGCGGGGTGGTGGCGGTGGTCTCGGTGCTGCTCGTCATGTGGGAAAGGGCTCCGGTACGGACATTGAAGTCGTAGGTACTGCTACGCCGGGAGCCCGTTTCGCTCTGCAGAAGCCGGACAGCCAAGGAAGCGCCACTCAAAAACGGTGGCGCCTCGACAACCGAGGGGACATACATACAGATGCGAGCGCAGCCTGCTACGTCTGAGGTGCGCAGGCCCGCAGCGCAACTTGTAGCATACGGGGGCAGCCGGGCAGGGTCAATGCGCGAAGCCGCCCACGCGGGGCGAACGCCGCATATCCGGCACAAGTCGTGTCGCCCGAGGCCACGCGCGGCGCGCGACGCCCCCTTTGCGACACCGCCCGGACCGGCCGGACAGCAGAGGCCGCACACTAGTACGAGGGAGCCGATCATCCAAGAGTCCGAAGCGTCCGAACCCGAGGCCACCCGGCGCGATGCCGATGTCACGGAAAGCTCCCGGGCCAATCGTGGCTGGTGGGACCGCAACGCGGACGAGTACCAGATCGAGCACGGCACCTTCCTCGGCGACGACCGCTTCGTGTGGGGGCCCGAGGGGCTGGACGAGGTGGAGGCCGAACTGCTCGGCCCGCCGGAGGAGCTGAAGGGCCGGGACGTTCTGGAGATCGGCGCCGGCGCGGCCCAGTGCTCGCGCTGGCTGACCGCCCAGGGAGCGCGCCCGGTCGCCCTGGACATCTCGCACCGGCAGCTCCAGCACGCTCTGCGCATCGGCGTCTCCTTCCCTCTGGTGTGCGCCGACGCGGGCGCGCTCCCCTTCGCCGACGCCTCGTTCGACCTGGCCTGCTCGGCGTACGGGGCGCTGCCCTTCGTCGCCGACCCGCGTCAGGTCCTGCGCGAGGTGCGCCGGGTGCTGCGGCCCGGGGGACGTCTGGTCTTCTCGGTGACGCACCCGATCCGCTGGGCCTTCCCGGACGAGCCGGGGCCCGAGGGACTGTCGGTGTCGGGCTCGTACTTCGACCGCACGCCGTACGTCGAGCAGGACGAGGAGGGCCGGGCGGTCTACGTCGAGCACCACCGCACCCTCGGCGACCGCGTCCGGGACGTCGTCGCGTCGGGCTTCCGCCTGGTCGACCTGGTGGAGCCGGAGTGGCCCGCCTGGAACACCTCGGAGTGGGGCGGCTGGTCACCGCTGCGCGGGAACCTGATCCCCGGCACGGCGATCTTCGTCTGCGAGCGGGACTGAACAAGGACCGAGGCACGCGCGCGTGGGACCTCTTCCCCGGGCGTACGACACTGAGGGCGTGATCCGTTACGACGCCCTGGAAGCCCTGCCCGTACGCGGTGCCCTGCCCGCCCTGGCCGACGCCTTGGAGGGGCACGGCACCGCCGTCCTCGTGGCGCCGCCCGGCACCGGCAAGACGACGCTGGTGCCACTGGCCCTCGCGGGACTGCTCGGGGACGGGCCCGGGCGGCGCGTGGTCGTCGCCGAGCCGCGGCGGATCGCGGCACGGGCGGCGGCGCGGCGGATGGCGTGGCTGCTGGGTGAGAAGCCCGGCGAGAGCATCGGCTACACCGTGCGCGGGGAGCGCGTCGTCGGGCGGCACACGCGCGTGGAGGTCGTCACCACCGGTGTGCTGCTGCAGCGGCTGCAACGGGACCAGGAACTCGCCGGTGCCGACGTGGTGGTGCTCGACGAGTGTCACGAGCGGCACCTGGACGCGGACACGGCGGCGGCGTTCCTGTGGGACGTGCGGCAGACGCTGCGGCCGGAGCTGCGGCTGGTGGCCGCCTCTGCGACCACCGACGCGCAGGGGTGGGCGCAGCTGCTGGGCGGAGCGCCGGTGGTCCAGGCGCAGGGGACCGCCCATCCGGTGGAGACCGTGTGGGCGCCTCCGGTGCGGCCCGTCCGCCCGCCGCACGGGATGCGGGTCGATCCGGCGTTGCTGACGCATGTGGCGTCCGTGGTCCGCAGGGCACTGGCCGAGCGGACCGGGGACGTGCTGTGTTTCCTGCCGGGGGTGGGCGAGATCGCCCGGGTCGCCGGGCAGCTCGGGGGGCTCGGGGACGTCGAGGTGCTCCAGGTGCACGGGAGGGCGCCGGCGGCCGTGCAGGACGCGGTGCTGGTGCCCGGGGAGCGGCGGCGGGTCGTACTGGCCACGTCCGTCGCGGAGTCGTCGCTGACCGTGCCCGGGGTGCGGGTGGTGGTCGATTCGGGTCTGGCGCGCGAGCCGAGGGTGGACCACGCGCGCGGGCTGAGCGCGCTGACGACCGTACGGGCGTCGCAGGCCGCCGGGCGGCAGCGGGCGGGTCGGGCCGGGCGTGAGGCGCCTGGGGCGGTGTACCGGTGCTGGGCGGAGGCCGAGGACGCGCGGCTCCCGCGGTATCCGTCGCCGGAGATCAGGGTGGCCGACTTGACGGCGTTCGCCCTGCAGGTGGCGTGCTGGGGGGATCCGGACGCGTCCGGGCTGGCACTGCTGGACGGGCCTCCGGGTGGGGCGATGGCGGCGGCGCGTGAGGTGCTGGCGGCGGTGGGGGCGGTCGATACCGCCGGGCGGGCCACGGAGCGGGGAGTCGTACTGGGGCGGGTGGGTGTGCATCCCCGGCTGGGGCGGGCCTTGGTGGATTCCGTGCCGCTCATGGGGGCCGAGCGGGCCGCCGAGGTCGTCGCCCTGTTGAGTGAGGAGGCTCCGCGGGAGTACGGAGATGATCTGGCGGGCGCCTTGCGTCGTGCTCGGCGTGGCGGCGACGCCTATGCCTCGCGGTGGCGCAGTGAGGTCCGGCGGCTGCGGGCCGCCGTCGGGGAGATTTCCCACCCGGCCGCCCGTGACCGGCATCCGGGGGCCGGGGCGGAAATCCTCGGGACACTCTCCGAGGACCGCCGAGTGGGCCTCGTCGCTGCTCTCGCCTTTCCCGAGCGGGTCGCCAAGGCCGATGGCGGCTCGCACCTGATGGTGTCCGGAACACGGGCGGAGGTCGGCGCGGGGAGTGTGCTGCGGGATGCCGAGTGGGTGGCCGTGGCCGTGGCGGACCGGCCCCTCGGCCGGGGGCACGCGCGCGTGCAGTCGGGGGCGGTCGTGGACGAGGACGTGGCCCGGCTCGCCGCGGGGGCGCTGCTGGAGGAGCGGGACGAGGTCGGGTGGGACGGCGGGGACGTCGTGGCACGGCGGGTGGAGCGGCTGGGTGCCGTGGAGCTGACCGTGCGGGCGTTGCGGGACCCCGATCCGGGCCTCGTGCGCGGCGCGCTGCTCGACGGGCTGCGGCGGGACGGGTTCGGGCTGCTGCGGTGGTCGGCGGAGGCCGTCGTCCTGCGGCAGCGGCTCGCGTTCCTGCGGCTGCGTCTCGGTGAGCCCTGGCCGGACGTGTCCGACGAGGCGCTGCACGCGCGCGTGGAGGAGTGGCTGGAGCCGGAGCTCGGCCGGGCACGGCGGCGGGCCGATCTGGCGCGGATCGACGCCGGGGAGGCGCTCGCCCGGCTGCTGCCGTGGGCCTCCGGTCAGGCGGGGCGGCTCGAGGAGCTGGCGCCGGAGCGGTGGACGGTGCCGAGCGGGTCGAGGATCCGGATCGACTGGTCCCGGCCCGAGCAGCCCGTGCTGGCGGTGAAGTTGCAGGAGATGTTCGGGCTCCAGGAGTCGCCCCGGGTCGCCGGGGTGCCGCTGCTCGTGCATCTGCTGTCCCCGGCAGGGCGGCCGGCCGCCGTCACCGCCGACCTCGCCTCGTTCTGGCGGGACGGCTACAAGGGGGTGCGGGCGGAGCTGCGGGGGCGGTACCCGAAGCATCCGTGGCCCGAGGACCCGGCGAGCGCCGAGCCGACGAGGCACACCAACGCGCGGCTCAGGCGCTGACCGACGAGGGCTCTTCGGCCGCCGTGGAGGCCGGGCCGGAGGGGCGGCGGCCGCGGGCCTCGAGGTACAGCGCGAGGACCAGCAGGAGGGCACCGAGAGCCAGGAAGCCCCACGGCAGGTAGGACGTCATGAGCAGGACGAGCAGCCGCTGGGACTTCACCAGGTCGACCGTGTGCGCGAGATAGTCCTCACGCATCTTCACGTGTCCGGCGAACGCGGTCACCTTGCCGCGGTCGCCGAGAAGGCTGCCGCCGCGCAGTTCCTCCCGGTGGATCTCCTCTCCGTACACGGGGGCGCCGGTGAGGGGTTCGACCCAGAACTTGCGGACCGTGGTGTACCAGCGGGTCGTGCCGGTCCGGGCCACCGCCTCGGGGGTGAGGCCCTTGACGGGCAGGGTCTTGGGGATCTTGACCTTGGTCCAGGGGATGGTCTGTTCGAAGTAATAGACCTCCAGGCCGCGGAAGTCACGGGTGCCCTTGTAGGCGATGGGCGCGGTGACGCGGGCCTGCGCGTCGAAGTACTCGTAGTCCCGTTTCTCGGTCAGGAAGGGCCATTTGAACTCGATGCCCCGGCGGCGCACCGGGTCGCCGTCGACCATCTCGCCGGTGGCGTGGACGGGCTCCTGGGTGTGGGCGTCGAAGATGTAGCGCTCGGGGATCTTGGAGACCATCGCGCCGTCGGGGCCGACGACGTAGGACAGACCGTCCCAGACGACGACGTCCCGGCCCGCCGACTCCTCGATCCGCTCGGAGGCCTCCACGTTGCCCTTGAGGGTCTGGACGATGGTGACCTTGGAGACCTTCTTCGCCTTCATCGTGGCGTAGTCGAGGAGGGTGGCGTTCTTCGCCTCCAGGACCATGTCCTGGTACTGGTTCGCGGGAACCTTTGCCAGGCGCGGGAAGGCGTACCAGCGCAGCAGCGGGGACAGCGCCGCGAAGAACACGGCGAGGGCGAGCAGGACCAGGCCGGCCTTGCGGCGCATCTCGGCCTCCCTCCCGGGCGGGCGGTCAGGGGTGTGCGGGCACGGTCGTCAGCAGCGGTTTCGGGGACGTCCCGCCGGACGGGGAGCCGAGGGCGGTCAGCGCCAGGACCACGGCGAACGCGAGGACCAGACCGGTGGCGACGGCGATGAGAGTGCGCATGCAGAACCTCCCCACGGGTCGCGACGGACAGAACTGATGCACCGTCAGGTTCCTCGGCACCGTAGCAACGCGCGACGGAGATGAGAACAGGTTGCACACACAACGACGCCCCTCCTTGTAAGGAGGGGCGTCGTCTGTCGTACCTGAGAGCTACGCGCTCGGGCTGGCCGACGGGCTCGGCGCGGACGTCTCGGCCGCGGCCACGTTCAGTTCGACCGTGAGCGTCGCCCCGCCTGCCGTGGTGATGCGGAGCAGGAACGTGCCGGTGGTGTCGTCGGCGTACAGCTCGGGCAGCTTCAGCAAGCCCTTGGCGTCCGTCTTCAGACCCGTGAGGGTGCGGACGGTCTTGCCGTCGGCGCCCTTGAAGTAGGGACCCTTGTCGCCGGCGGTCGGGTCGTCCGCCGACTTGATCAGCGTGGCGGTGGCCGCGACACCGTCGGCGACGGCGCCCTTGTAGGTGGCCTTCACCTCGACCCGGTTCGCGAACTCGCCGCCGGGCGCGCAGGTCAGCGCGGCGTCGCCGGTGCGGACGAGGGTGTCGGCCGCGCGCTCGGTGACGGTGGCCTTGTAGTCGAGTCCCGGGACGGTTCGCCCCACGACGGTGGCGCGGAGGGTGACGGTGCCGGTCTTCTCTCCCGCTTGGAGGGCGGGCGCCACGGCCACGCCGGAGCTGTTGGTGGCGACCGTGGCCACACTCTCGCCGCCGGTGAAGGTGGTGTCCGTGTCGCCGAGGACGGTGAAGCGAACCCTGACCTTGGCGACGGCCTTGCCCGCCTCGGTCTCGGTGCGGGTGCTGATCCGCCGGCCGAACGCCTCGCCGGCCATGGCGGTGAGCTTTCCGGTGCCGGCGTCCTCCAGGTGATCCACCGTGTCGGTGGGGGTGGGAGGTGTCGTGGGCGGTGACGACGGGGTGTCGCCGGGCGGCGTGGCGGGCGGCTTCGGGGGCGTCGTACCGCCACCGCCCGGCTTCTCGGGCCTGCCGGGCTTCGGACTCGGCTTGGGCGACGGGCTGCCGGGAGGGGTGATGCCCGGTGCGGTGACACCCGGCGTGGTGGGCGTCGGGCTCGCGCCCGCGCCGCCGTCGCTGCGGTTGTCGGGCAGGCTGCCGGTGCCGTCCGGGACCTCGTGGGTGCCCTTGCGGTAGTACTCCAGCCACCTCATGACGAGGTTGAGGTAGTCCCGCGAGTTGTTGTAGCTGAGGATCGCCCGGTCGAGGTCGCCCTGCTGGGACAGGTCCCAGTTGTTGCGGCACAGGTAATGGCCGGCGGCGAGCGCGGCGTCGTAGATGTTGTTCGGGTCCTTCTTGCCGTCGGCGTTGCCGTCGCGGCCGGCCCAGGCCCAGGTGGAGGGGATGAACTGCATGGGGCCGACGGCCTGGTCGTACGAGCTGTTGCCGTCGTACGCGCCGTCGTCGGTGTCCTTGATGAGGGCGAAGCCGTTGCCGTCGAGCTGCGGGCCCAGGATCTTCTTGATGGTGGTGCCGTCGGCGTCGACGCGGCCGCCGCGCGCCTGCCCCGACTCCACCCGGCCGATGGCCGCGAGGAGTTGCCAGGGCAGGTTGCAGCCGGGCTTGGACTCGCGCAGCGAGGCCTCCGCCTTCTTGTAGGCGTCGAGGACGGTCGCGGGAATGCCGGCTTCCGTGGTGCCCGTGCCGCTGGGGCCGGGGCCCGTGGTCGGTGACGGGTTCGGGCTCTTCAGCGGAGGCAGGTCCGTGTAGTACGGCGAATTGCCGGTGGCGCTGCCGCCGGAGGCACTCGCTTCGGGGGAGGGTGTGGCGTCGGCGGCGGTCTGTCTGCCGTGGTCGTTCACGCCCGGAGCCTGAGAGGCGGACAGGGCCGCGACCGCTACCGCGGCCACGGCGGTCGTCGCCGCCCCTTTGCACAGCCTCCTGCCGAATTGCGCCGCCATAGAGTGAACCCCTCCCGTGGACGCCCGAGCGTCCGTCTACGTCTGCAGTGTTCGCCCTGTTGTGACGATCCAACCGCCCGAGGGGTTGCCCTCCGACAGCCACAACTCTGTTCTCGTGCGTGCTCTGCTCTTTACCGCCGTCGCGCATTCGACGCGCTCCCCGCGCGACGACTCTGGCGACCCTACGACAACTTCTTTTGCCCGGGCACCCGTTCGTGACCGTTTTTCACCAGTTGGCCATGTGCGCTTGTGACGTCGGCCGGCAGGGCGGCATCCCGCATACTGGGCCACTGACCGCCGGGTGCTCCGGTCTGGTGCAACGACCGTCGTGAGGAGCCGAGTTGCCGTTCACGCTGAGCCATGCGGCAGCCGTACTGCCCGCCGTCCGCACGGACGGCACCGGCCGGGGCCCGCTGGTGCCCGCCGTGCTCGTGGCGGGCTCCTTCGCGCCCGACATGACCTACTACGCGGCAAGTGTCTTTCCCGGGGCGATGGAGTTCGGTGACGTCACGCACGGGTTCGCGGGTGTGTTCACGATCGATGTGCTCATCGCATGGGCGCTGGTGGGGTTGTGGCTGCTGGTGCGTGAACCGCTCGTCGCGCTGCTGCCGCGGGCCCGGCAGGGGCGGGTGGCGGCCCTGCTGCGGTGCGGGGCGCCACTCGCGCTGGTGCGGCCGTCGCTGGTGGCGCGGTGGTACGCGTCCGCGGCGCTCGGTGCGTCGACCCATGTGGTGTGGGACGCGTTCACGCATCTCGACCGGTGGGGGATGCGGCTGTTTCCGGTGCTGGGCCGGGAGGTGGCGGGCTCACCGCTGTACTGGTACCTGCAGTACGGCGGTTCGGCGGTGGCCGCGGTCGTGATCGCCCTGTTCGTGGCACACGCGCTGCGGCGGGCGCCCCTGGGCGAGCCGGTGGGTGTCCCCGTGCTGGCGGTACGGGACCGGTGGGCGGCCGCCGCCGTGATCTGCGGCTTCGCTGTGGTGGGGGCGGTGCAGCGGGCGGCGCGGTGGTGGGCCTACTGGGGCTCGGCCGCGAAGCCGTGGGAGATCATTCCGACGGTGTGCTTCGGCGCGGGCGCGGGACTCGTCCCGGCGCTGCTGCTCTACGCCGTGGGGGTTCGGGTGCGGCGTCCGGTTCCGGTCCCCGTCGATCCTGTCCCTGCCGCGGCTACGGAGCCGAGCCGCCCGGCCGCTCGCTGACGACGCCGTCGGTCGTCGTGATGTATACGGTGATGGCGGTGTGCGCGGGGCGGGGACGTGGGAGCAGCGTGAGGACGCGGGTCAGACAGTCGCGGGCCAACCGGGCCCAGGGGCGGGAGGGTTTGCCCTGCGGGCCGGGGGTGACGGCTGCGCCGGGGAACCGGACCTCGTTGGGTGCGGGGCCGGTGACGGAGGGTGGACCGCTATCGGCCGGCTTGGCCTCGGCACCGACGAAGCCGGTGAGGGAGGCCGGATAGACGGCGCCGGCGAGGTCCGCCACGGCCTCGGTGCCGACGAGACCGGTCAGGGCGGCCACGGCCTCGGCCCCGACAAGAGCGGTGAGGGCGACCAGGGCGTCGGCGCCGGTGAGGGCAGGAGCGGCGGTCGGGCCACCTGCACCGGGGAGAGCCGTGGCGGCAACCGGGTCGGCGTCGGCGAACCGGCGTCCGCCGACTGCCGGACGCTGCCGAAGGTCCCTCGTCGCCCGGCGCAGGGCCCTACTGAAGGTGACGGGGACGCGAGCCGTACTCGCGGCGGCCTCGAACGCCGGGACCGGCTGCAGTGCCACGCCTGGGCCCGTGCGGCTGAGGAACGTGCGTATACCCATGCCCCGCATCTTCGCGACCGCCCGGGGCGGGGGCGCCTTCTCGGGGGCCACGCGAGTGACGGTTTCCGTGGGAGGGGGAGGGCTGGTGGGTGGCCGGGGCAGCCCGGCCGAGGAGGGGGCCCGCAGCGCGGCGGGGCGGGAGACCCGCAACCCAGCCGAGGCGGGAGACCTGCACTCCAGCCGAGGCCGGGGACTCGCCACCCCGGCCGAGGGGGGACACCTCGGGGGACAGGCCACCCCGGCCGAGGCGGGACACCCCCGCAGGAGGCCCGCACCCCCGGCCGAGGCGGGACACCCCCGCGGGAGGCCCGCACCCCGGCCGAGGCAGTACACCCCTCAACCCGGCCGAGGCGGGCACCGGGCTACGGGGGTAACTCACCCAGCCCGGTCCGACCACGTCCGTCGTCCCGCCCGGGCCCTCGCACCTCCCGGCCGTGCCGCGCAGCGCCTAGTGTGCTGCCGACTCCCAGTCCGCGCCCGAGCCCACCGAGACGCCCAGGGGGACGCGGAGGTCGACGGCGTTCGCCATCTCCCGGCGGACCAGTTCCTCGGCGGCGGACCGCTCGCCCGGGGCGATCTCCAGCACGATTTCGTCGTGGACCTGGAGGAGCATGCGGGAGGCGAGGCCGGCGTCCCTCAGGGCGTCGTCGACCTTGAGCATGGCGATCTTGACGATGTCGGCCGCCGTGCCCTGGATCGGCGCGTTGAGGGCCATCCGCTCGGCGGCCTCGCGGCGCTGGCGGTTGTCGCTGTTGAGGTCGGGGAGGTAGCGGCGGCGTCCGAAGAGCGTGGCCGTGTAGCCCGTCGCCCGGGCCTCGTCGACCGCCCGGCGCAGATAGTCCCGTACGCCGCCGAACCGCTCGAAGTACGCGTCCATCAGGGCGCGGGCCTCCGCCGCCTCGATGCTCAGCTGCTGGGAGAGGCCGAAGGCGGAGAGACCGTAGGCCAGGCCGTACGACATGGCCTTGATCTTGCGGCGCATCTCGGCGTCGACCGCGGTGGGCTCGACCGCGAAGACCTGGGAGGCGGCCGTGGTGTGCAGGTCCTCGCCGGAGGTGAACGCCTCGATCAGGCCCTCGTCCTCGGAGAGGTGGGCCATCACGCGCAGCTCGATCTGGCTGTAGTCGGCCGTCATCAGCGACTCGAAGCCCTCGCCGACGACGAAGCCCCGGCGGATGGCGCGGCCCTCGTCCGTGCGGACCGGGATGTTCTGCAGGTTCGGGTCGGTGGAGGACAGGCGGCCGGTGGCGGCGACGGTCTGGTTGAAGGTGGTGTGGATGCGGCCGTCCGCGGCGATCGTCTTGATGAGGCCCTCGACGGTGACGCGGAGCTTGGCCTGCTCGCGGTGGCGGAGCATGATCACCGGGAGCTCGTTGTCCGTCTGCGTGGCGAGCCAGGCGAGGGCGTCGGCGTCCGTGGTGTAGCCGGTCTTGGTCCGCTTGGTCTTGGGCAGCGCCAGCTCACCGAAGAGGACCTCCTGGAGCTGCTTGGGGGAGCCCAGGTTGAACTCGTGCCCGGCCGCCGCGTGGGCCTCCTTCACCGCCTGCTGGACAGCGCCGGCGAACATCTGCTCCATGGCCTCCAGGTGGGGCCGGTCGGCCGCGATGCCGTGCCGCTCCATGCGGGCGAGCAGCGCGGACGTGGGCAGCTCCATGTCGCGCAGCAGGTCGGCGGCGCCGACCTCCTCCAGGCGGCTCTCGAAGGCCTGGCCCAGGTCGAGGACGGCGCGGGCCTGGATCATCAGGGCCTCGGCCTCGGCGGCGTCGTCCGCGCCGAAGGCGAGCTGGCCGTCGGCCGCGGCGGCCGGGGTCAGCTCACGGTGCAGGTACTCCAGGGACAGCGCGTCCAGGTCGAAGGAGCGGCGGCCCGGCTTGACCAGGTACGCGGCGAGCGCGGTGTCCATGCTGACGCCTTCGACGCTCCAGCCGTGCTCGGCGAAGACACGCATCGCGCCCTTGGCGTTGTGGAAGACCTTGGGCCGCTCGGCGTCGGCGAGCCAGGCCGCGAAGGCCCGCTCGTCGGCCTCGTCCAGCTGGGAGGGGTCGAACCAGGCGGCGGGCCCTCCGGGCGCGGCGAGGGCGACCTCGGCGACGGAACCGGTGCCGAGCGCCCAGGTGTCGACCGTGGCGACGCCGAGGGGCTGGGTGCCGTGCTCGGTGAGCCAGGCGGGCAGCTCGCCGGTGCCGAGCACCGTGCCGTCCAGCTCCACGCCCTCGGCGCTGATCGGGGTGGTCTCGGCCTCCTCGGCGCCCGGGTCGACGGCGAAGAGGCGCTCGCGCAGCGACGGGTTGCGGATCTCCAGGGTGTCCAGGAGCATCGCGACGGCCTTGCGGTCGTAGGCCGCGCGCTCCAGCTCGGTGACCCCCTTGGGCAGCTCGACCCGGCGCTCCAGCTCGGTGAGCCGGCGGTTGAGCTTGACGGACTCCAGGTGGTCGCGGAGGTTCTGGCCGGCCTTGCCCTTGACCTCCTCGACGCGCTCGACGAGCTCGGCGAAGGAACCGAACTGGTTGATCCACTTCGCGGCGGTCTTCTCGCCGACGCCGGGGATGCCGGGGAGGTTGTCCGAGGGGTCGCCGCGCAGGGCCGCGAAGTCGGGGTACTGCGCGGGCGTCAACCCGTACTTCTCGAACACCTTCTCCGGGGTGAAGCGGGTCAGCTCGGAGACGCCCTTGGTCGGGTACAGCACCGTGGTGTGCTCGCTGACCAGCTGGAACGAGTCGCGGTCGCCGGTGACGATCAGCACCTCGAAGCCCTCGGCCTCGGCCTGGGTGGCGAGCGTGGCGATGACGTCGTCCGCCTCGAAGCCGTCGACCGCGAAGCGCTGGGCGCCCATCGCGTCCAGGAGCTCGCCGATCAGCTCGACCTGGCCCTTGAACTCGTCCGGGGTCTTGGAGCGGTTCGCCTTGTACTCCGTGAACTCCTGGGACCGCCAGGTCTTGCGGGAGACGTCGAAGGCGACCGCGAAGTGCGTGGGCGCCTCGTCGCGCAGCGTGTTGGCCAGCATCGACGCGAAGCCGTAGATCGCGTTCGTCGGCTGGCCCGTCGCGGTGGTGAAGTTCTCCGCGGGCAGCGCGAAGAACGCGCGGTAGGCCAGCGAGTGCCCGTCCATGAGCATCAGTCGCGGCCGGCTGCCGCCGGAGGTCTGGTCGGTCGTCTTCGATGCTGTCTCTGCCACGCCCCCGATCCTGCCACGCCCCACTGACACTCGGTCCCGCCCCCGCGGGTGCCGGGCTCGGGCGCGCACGACGGTGGGCCCCGCTCCCCCGGCCGCCTCCCCGGCCCGCCCGCATCCGCGGTCTCCCTCGCGTGCGAGGATTCGGAGGCCTACCTCACAGTGCGGTCGAAGGGGAGTGTGCGATGGCGTCGAAGCCGCCCACGAGTGATCCGGTCCAGGACGCGCCGCAGGTCGCCGGGCCGAAGCACGCGGCCGCGGGGCTCCCGGCGATCGGGCACACGCTGCGGATCGCCCAGCAGCAGATGGGTGTGAAGCGCACCGCGCTGACCCTGCTGAGCGTGAACCAGAAGGACGGCTTCGACTGCCCCGGCTGTGCCTGGCCCGAGCCGGAGCACCGGCACAAGGCGGAGTTCTGCGAGAACGGCGCCAAGGCCGTGGCCGAGGAGGCCACCCTGCGCCGGGTCACGCCCGAGTTCTTCGCCGCGCACCCGGTCGCCGACCTGGCCGGCCGCAGCGGCTACTGGCTGGGGCAGCAGGGCCGGCTCACCCACCCCGTGTACCTCCCCGAGGGAGGCTCCCACTACGAGCCGGTCACCTGGGAGCGCGCCTTCGACATCATCGGCGAGGAGATCGGCGCACTCGCCTCCCCGGACGAGGCCGTCTTCTACACCTCCGGCCGCACCAGCAACGAGGCCGCGTTCCTCTACCAGCTGTTCGCCCGCGAGCTCGGCACGAACAACCTGCCCGACTGCTCGAACATGTGCCACGAGTCGTCCGGTTCGGCCCTGTCGGAGACGATCGGCATCGGCAAGGGCAGCGTCCTGCTGGAGGACCTGTACAAGGCCGACCTGATCATCGTCGCGGGGCAGAACCCGGGGACGAACCACCCGCGCATGCTGTCCGCGCTGGAGAAGGCCAAGGGCAACAGTGCGAAGATCATCAGCGTCAACCCGCTGCCCGAGGCGGGCCTGGAGCGCTTCAAGAACCCGCAGACCCCGCAGGGCATGCTCAAGGGCGCGGCGCTCACCGATCTGTTCCTGCAGATCCGCATCGGCGGCGACCAGGCGCTGTTCCGCCTGCTGAACAAGCTGATCCTGCAGACCGGCGGCGCGGTCGACGAGGCGTTCGTGCGGGAGCACACACACGGCTACGAGGAGTTCGCCGAGGCCGCCCGCGCCGCCGACTGGGACGAGACGCTCACGGCGACGGGGCTGGGCCAGGAGGACATCGAGAAGGCCCTCCGCATGATCCTGGCCTCCGAACGCACCATCGTGTGCTGGGCGATGGGTCTCACCCAGCACAAGCACTCGGTGCCCACGATCCGCGAAGTGGTCAACTTCCTTCTGCTGCGCGGCAACATCGGCCGCCCCGGTGCGGGTGTGTGCCCGGTGCGCGGCCATTCGAACGTGCAGGGCGACCGCACGATGGGCATCTTCGAGCGGCCCGCTCCGGCGTTCCTGGACGCCCTGGAGAAGGAGTTCGGCTTCGCTCCCCCGCGCGAGCACGGCTATGACGTCGTGCGCGCCATCCGCGCCCTGCGCGACGGCGAGGCGAAGGTCTTCTTCGCCATGGGCGGCAACTTCGTGGCGGCGTCCCCCGACACGGAGGTCACCGAGGCGGCCATGCGCCGGGCCCGGCTGACCGTGCACGTGTCGACGAAGCTGAACCGCTCGCACGCGGTCACGGGCGCGCGTGCCCTGATCCTGCCGACGCTCGGCCGCACCGAGCGCGATCTGCAGGGCAGCGGCGAGCAGTTCGTGACGGTGGAGGACTCGATGGGCATGGTGCACGCCTCCCGGGGGCGCCTGGAGCCCGCGAGCCGGCACCTGCTGTCGGAGCCGGCCATCGTCAGCCGGTTGGCCCGCCGCGTGCTCGGCGAGAACAGCCGCACTCCGTGGGAGGAGTTCGAGAAGGACTACGCGACGATCCGGGACCGCATCGCGCGCGTGATCCCGGGCTTCGAGGACTTCAACGCGCGCGTGGCCCGCCCCGGAGGCTTCGCGCTCCCCCACGCCCCACGCGACGAGCGCCGCTTCCCCACGGCCACCGGCAAGGCCAACTTCACCGCCGCGCCCGTGGAGTACCCGCGGCTGCCCGAGGGCCGCCTGCTGTTGCAGACGCTGCGCTCGCACGACCAGTACAACACCACGATCTACGGCCTCGACGACCGCTACCGGGGCATCAGGAACGGCCGCCGGGTGGTGCTGGTCCACCCCGAGGACGCGCGGGCCCTGAAGCTGGCGGACGGGTCGTACGTCGACCTGGTCGGCGAGTGGAAGGACGGTGTGGAGCGCCGGGCGCCCGGCTTCCGTGTCGTGCACTACCCGACGGCCCGGGGCTGCGCGGCCGCGTACTACCCGGAGACCAACGTCCTGGTGCCGCTGGACGCCACGGCAGACACCAGCAACACCCCGGCCAGCAAGTCCGTCGTGGTGCGTCTGGAACAATCGGCCACCGACTGAGCGTTCGCTCAGTGAGACAGGCAGCCGAGTGACGAGGACGAACGGAGCCGGGCCCGATGGGTGAGCAGCAGCATGTGAAGTTCCCGCAAGAGGTCATCGACGAGTACGCCGCGCTCGGCGTGGACCTCCTGGCCCTGTTCTCCGCGGGCCACCTCGGGAACCGGATGGGCGTCCAGATCTCCGAGGCGTCGGCGGACCGGGTCGTCGGGACCATGCCGGTGGAGGGCAACACGCAGCCCTACGGGCTGCTGCACGGCGGGGCCTCCGCGGTGCTGGCCGAGACCCTGGGCTCGATCGGTTCGATGCTGCACGGCGGCAGCTCCAAGATCGCCGTGGGTGTCGACCTGAACTGCACCCACCATCGCGGGGTGCGCTCCGGGCTGGTCACCGGTGTCGCGACGCCGGTGCACCGGGGGCGGTCGACCGCCACGTACGAAATCGTCATCACGGACGAAAACGACAAAAGGGTGTGCACGGCCCGGCTGACCTGCCTCCTGCGCGACGTCAAGCCGGGCGACGAGGAACTCATCCGCGCCGCGAACTGACCGACGCGCCGGGCGCCGTGCGCACCGGCGTACCGCCCGACGTAGGGAAAACCCTGGAGAGGCGGTCGCGCTCTTGTCGCGGCCGCCCCCCGGGCACTTCACTGGCGCCCACCCCCACAGGAGAAGACCCGTCCGACCCGCAGAAGGGTTTCTCTTGACCTCCGTACGCGCCTTCGCCGTCACCGCCGCGGCCTGTGCCACCGTGCTCGCCACCGCGCTGCCGTCCTCCGCCATCAACTCCTACAACGCCGCCCCCGCCCCCGAACGCACCGAGGTCGGCGCGCTCGTGGCCACCTGGGACGACGACGGCGACCCCGCGACCCCCGACCGCGTCGACTGGGTCTGCTCCGGCACCATGGTCGACGCGGACACCTTCCTGACCGCCGCGCACTGCACCTCGGACTGGCCCGACAACGTGCGCTTCTACGTCTCCCTCGACCAGGACGTGCAGTCGGGCCTCGACGCGGCGGCGAAGAAGTACCCGGGCGACCCGGCCGCGCAGGCCGCCGCCGTCGCCGTCCCGGGCACCGCCCACACCCACCCCGCATATCCGGGGCCCGCCTCCGACACCCACGACATCGCGGTGATCCAGCTGCCCGCCGCCCAGGTCAAGGCCCGCTGGAGCTTCACACCGGCGACCCTGCCCACCGCGAACCAGCTCGGCAGGCTCGGCCCGCAGGGCCTGAACGACACCGACTGGATCGTCGCCGGATACGGCACCCAGGAGGCCGTCAACGGCCCCGGCGGCCAGACCCACCCCGGCGGCGGCGTCCGGATGAAGGCACCCGTCACCTTCAACGCCCTCAACGACTCCTGGGCCCGGCTCGCGATGACCGCGCCCCAGGGCAACGGCGGCGCCTGCTACGGCGATTCGGGCGGACCCAACTTCGCCGTGCTCGGCGGCAAGAGGATCCTCGCCGCCACCACCATCACCGGCGACACCCCCTGCTACGCGACCAACGTGACGTACCGCCTGGACACCCCCGGCGCCCGCGCCTTCCTCTCGCCGTTCGTGAAGCTGCCGTAACCCCTGCCGACGCAACCCGAGGCCCCGCCGCATCGCGCACCCGGCGAAGCGGCGGGGCCCCTCGCGTCTTCGCCCCGGACTCCATGAACCAGTCAACTCAGCTGATTCCAAGAAGAGTTGAGCGCTCACCGGCGTGAAGGCGCCCCGCCCGGCCCAGTGTCCCGCCGCTGCCGGAACCGGCTGCCGCCCCGGCGGAGAACGGCGGTCGTCGCAGCCGTGCACGCCCTCGCGGCCGTAGCCCTGCCGCAGACCCTCGCAGCCGACCGGCGCCCGGCCCGCCCACCGGCCCAGCCCCCCCGTCGCGCCCTCACCGCGCCGGCCCGCACGCCCCGCCCCATACCGTGGAAATCACCGTTTCCGATTACCCGGCACTTCCCCAGGATGCCGGCCATCCCTTTCTCGGCGTAACGCTCCGTAACGCGCGCGCAATACACCACCCCGGTTTCACGATCCGGCCGCACTCACGCCCGGGACCTTTCCGATCTCTTCCGGGCCGCATGCGGCCCGGGCACCGCACGATCTCAGCCATGGCCAACCGGAAGTGCGGGTTCTCAGAATGCGGACCTCGGCGAAAATCCACCAAACCCGTCGAGAGGGCCCGCCGTGGAGACCGGGCATCCACCCCGTCATAACAAGAAAGTCACAAGCGAGCCCGCGCCGCTGACCCTGCCCTTACCCCGGGCTTAGAGTCACGGCCAGTCACCGCCTCCATCGGGAGTTCGGTACCAGCGCGGCACTCACCCCCCGACCAGGGCGGGGCCTGCCTGTGAAAGGACTGATTGTGCGACAGCGTTCCTTGGTGATTCTTACCTCCGTTCTCACGACCGGAGCTCTGACTCTCACCGCCTGCGGCTCCCGAGACGACAGCGGTGACAAGGGCGGAGACAACGGGAGCGGCACCACGCTGACCATCGGCGTCGACGCCCCCCTCTCCGGTGAGAACTCCACCACCGGCCTCGGCATCCAGTACGGCGCCCAGATCGCCATCGACGACGCCAACAAGAACAACTGGGTCCCGGGCGTGAAGTTCAAGCTCAAGGCCCTGGACGACAAGGCGCAGCCCGCCACCGGCCAGTCCAACGCCACCAGCATCGTCGGCGACAAGACCGCCGTCGGCGCCGTCGGCCCGCTGAACTCCGGCGTCGCCCAGACGATGCAGCAGGTGTTCGCCTCGGCCAACATGGTCCAGATCTCCCCGGCCAACACCGCGCCCGAGCTCACCCAGGGCAAGAACTGGCAGACGGACAAGAAGCGTCCGTTCAAGACCTACTTCCGTACCGCCACCACCGACGAACTGCAGGGCAGCTTCGCCGCCGGCTACGCGTACAACGGCCTCAAGAAGAAGAAGGCCTTCGTCGTCGACGACAAGCAGACCTACGGCGCCGGCCTCGCGAAGATCTTCAACGAGCAGTACAAGAAGATGGGCGGCAAGGTCGTCGGCACCGACCACGTCAACACCGGCGACAAGGACTTCGGTTCCCTCGTCACCAAGATCAAGAACTCCGGTGCCGACCTGCTCTACTACGGCGGCCAGTACGACGAGTCCGCGCTGATCACCAAGCAGCTCAAGGACGCCGGCGTCAAGATCCCGCTGTTCGGCGGCGACGGCATGTTCGCCTCCACCTACATCGAGGCGGCCGGCAAGTCCTCCGAGGGCGACCTCGCCACCGCCATCGGTGTCCCCGCCGACACCCTGCCCGCGGCCAAGACGTTCATCCAGACGTACAAGGACAAGGGTTACAAGGGCGACTACGGCGCGTACGGCGCCTACGCCTACGACGCCACCACCGCCATCATCAAGGCCGTCAAGGCCGCGGCCGACGCCAACGGCGGCAAGGTGCCCACCGACATCAACGACCTGCGCTCCAAGGTCGTCGACGGTGTCCAGAAGTCCGACTTCGAAGGCCTCACCGGCAAGATCTCCTTCGACCAGTACGGCGACACCACCAACAAGCAGCTGACGGTCTACCAGGTCGAGAAGGGTGCCTGGAAGGACGTGGAGACCGGCACCGCCGACCTGAAGTAACCCGGCCCGCCACAACGCCGCACCACGGGCCGCGCGGAAGGAGGACCCCGACCGCGCGGCCCGTTTCCACACCCCCACACAGCACACGACCACGCACACATCCAGTGCACACGACCACCAGCGACATGGAGGCCATGCGGTGAACACCCTGCCGCAGCAGCTGGCCAACGGGCTGCTTCTCGGCTCGATGTACGGGCTGATCGCCATCGGCTACACGATGGTGTACGGCATCGTCCAGCTCATCAACTTCGCGCACGGCGAGATCTTCATGACCGGGGCCTTCGGCGCCCTCACGGTCTACTTCTACATCCTCCCCGACGGCACCTCGATGGCCATCGCCGTACCGATGATGCTCATCGGCGGCGCCCTCGTGGCCATCCTCATCGCCGTCGGAGCGGAACGGTTCGCCTACCGCCCCCTGCGCGGAGCCCCACGCCTGGCACCGCTCATCACGGCCATCGGCCTCTCCCTGGCCCTCCAGGAGGTCGTGCGCAACTTCTACCCCGGCGCCGACCGCGCCCGCGCCTTCCCCGGCCTCGACAACACCCACGACATCGGCTCCGTCACCATCAAGGACGCCGACATCTTCCTCATCCTGGCCGCCGTCCTCTGCATGGCCGCCCTCGCGATCTTCGTGCGCCGCAGCCGCACCGGCCGCGCCATGCAGGCCACCGCGCAGGACCCCGACACCGCGCAGCTGATGGGCATCGACACCAACCGCATCATCGTCATCGCCTTCGCCATCGGCGGCTTCTTCGCCGCCGTCGCCGCCGTCGCCTACGGACTCAAGTACGGCAACGTCGACTACCGCATGGGCTTCCTGATGGGCCTCAAGGCCTTCACCGCGGCCGTCCTCGGCGGCATCGGCAACATCTACGGCGCCATGCTCGGCGGCGTCGTCCTCGGCATCGCCGAAACCCTCGCCTCCGCCTACATCGACGAGATCCCGGGCATGCAGCAGCTCGGCGGCCAGAGCTGGGCCAACGTGTGGGCCTTCTGCCTCCTCATCCTCGTGCTCCTCTTCAGGCCACAGGGCCTGCTCGGCGAGCGCGTCGCGGACAGGGCGTGATCACATGACCGAGACGACCAAGACCCCGGCACCGGACGCCGTCCCCACCCCGACGCCCGTCCCGCGCGGTCTCATCCCGCTGCCCACCACGGCCGCCCGCGCCCTGCTGCTCGCCGGCGGCATCGCCACCGCCGCCTCCGCGTTCCTCGCCTGGACCTGGACCGCCGAATTCCCCGGCGACCTCACCATCAACGGCTACCCCGGTGGCCTGCAGTGGCTGACCTTCACCGCCGGCGTCCTCACCGCCCTGTTCGCCCTCGCCTCCTACGGCGTCCGCGGCCTCGGCTGGCTGCTGCCCGCCCGCAACAACGCACCCCTCGTGCTCACCGCACTCGGCGGATTCACCGTCACCTGGTTCACCGTCATCGCCATCAGCACCAAGCTCGGCGGCGTCGTCAACCTCGAACCCGGTGGCTGGATAGCGGCCGTCGCCTCCCTGCTGCCCGTCCTCGGCGCCTTCGCCCTCCCCCAGGAGCGCACCGGCACCGACGGCATCAAGGAAACCCTCAAGGCCTACGTCGCCAAGCCCGACCGCATCCCCGCCCCCGAGGCCACCGCGCCCTGGGTCCAGCGGGCCGTCATCACCGTGGTCACCATCATCGGCCTCGGCGTCTTCACCTACGGCATCGACACCGAGTACGGCGAACTCTTCATCGGCTACCTGTTCGTCGTCACCTTCGCCATGTGGGCAGTGCACACCGCCGGCCTCATGGACCGCTTCTCGGCCCTCGTCGCCGCCAACCGCAGCTTCACCCTCGCCATGGGCTTCGCCGCGGCCATCGCCTTCCCCTTCACCCAGACCGACGACCACTACGCCAACATCGGCGTCAACATCCTGATCTTCGGGACCGTCGCCCTCGGCCTCAACATCGTCGTCGGCCTCGCCGGACTCCTCGACCTCGGATACGTCGCCTTCCTCGGCGTCGGCGCCTACACCGCCGCCCTCGTCTCCGGCTCCGAGTTCTCCACCATCTCCGGCGTCCACCTGCCCTTCTGGGCCTCCGCCCTGGCCGGCGCCGCCGCCTCCCTCGTCTTCGGCGTCCTCATCGGCGCCCCGACCCTGCGACTGCGCGGCGACTACCTCGCCATCGTCACCCTCGGCTTCGGAGAGATCTTCCGCATCGCCGTCAACAACATGGACGGCGACTCCGGCCCCGACGTCACCAACGGCCCGAACGGCATCGCCAACATCCCCGACCTGAACTTCTTCGGCTTCAACTTCGGCCAAGCCCACGACATCGGCGGATTCACCCTCGGCCGCTTCGCCAACTACTACCTGCTGATGGTCCTCATCATGGCCATCGTGGTCCTGGTCTACACGCGTGCCGCGGACTCCCGCATCGGCCGCTCCTGGATCGCCATCCGCGAGGACGAGACCGCCGCCACCGCCATGGGCATCAACGGCTTCCGCGTCAAGCTCGTCGCCTTCGCCCTCGGCGCCGCCCTCGCCGGCCTCGCCGGCACCGTCAGCGCCCACGTCACCTACAGCGTCGTCCCGACGCCGTACCAGTTCGCCGGCTCCACCCCGCCCAACTCCGCGTTCCTCCTGGCCGCGGTCGTCCTCGGCGGCATGGGCACCGTCGCCGGCCCGCTCCTCGGCGCGGCCCTGCTGTACCTGCTCCCCGAGAAGCTCGTCTTCCTCCAGGACAAGTCGCTCCTCGCCTTCGGCATCGCGCTCATCCTCCTGATGCGCTTCCGCCCCGAAGGCATCATCGCCAACCGCCGGCGCCAGCTCGAATTCCACGAGACCGGCCAACTCGACGTACCCAAACAGACCACGCTGACCGACGAACCGGCCGTCACCAAGGCGGGGGCGTAAGAAACATGACCACTCCTGTACTCGAAGCACGCGACGTCACGATGCGCTTCGGCGGCCTCACCGCCGTACGCTCCGTCGACTTCACGGTCAACGCCGGCGAGATCGTCGGTCTCATCGGCCCCAACGGCGCCGGCAAGACCACCTTCTTCAACTGCCTGACCGGCCTCTACGTCCCCACCGAGGGCACCGTCTCCTACAAGGGCACCGTCCTCCCCCCGAAGCCCCACCTGGTCACCCAGGCCGGCATCGCCCGCACCTTCCAGAACATCCGCCTGTTCGCCAACATGACGGTCCTGGAGAACGTCCTCGTCGGACGCCACACCCGCACCAAGGAAGGCCTCTGGTCCGCCCTCCTGCGCGGCCCCGGCTTCAAGAAGGCCGAACGCGCCAGCGAGGAACGCGCCATGGAACTCCTGGAGTTCATCGGCCTCGTCCACAAGCGCGACCACCTCGCCCGCAACCTCCCCTACGGCGAGCAGCGCAAGCTCGAGATCGCCCGCGCCATGGCCTCCGAGCCCGGCCTGCTGCTCCTCGACGAGCCCACCGCCGGCATGAACCCCCAGGAGACACGGGCCACCGAGGAACTGGTCTTCGCCATCCGCGACCGGGGCATCGCCGTCCTGCTCATCGAGCACGACATGCGCTTCGTCTTCAACCTCTCCGACCGCGTCGCCGTCCTGGTCCAGGGCGAAAAGCTCGTCGAAGGCACCTCCGACGTCGTCCAGGCCGACGAGCGCGTCATCGCCGCGTACCTCGGAGAGCCGTTCGAAGGCGACCCCGGTGAAGCGGAAGTCGCCGAGGTCGAGGCCGCCGAAGCCGCCGCCGACGCGCCCAGCACCACCAGCAGCACCAAGGGAGAAGCCAAGTGACCGCACTCCTCGAGGTCGAGGACCTCCGGGTCTCCTACGGCAAGATCGAAGCCGTCAAGGGCATCTCCTTCAGCGTCGAAGCCGGCCAGGTCGTCACCCTCATCGGCACCAACGGCGCGGGCAAGACCACCACCCTGCGCACCCTGTCGGGCCTCCTCAAGCCCACCGCCGGAAAGATCCTCTTCGACGGCAAGCCGTTGAGCGGGGTCCCCGCCCACAAGATCGTCGCCCTCGGCCTCGCCCACTCCCCCGAAGGCCGGCACATCTTCCCCCGCCTCACCATCGCCGAGAACCTCCAGCTCGGAGCGTTCCTCCGCAAGGACAAGGACGGCATCGAGAAGGACATCCAGCGCGCCTACGACCTCTTCCCCATCCTGGGCGAACGTCGCAAGCAGGCCGCCGGAACCCTCTCCGGCGGCGAGCAGCAGATGCTCGCCATGGGCCGCGCCCTCATGTCCCAGCCCAAACTGCTCATGCTCGACGAGCCCTCCATGGGCCTCTCCCCGATCATGATGCAGAAGATCATGGCGACCATCTCCGAGCTCAAGTCCCAGGGCACGACGATCCTCCTCGTCGAACAGAACGCCCAGGCCGCGCTCTCCCTCGCCGACCAGGGCCACGTCATGGAGGTCGGCAACATCGTCCTCTCCGGGACGGGGCAGGACCTGCTCCACGACGAGTCGGTGCGCAAGGCGTACCTCGGCGAGGACTGAGGTCCCGACCCGAACGCCAAGAGGCCCGCTCCCCCTCCGGTCCGGAAGGGGAGCGGGCCTCTCGCGTCGGACGCTCAGCCCTTGTTGGCCTTCTTCTCGTCGGCGTCCTGAATGACCGCCTCCGCGACCTGCTGCATCGACATCCGCCGGTCCATCGACGTCTTCTGGATCCACCGGAAGGCCGCCGGCTCCGACAGCCCGTACTCCGTCTGCAGAATCGACTTCGCCCGGTCCACCAGCTTGCGCGTCTCCAGCCGGAGCGTGAGGTCGGCGACCTCCTTCTCCAGCTCCTTCAGCTCCGTGAACCGCGACACGGCCATCTCGATCGCCGGCACGACATCCGTCTTGCTGAACGGCTTGACCAGATACGCCATCGCACCCGCGTCCCGGGCCCGCTCCACCAGATCGCGCTGCGAGAACGCGGTCAGCATCAGCACCGGCGCGATGCTCTCCTCCGCGATCTTCTCGGCCGCCGAGATGCCGTCCAGCTTCGGCATCTTCACATCGAGGATGACGAGGTCGGGCCGGTGCTCACGAGCCAGCTCCACCGCCTGCTCCCCGTCCCCGGCCTCACCGACGACGGTGTACCCCTCCTCCTCCAGCATCTCTTTGAGATCGAGCCGGATCAGCGCCTCGTCCTCGGCGATGACGACCCGGGTCGTCATCGGAGGCACGTGCGACTTGTCCTCTTCAGGCACGTCAACAGGCTGGGGCGACTCGGGGGCACTCACGTGGGCTCCTTGGTAGGGGCAGGCCGGTACTGCTCCCAAGAGCGTACCTAGCTGCGGTATGGTGGTCAGGCAGTGGGTCGAGGTCAACCTTGGATTCACTGGGCCCCGGTAGCCCAATTGGCAGCAGGCAATGGATTCAAAACCCATACAGTGTCGGTTCGAGTCCGACCCGGGGCACTTTTCCTTGGTTTCCAAGGTCACCACTTCGAAGCGGATGTCCACGTTCTCGTGAACATCCGCTTTTTGCTGCGCGTCGACATGATCACAGTTCCACAGTGACCCCATGTACGACCTCAGCACACGCAAGCGAGCACTCGCGTTGGTGGCCCAGGGCCGCAGCCTGAATTCGGTGAGCCAGGAAACGGGCATCTCACGGGCCGCGATCCGCAGCTGGCAAACCCGCCTGGAACCGTTGCCTCGTGTGGCGCCTCCGGAACCCGGACCCCCCGCCGACGAGTGCAAGTACGCCTATCTACTGGGCCTCTATCTCGGCGATGGCTGCATCAGCGGCCACCCTCGCGGCACCGGTTATTACCTGAGAATCGCCTGCGCGAACTCGTGGCCCGGTCTGATCGAAGCATGCGAGGTCGCCATGCGCGCCATCAACCCGACCGGGTGCGCCTCTCGCACTCAGGCGCAGGGATACGTCTCCGTCGTCAGCTACAGCAGGCACTGGCCGCATCTCTTCCCCCAGCACGGACCAGGCAAGAAGCACGAACGCCGGATCGCTCTCGCATCGTGGCAGCAAGCCATCGTCGACGCACACCCCTGGGAATTCATCCGCGGACTCATCCACTCCGACGGCTGCCGCATCACCAACTGGACGACCCGCACCGTGGCCGGAGAGCAGAAGCGCTACGAATATCCCCGGTACTTCCTCACGAACCTCTCGCCCGACATCATCCGCCTCTTCACTGCAACGCTCGATTACGTGGGCGTCGAATGGAAGAAGGCGAACGCGCGCAACATCTCCGTCGCCCGCAAAGCCTCCGTAGCCCTCATGGACGCCCACGTCGGGCCCAAGTACTGACGGCGTGCTACTTGGGGCCGTCGTCCTCTCCGATGTGGTGGACGCGGACCATGTTGGTGGAGCCGGAGACACCGGGCGGGGAGCCGGATGTGATGACGACCGTGTCGCCCGGACTGCAGCGGCCGTAGCGGAGCAGGAGCTCGTCGACCTGGTCGACGATCGCGTCGGTGGTGTCGACGCACGGGCCGAGGAAGGTCTCGACGCCCCAGGTGAGGCTGAGCTGGGAGCGGGTCGCCTGGTCGGGGGTGAAGGCGAGGAGGGGGATCGGCGAGCGGTAGCGGGAGAGGCGGCGGGCGGTGTCGCCCGACTGGGTGAAGGCGACCAGGAAGCGGGCGCCGAGGAAGTCGCCCATCTCGGCTGCCGCCCGGGCGACCGCGCCCCCTTGGGTGCGGGGCTTGTTGCGTTCGGTGAGGGGCGGGAGGCCCTTCGCGAGGATGTCTTCTTCCGCCGCTTTGACGATGCGGGCCATCGTGCGAACGGTCTCGATCGGGTGTTTGCCGACGCTCGTCTCGCCGGAGAGCATCACCGCGTCGGTGCCGTCGATGACCGCGTTGGCGACGTCGGAGGCTTCGGCGCGCGTCGGGCGGGCGTTGTCGATCATCGAGTCGAGCATCTGGGTGGCGACGATGACCGGCTTGGCGTTGCGTTTGGCCAGTTTGATCGCGCGCTTCTGGACGATCGGGACCTGTTCCAGTGGCATTTCGACGCCGAGGTCTCCGCGGGCCACCATGATGCCGTCGAAGGCGGCGACGATCTCGTCGATGGTCTCGACGGCCTGGGGTTTCTCGATTTTGGCGATGACGGGGAGGCGGCGGCCTTCCTCGTCCATGATGCGGTGGACGTCCTGGATGTCGCGCCCGGAGCGGACGAAGGACAGGGCGATGACGTCGAAGCCGGTGCGCAGGGCCCAGCGGAGGTCGTCCTCGTCCTTTTTGGAGAGGGCGGGGACGGAGACGGCGACGCCGGGGAGGTTGAGGCCCTTGTGGTCGCTGATCACGCCGCCTGCGAGGACGGTGGTGTGGACGCGGGGGCCGTCGACGGAGGTGACCTTGAGGCAGACCTTGCCGTCGTCGACGAGGATGCGTTCGCCGGTGGTGACGTCGGCGGCGAGGCCGGCGTAGGTGGTGCCGCAGATGTCGCGGTCGCCTTCGACGCCTTCTTCGACGGTGATGGTGAAGGTGTCGCCGCGTTCGAGGAGTACGGGGCCTTCGGTGAAGTGGCCGAGCCTGATCTTCGGGCCTTGGAGGTCGGCGAGGAGGCCGACGCTGCGGCCGGTCTCGTCGGCTGCTTTGCGGACCCGGTGGTAGCGCTCCTCGTGTTCGGCGTGGCCGCCGTGGCTGAGGTTGCAGCGGGCTACGTCCATGCCGGCGTCGACCAGGTCTTTGATCCGGTCGTAGGAGTCGGTGGCGGGTCCAAGGGTGCAGACGATTTTTGCTCGGCGCATGAAAGGAGCCTATGAGCTACCGGCCGGTAGTGAATTGGCCGGGCATGGCGGCTCAACAGACTTTGCGTGAAGCGTTATTGACAAGTGCTGAATTGTGCGGAGGGATGCTCCGATGAGCACCCGTAGAATTCGGTCGCATTTTCGGAATGGGCCCGCGGGGGTGCTTTACAGCCGGGGCGGCACCATCGTGAAGCGGGCGTTGATCTGGGCGTGGACGCGCTGGCGCTGGGGTTCGAGGTCGAGGGGGGCGGGGGTGTCCTCGGCGGCGCCCGCGAAGGCCGCGGAGCGCATGCGGCCGGGGGCCTGGGGGTAGGCCGGCGGGGTGCTCTCGGCGCCGATGTCGGCGAGTTCGACGAGGGCGGAGAGGGTGGTGCCGAGGGCTTCGGCGTATTCGCGGGCGCGCTGGACGGCTTCCCGGACGGCCTTCTTCCTGGCCTCGCGGTGAGCGGGTGAGTCGGGGCGCAGGGTCCACCACGGACCGTCGACTCGGGTGAGTTCGAGGTCGGCGAGGCGGGTGGTGAGTTCACCCAGGGCGGTGAAGTCGGTGAGCTCGGCGGTGACGCGGACGCTGCCGTGGTAGGTGCGGACGCGTTCGCCGCGGCCGTGTTTGGTGAGTTCCGGCGTGATGGAGAAGGCGCCGGTCTCCAGGCGTTCGACGGCGTCGCCGTAGGACTTGACGAGGTCGAGGACGCCGGCGTTGCGGCGGGTGAGGTCGTCGAGGGCGGAGCGGCGGTCGCGGCCGCGCGCGGCGACGGTGATGCCGATGCGGGCGATCTCGGGGTCGACTTCGAGGCGGGCCTCGCCGCGGACGGCGATGCGGGGGGCCTCGGGCGTGCCGTAGGGGACGGCGGGCTGGGAGGCGTCTGGGGTGGCCGCGGTCATACGCCCCACTCTGTCATGTCTGGGCTGGTCGGCGGCCGCGGATTCAGGGGCCGAGTCACCAGATCGCAACCTGCCGGGTCTGTTGCGGCCGGTCATGGACGGGTCAGAATCTACGCGCGTTATCTACGCGCGTCGTTCACAGATTCCGCAGGGGAGCCAGACATGCCGTTGAACCGCCGGAAGTTCCTGGAGAAGTCCGCCGTGACCGGGGCGGGGGTGGCGCTGACCGGTGCGGTCTCGGCGCCGGGTGCGCAGGCGGCCGAGGCGAAGCGGGGCGCCAGGCGGTACGCGTTCACCGTGCTGGGGACGACGGACCTGCACGGCAACGTCTTCAACTGGGACTACTTCACGGACAAGGAGTTCGACGACAAGGACCACAACGACGTCGGCCTCGCGAAGGTCTCGACGCTGGTGAACCGGGTCCGCGAGGAGAAGGGCCGCCGCAACACGCTGCTGATCGACGCGGGTGACACTATCCAGGGCACGCAGCTGTCGTACTACTACGCCAAGGTCGACCCGATCACGGCCGAGGGCGGCCCGGTGCACCCGATGGCGCAGGCGATGAACGCCATGGAGTACGACGCGGCGGCGCTGGGCAACCACGAGTTCAACTACGGCATCCCGGTGCTGCGGAAGTTCGAGCAGCAGTGCCGTTTCCCGCTGCTGGGCGCCAACGCGCTGGACGCGAAGACGCTGCGGCCGGCGTTCGCGCCGTACAGCATGCACCGGCTGCGCACCCCGCACGGGCGGGACGTGAAGGTGGCGGTGCTGGGGCTGACGAACCCGGGCATCGCGATCTGGGACAAGGCGAACGTGCAGGGGAAGATGACCTTCCCGGGTCTGGAGGAGCAGGCGGCGAAGTGGGTGCCGAAGCTGCGGTCGATGGGCGCGGACGTCGTCATCGTCTCGGCGCACAGCGGCTCGTCGGGGACGTCGTCCTACGGTGACCAGCTGCCGTACATCGAGAACGCGGCGGCTCTGGTGGCCGAGCAGGTGCCGGGCATCGACGCGATCCTGGTCGGGCACGCGCACACTGAGATCCCGGAGTACTTCGTCGCGAACAAGAAGACCGGCAAGAAGGTCGTGCTGTCGGAGCCGCTGAAGTGGGGCCAGCGGCTGACGCTGTTCGACTTCGAGCTGGTCTTCGAGAAGGGCTGCTGGAAGGTCGAGAAGGTCGGCGCGAAGGTCCTCAACTCCAACACCGTGGAGGAGGACCCGAAGATCACGAAGCTGCTCTCCGACGAGCACGAGAAGGTCGTGGCGTACGTCAACCAGGTCATCGGCACGAACGCGGCGGAGATGACGTCGGCCGAGGCGCCGTACAAGGACGTGCCGATCATCGACCTGATCAACCACATCCAGGCGGACACGGTGAAGCGGGCCCTGGCGGGCACGGAGCACGCCGCGCTGCCGGTGCTGTCGCAGGCGGCGTGCTTCTCGCGCAGCGCGCGGATCCCGGCGGGCCAGGTGACGATCCGGGACGTGGCGGGTCTGTACGTCTTCGAGAACACGCTGGAGGCGCGTCTGATGACGGGCGCGCAGATGAAGGCGTACCTGGAGTTCTCGGCGAACTACTACGTGCAGACCGCGGCGGACGCCCCGGTGGACCCGGCGAAGCTGACGAACGCGAACGGCACGCCGGACTACAACTACGACGTGGTGAGCGGTCTGTCGTACGAGATCGACATCGCGAAGCCGGCCGGGTCGCGGGTGACGAACGTGCGGTTCGAGGGGCAGCCGCTCGCGGACGACGCGCAGTTCGTCTTCGCGGTGAACAACTACCGGGCCAACGGCGGCGGGAACTTCCCGCACGTCGCCGCGGCCCGGGTGCTGTGGTCGAACTCGGAGGAGATCCGCAACACCATGATCGCCTGGGTGAAGGCGAAGGGGTCGATCGACCCGGCCGTCTTCGCGGGGGTGGACTGGAAGCTCACGCGCAACGGCACGCCCGTGTTCTGAGCCGCGCGCTTCGTCACCTTCGGTCGTCGACGAGCGGGGTCAGTGCCGGTGCCTCGCGGGGCGGCGGGACGTGCGCCCGCTGGGTGAGGCCGAAGGTGGTGAAGGCGGTGCGGGCGGGGAGTGCGTAGGCCTCCCCGCCCGTCAGGGTGTTGAGGATGATCGCGCTGCGCCAGGCGGCGAGGCCGAGGTCGGGGGCGCCTACGCCGTGGGTGTGGGTCTCGGCGTTCTGGACGTGGACCGTGCCGGTGACGGACGGGTCGAGGACGAGCCGGTGGTCCTCGTCGATGCGGGGCCGCTCCCGGTTGTCGCGGCGCATGTAGGGGTCGAGGCCGGCGAGGATCCGGTCGAGGGGGCGTTCGCGGTAGCCGGTGGCGAGGACGACGGCGTCGGTGGTGAGGCGGGAGCGGCTGTTCTGCAGGTCGTGCTCCAGGTGCAGTTCCACCTTGGTCGTGGCGACCCGGCCTGCGGTGCGGACCCGTACGCCGGGGGTGAGGACGGCGTCGGGCCAGCCGCCGTGCAGGGTGCGACGGTAGAGCTCGTCGTGGACGGCGGCGATGGTGGCGGCGTCGATGCCCTTGTGCAGCTGCCACTGGCCCTCGACGAGCCGGTCGCGGGTGGGTTCGGGCAGGGCGTGGAAGTAGCGGGTGTGGTCGGGGGTGAAGTGCTCCAGGCCGAGCTTGGAGTACTCCATGGGCGCGAAGGCGCCGGTGCGGCCCAGCCAGTGCAGTTTCTCGCGTCCGGCGGGCCGGTTGCGCAGCAGGTCGAGGAAGACCTCGGCGCCGGACTGTCCGATGCCGACGACGGTGACGTGTTCGGCGGCGAGCAGGGCGGCACGGTGGTCGAGGTAGTCGGCGGCGTGCACGACGGGTACGCCGGGGGCCTCGACGAGGGGTTTGAGGGGGTCGGGGACGTAGGGCTCGGTGCCGATGCCGAGGACGATGTCGCGGGTGTAGGTCCGGCCGAGGGCTTCCGCCTCTCCGTCGCTGTCGAGCTGGGTGAAGTCGACCTCGAAGACGTCGCGTTCGGGGTTCCAGCGGACGGCGTCGACCTGGTGGCCGAAGTGGAGCCCGGGGAGGTTCTCGCTGACCCAGCGGCAGTAGGCGTCGTACTCGGCGCGCTGGATGTGGAAGCGCTCGGCGAAATAGAAGGGGAAGAGCCGCTCGCGGGACCTGAGGTAGTTGAGGAAGGTCCAGGGGCTGGTGGGGTCGGCGAGGGTGACCAGGTCGGCGAGGAACGGGACCTGGAGGGTGGCGCCCTCGATGAGCAGGCCAGGGTGCCAGCCGAAGGCGGGGTTCTGGTCGTAGAAGACGGTGTCGAGGCCGTCGAGCGGGTGGGCGAGCGCGGCCAGGGAGAGGTTGGCGGGGCCGATGCCGATGCCGACGAGGTCGCGGGGGGCGTCGGGGTCGGGGGTGGGTGCGGGGTTCATCGGGGGGTGTGTCCTTCCACGAGTGTGGCTCGGCTCGCTGCCGCGAGGTGCAGCAGGGCGGCCAGGTCGTCGGGCCCGGTGGCGGGGTTGAGGAGGGTGGCCTTGAGCCAGAGCCGGCCGTCGAGGCGGGCCCGGCCGAGGACGGCGCGGCCGTCGGTGAGCAGTGCCCGGCGCACGGCGGCCACGGTGGTGTCGGTGGCGCCCGTGGGCCGGAACAGCACGGTGCTGATGACGGGCGGGGCGTGCAGTTCGAAGCCGGGGTGGGCGTCGACGAGGGCGGCGAAGTCCCGGGCGTGGGCGCAGACCTGGTCGACGAGCGCGCCGAGGCCGCTGCGCCCCAGGGTCTTGAGGGTGACGGCGAGTTTGAGGACGTCGGGGCGGCGGGTGGTGCGCAGGGACCGGCCGAGCAGGTCGGGAAGTCCGGCCTCGGTGTCGTCGTCGGCGTTGAGGTAGTCGGCGTGCTGTCGCAGGGCGGCGAGGTCGCGGGGGTCCCGGACGGCGAGGAGGCCGGCGGCGACCGGCTGCCAGCCGAGTTTGTGCAGGTCGAGGGTGACGGTGTGGGCGGCGTCGAGTCCGGTGAGGCGTGCGCGGTGACGGTCGCTGAAGAGGAGGCCGCCGCCGTAGGCGGCGTCGATGTGCAGCCGGGCGCCGTGGGCGGCGCAGCGGGCGGCGATCCCGGGCAGCGGGTCGATGCGTCCGGTGTCGGTGGTGCCGGCGGTGGCGGCGACGAGCAGCGGGCCGGGCAGGCCGGTGAGGGCCGCGTCGAGCGCGTCGGGGTCGAGCGTGCCGCCCGGGGCGGGTACGACGACGGGTTCGGGCAGTCCGAGCAGCCAGGCGGCGCGGGGCAGTGAGTGGTGGGCGTTGGCCCCGCACACGAGCCGGAGGGATCCGCCGTGGGCTTCCCGGGCGAGGAGCAGGGCGAGTTGGTTGGATTCGGTGCCGCCGGTGGTGACGAGGGCCTCGGCCGTGCCGTTCTCCGGGTAGATCTCCCTGGCCAGCACGCCTGCCGTCAGGGCTTCCAGCTCCGAGGCCGCCGGGGCCTGATCCCAGGAGTCCAGGGACGGGTTGAGGGCCGAGGCGGCGAGGTCGGCGGCGGTGGCGACGGCTAGGGGCGGGCAGTGGAGGTGGGCTGCGCACAGGGGGTGGGCCGGGTCGGCGGCGCCTTCCGCGAAGGCCCGGACCAGAGTGGGCAGGGCCTGGGGGTCGCCCTGCTCGGGCAGGAGCTCCCCCACCGCTTCTCGCAGGCGGGCGGCGACCGCGTCGGGTCCGCCCGCGGGCAGCGGCCCGCCCCGGGCCCGGGCGCCGGTGACCAGCGCCTCGAGGACGGTGCCGAGCAACGGCCGCAGGGCGCGGGGGCCTTCAGGGCCTGAGGCGAGGGGCGGCGTGCACATGGGGCTGACCTCCGGGGCGCGGGGCGAGACGCCCGTACGGCTCAACGACCCGACCCGGGTGGAGGTATCTCCCGTACGGGAAACCGGCCGAAGCGGCGCGGCCGTCGGCCTCGGTTCCCGAGGAGGGCCGAGTGGTTCGCGGCCCGGGCGGCGGAGGGGCGGGCGGGCGGCCCCGGTGACGGCCGGGCGAGGCGGCCCTGGTCATGGATCGGCGGAGCCGCCCCGGTCATGGCCGGGCGAGGCCGCCCTGGTCATGGCCGGGCGAGGTCGCCCAGGTCACGGCCGGGCGGAGCCGCCCAGGTCATGGGTCGGCGAGGCCGCCCAGGTCACGGCCGGGCGGAGCCGCCCAGGTCACGGCCGGGCGGAGCCGCCCGTCATGGATCGGCGGAGCCGCCCCGGTCACGGCCGGGCGAGGCCGCCCAGGTCACGGCCGGGCGGAGCCGCCCAGGTCACGGATCGGCGGAGCCGCCCAGGTCACGGCCGGGCGGAGCCGCCCAGGTCACGGATCGGCGGAGCCGCCCAGGTCACGGCCGGGCGGAGCCGCCCAGGTCATGGGTCGGCGGAGCCGCCCAGGTCACGGGCGTCCGGCCCGTCGCAGCGGCGGAAGGGGCCGACCGCCCGTCGCATGCCCTATGCCGTCGGCTCCGGTTCCCGCCGATCCTGGCTCTCGGGACGCCTGCCTGGCTCGCAGGCTCCTGGCTCTCACCGCCACAGCCATCGCCGCCTCCAGGTGTCCCCTGCCGCCTCAGCCGCCGTCGGCCACAGCTCTCCCGCCGCCCCTAGTTCTCCCCGGCCCGCTGGACCCGCAACGCCCGTGCCAGGTCGTCCAGTTGGTCGACCAGCTTGCGGCGCAGCGCGGGGATCGGGTCGGCGTCGCGCAGGCATTCCTCGCCGAGGCGGAGGGTGTCGGCGTCGACGGCGTGCGCGGGGAAGGCCCAGCGGCCGGCGGCGTCGGCGATGGCGGGGCCGCGGCGGCCGGCGACGGCGACCGCGTCGGCGTAGTAGCGCCCGACGTACTCACGTACCAGGTCGGCCTGTTCGGGCTGCCAGAAGCCGCGGGCGGTGGCGGTGAAGAGGTAGTTGGACAGGTCGTCGGAGCCGAACATGGCCTCCCAGGCGCGGACCTTGGCCTCGGGGTCGGGCAGGGCGGCCCGGCAGCGGGCGGCGCCCTCCTGGCCGGTGGCGCTCGGGTCGCGTTCCAGTTCGGCGGTGATGGCGGCCTCGTCGGTCGCGCCGAGGACGGCGAGCCGGGCGAGCACGCGCCAGCGCAGCTCGGGGTCGAGCTCGGGGCCGCCGGGGACGGTGCCGTCGGCGAGCCAGGCGGCGATGGTGTCGGGGTGGGCGGCCACGTCGATGCGGTGGCGTACGGCGATCAGGCGCAGGCCGGGGTTGTCGCCGTCCTCGGTGCGGCGGATGAGGTCGCGGCACAGTTCGGAGAGGGTGGCGACTGCGGCGGGCCGTTCCTCGGGGGTGAGGTAGCGGTCGGCGATGTACGTGGAGGCGAAGGCGAGGACGCCCTGGACGATGGCGAGGTCCCTCTCCAGCGGGAGGTGGGCGCGGGCGGTCTCCAGGTAGGCGAGGGGGGCGAGTTCGCCGTCGCGTACGGCGTCCCGCAGGGCGTTCCAGACGACCGCACGGGTGAGCGGTTCGGGGAGTCCGGACAGGTCCTTGCGGACGGTCTCGAAGGACTCGGGGTCGAAGCGGACCTTGGCGTAGGTGAGGTCGCCGTCGTTGAGGAGCAGCAGGGCGGGCCGCTTGCCGATGGGGTGGGCTTCGGTGTGCGGGAGGTCGAGGTGGAGGCGTTCGCGCAGCACGAGCTGGCCGCCGTCGTCGCCGAGGTCACGGTCGTAGAGGCCGGCGGCGATGCGGTGCGGGCGGCTGCCGGCGCGGTCGACGGTGAGGACGCAGGTGCCGTGCTCGCCGGGGGTGACGCGCGGGGTGAGGGTGTCGACGCCGGTGGTGCGCAGCCAGGCGTCGGCCCAGGCGTGGACGTCGCGGTCGGTGGCGCCGGCGAGGTTGTCGATGAAGTCGGCGAGGGTGGCGTTGCCGTACTTGTGCCGGGCGAAGTGGGTGTTGATGCCGGCGAGGAAGTCCTTCTCACCGAGCCAGGTGACGAGTTGGCGCAGTGCGCTGGCGCCCTTGGCGTAGGAGATGCCGTCGAAGTTGAGCAGCGCGGAGGCGGTGTCGTCGACGGCCTCGGGGGCGACGGGGTGGGTGGAGGGGCGCTGGTCGGCGTCGTAGCCCCAGGACTTGCGGGTGACGCCGAAGTCGGTCCAGGTGTCGTTGAAGCGGGTGGCTTCGGTGAGGGTCTGGTAGCCCATGTACTCGGCGAAGGACTCGTTCAGCCAGATGTCGTCCCACCACTTGAGGGTGACGAGGTCGCCGAACCACATGTGGGCCATCTCGTGGGCGATGACCATGGCGCGGGTCTGGCGTTCGGTGTCGGTGACGGCGGAGCGGTAGACGAACTCGTCGCGGAAGGTGACCAGGCCCGGGTTCTCCATGGCGCCGGCGTTGAACTCGGGGACGAAGGCCTGGTCGTAGGAGTCGAACGGGTAGGGCTCGTCGAACTTCTCGTGGTAGCGGTCGTAGCACGCGCGGGTGACGTCGAGGAGTTCGTCGGCGTCGGCGTCCAGGTAGGGCGCGAGGGAGCGGCGGCAGTGCAGGCCGAAGGGCAGGCCCCGGTGTTCGGTGCGCACGGAGTGCCAGGGGCCCGCGGCGACGGCCACCAGGTAGGTGGAGATGAGCGGAGTGGGGGCCGCCTTCCATACGCCGTCGGCCTGTTCGGTGATGCCGTTGGCGAGGACGGTCCAGTTCGGCGGGGCCGTCACGGACAGTTCGAAGACGGCCTTGAGGTCGGGCTGGTCGAAGGCGGCGAAGACGCGCTGGACGTCGTCCATGAACAGCTGGGTGTAGACGTAGGTCTCGCCGTCGGTGGGGTCGGTGAAGCGGTGCATGCCCTCGCCGGTGCGGGAGTAGCGCATCCGGGCGTCCACGCGCAGTTCGTGCTCGCCGGCGGTGAGGCCCGTCAGGGCGAGCCGGTTGCCGTCCAGGGCCTCCGGGTCCAGGGGTTGTCCGTCGAGGGTGACCAAGCGCAGCTCGGCGGGCTTGAGCTCGACGAAGGTGTCCCCGTCCACGCGGGTGGCGAACCTGATCAGGGTGCGGGAGTCGAAGGTCTCGTCTCCGCCGGTCAGGTCGAGTTCGATCGTGTAGTGGTGGACGTCGAGGAGCTCTGCTCGGGTCTGCGCTTCGTCGCGCGTCAGTACGGACATGCGAGACATGCTGCCTGATGGCGTCGGCAAGGCACAGAGGCGGATCGGTACGTGCCCAATGTCCGGTCTAGGTGCGGTCTTTTTCGAGCTCCCCGGCGTGCGCCCCCATGGGCCGCTGCGTGGGCACGCGCGCGTCGGGATGCGGCAGTCCGGGGCGCACGGCGTGTGCGGCGGTCTCGGTGTGCTCCCCCGCGAGGGCGCGCAGGCGGTGCACCTCCCTCTCCAGGGCGAGATGGCGCCGGTGGGCGTCGTAGAGGTAGCGGACCTTGGTGCGCAGGGCCCAGGGGTCGACGGGCTTCATGACGAGGTCGGCGACGCCGAGCCGGTAGGCGGCGGTGGTCAGTTCGTGGTCGGCGCCGAAGCCGGTGAGCAGGATGACGGGGATGTGCTGGGTCTGCTCCACGCGCCGCATGTAGCGCACGACCTCCAGTCCGCTGACGCCGGGCATGCGCACGTCGAGCAGCAGCAGGCCGACCTGGCCGCGGAGCACCTGCTTGAGTGCCTTGTCGCCGCTGGTGGCCCTGCCGAGCAGGTAGCCCAGCGGGGCCAGGGCGCTTTCGAGCGCGTACAACGTGTCCTCATGGTCGTCGACGATGAGGATCCTGGTATCCGACGGCATGACCCCACGCCCCTCCCTCGTGGAGGACCAGAGTAGTCCGGGACACTGACGCGCAGTGCTCGTCAGCTGACCTGCTGTGTACGGCGCAGCATGCCCCGAGTGGGCCGCCGTGTCACTCCCCCGGGGCGCGCGCGACGTCAGTTGCCGCCTGGGGCGGCGCCGTTGAGCGCCTCGTCCGCGATGCGCTCGTGGTGGCGGATGACCTCGGCGACGATGAAGTTCAGGAACTTCTCGGCGAAGGCGGGGTCGAGTTTGGCGTTCTCGGCGAGGGCGCGCAGCCGGGCGATCTGGCGGGTCTCGCGGGCCGGGTCGGCGGGCGGCAGCTGGTGCCGGGCCTTGAGGTGGCCGACCTGCTGGGTGCATTTGAAGCGCTCGGCGAGCATGTGGACGACGGCGGCGTCGATGTTGTCGATGCTGTCGCGCAGCCGGGCGAGCTCTTCGCGGACGGCGGGGTCGACGTCGGGGGAACCGGTGTTGCTGGTGGTCATGGGGCGTCAGCCTACGGGGATCACGCCGGGCGGCCGAAGGGCGTCTCATCCCTCGGCGGTAAGAGTCGCTTGTGGAAGTAGACGTCCTCGTGGCCGCCGGGGACGCCGGGGATGCGGGCCCGTTCCATGAAGCCGAGCCTCGGGTAGAAGGCGGGTGCCTGGAAGCTGTACGTGGAGACGATCATGTCGGTGCAGCCGCGTCGGACGGCCTCGTCCTGCGCGGCGCGCATCAGCCGGCCGCCCCAGCCGGAGTGCCGCTGGTCCTCGCGTACCCAGAGCATGTCCACCGAGCACAGGGTGCCCCAGGTCCAGGCGGTGAGCCCGCCGACCAGGTCGCCGCTGTCGTCGGTGACGGAGACGGAGAGGGGCTCGGTGACGGCCCCGTCGGCGGCGGCGGTGTTGAAGGCGGTCAGCTCGTCGTCGAGCCGCTGTTCGAGGGCGTCGTCCCGGCCGCCCACGCGGAGGGAGCCGGCGGCGGTGTGCTGTTCGCTGGTCACGGCCCGGATTCTGCCGGAGGCGCGCGGGGGCGACGACCGGGTTTCGCCGTGCCGGGCCCGTCCGCGGCGGGGCCCGCCCTCGTACAGTGGAACCGGGTTCAGGGGCGTCTTGGGGGTGAGGCGTGGCGAACGACGGGCCGGTCGAGCACGGCTACCCGCATCTGGAGACGGTGCGGGCCGCCGTCACGGCGCTGTACAAGCGGCTGTCCCACGACACCGTCCGGACGTTCGCGACGAGCGTGCTCCCCGTCGACGTGGCGTTCTGCGACACCGACGATCTGTATCTGGGGGCGCAGCGGGTGGCGCACGAGCTGGTGCGGCACTACCGGCTGCCGGACGCCCGGTTGGTCGTGAGCTTCCGGCAGATGCGGCACGCGGCGAACGTGGAGCTCACGGCCGGGCCGGAGTACTTCGTGGAGCTGAACGACCGGTTCCGTACGCATCGGCGGGACATCGGGGCGGCCCTCGCGCACGAGGTGACGCATGTGTACCTGCATCGCCTCGGCCTGTCCTTCCCGGGTGTGCGGGACAACGAGATCCTCACGGACACGGTGACGACGTACCTGGGCGCGGGGTGGCTGTTGCTGGACGCGTACCGGGAGGACGGGGCGTCGTCGCAGAAGCTGGGGTATCTCACGCCGGAGGAGTTCGGGTACGTGCTGGCCAAGCGGGCGCTGGCGTTCGGGGAGGACCCGGCGGTGTGGTTCACCAGTGCGCAGGCGTACACGGCGTATGTGAAGGGGATGGAGCTGGCTCGGCGTGACGAGCAGCAGCCGCCGCTGACGGCGGCGGGATGGGCGGGGCGGCGGCGGTACGCCCGGGACCGGCGGCACGCTGCGGCGGGCCCGCCGCAGCCGGGGGTGCCGTACGCGTTCTCGCCCGACGGGGGCGGGCGGTTGCGGGTGTCGTTCCCCTGCCCCACGTGCCATCAGCGGATCAGGGTGCCGGTGAGCGGCCGGGTCCGGGCGCGGTGTGCGCTGTGCCGGAGTGTGCTGGAGTGCGATACGTAGGGGCGCGGGCGGACCGGGCGCCGGGGCGTGCGCTTTCGGCGCCCGTGGCTAGGGCACGTTCGGCGCCCGCGGTGAGACAGGTGGGTGCCGTCGGCGGGCGAGGCCGGGGGCTGCGTTTTCGGCGCCCCGGCCCCGGCCGTCAGTGGGGGTGGTCGCCGCTGGTGATCTCCCGGTACTGCTCGGCGGTCGGTTTCTCGATCCGCGCGTCGGGCCCGTACATGGCTTTCGCGAGCCGGGCGCGCAGCCGCTCGGACCGCTTGACCCTGCGGCGCACTCCCCCCGCGTCGACCTCGCGCCCGATCTCGTAGGGCGGGTTCTGCTCGTGCTGGGTGAGCGTGAACAGCTCGCTCTGGGTGAGGGGCTCGTGGACCTCGAGGTACTCGCCGGTCGGGAGCCGTTTGATGGTGCCGGTCTCCCTGCCGTGCAGCACCTTGGCGCGGTCGCGGCGCTGCAGGCCCATGCAGATCTTCTTGGTGACGATGAAGGCGGCGACCGGCAGCACGAAGACGCCGATCCGCACGAACCAGGTGATCACGTTGATGGACAGGTGCAGGTGGGTGGCGACGATGTCGTTGCCGCCGCCGATCAGCAGCACGGCGTACAGGGTCAGCCAGGCCACGCCGAGGCCGGTGCGCACGGGCGCGTTGCGCGGCCGGTCCAGGATGTGGTGCTCGCGTCTGTCGCCGGTGATCCACGCCTCGAGGAAGGGGTAGAGGCCGAGGGCGAGCAGGATCAGCGGGAAGAGCGAGAAGGGGATGAACACGCCGAGGACGAGGGTGTGCCCCCAGAGGTTGATCTCCCATCCCGGCATCACCCGGATCAGGCCCTCGGAGAAGCCCAGGTACCAGTCGGGCTGGGCGCCGGTGGTGACCAGGTCGGGGCGGTAGGGGCCGAAGGCCCACACGGGGTTGATCTGGGCGACCGCGCCCATCACCGCCAGCACGCCGAAGACGAGGAAGAAGAAGCCGCCGGCCTTGGCCATGTAGACCGGCAGGAAGGGCATCCCGACGACCGAGCGCTCCTTGCGTCCGGGGCCGGGGAACTGGGTGTGCTTGTGGTAGAAGACCAGGATCAGATGGGCGGTGACCAGGCCCAGCATGATCCCGGGCAGCAGCAGGATGTGGACGGGATAGAGCCGCGAGATGATGTCCTCGCCCGGGAACTCCCCGCCGAACAGGAAGAACGACAGGTACGTCCCGACGATGGGGATTGACAGGATCGCGCCCTGTGCGAAGCGGATGCCGGTGCCGGACAGCAGGTCGTCGGGCAGGGAGTAGCCGGTCAGGCCGGTGATGATGCCGAGCATCAGCAGGGTCCAGCCGAAGAGCCAGTTCAGTTCGCGCGGCTTGCGGAAGGCTCCGGTGAAGAACACCCGCATCATGTGCACCAGCATGCCGGTGATGAAGACCAGCGCCGCCCAGTGGTGGATCTGCCGGATCAGCAGCCCGCCTCGCACGTCGAAGCTGATGTCCAGCGTGGACTCGAACGCCCTGCTCATGAGGACGCCGTTGAGCTCCGTGTAGGAGCCGTTGTAGGCGACCTCCTGCATGCTGGGCTCGAAGAACAGGGTGAGGTAGACGCCGGTGAGGATCAGCACGACGAAGCTGTAGAGGGTGACCTCGCCCAGCATGAAGGACCAGTGGTCCGGGAAGACCTTGCGCATGTTGGCCTTGGCCAGCGCGAACAGCCCGAGCCGTCCGTCGGCCCAGTCGGCGAGCTTCTCGCCCGAGCCGGCGGGAGGTCTCCGCCGAGCGGAGTCCGTCCCGTACACCCGTCGTGCGCCGTCGTCGCCCATACGTCGTCGCCTCCCCGTCGGATCCTTCCCAGCGTGGCACGGTGGCGCGGCCGTGCAAACGGGGCGTACGAGCGGTTGGGCCAGGGGGGCTAGGGTCGATCGAGTGGTGGAGCCGGGGGCGAGGGGGCCCGGTTCAGCGGCCGCCGGGGTCCCTGACGATCCCCTGCGCCCGTGCGGCCACGAGCCACTTCGGGAACTCGCCGACCAGCCGGTCGTACAGCTCGGCGTCCGGGACCTTCCGCGGGTCCTGCCCCGCGTGGAAGAACCCGGCGTTGTCGACGACCCGCTTGCCCGGCACGGCCAGCTCGTCCAGCTTGCGCAGGAAGTCGAACTGCTTGCTGCCCGGGTCGCCGAACCCGATGAACTGCCAGAACAGCGGCAGCTTCGCCGCTTTGCACAGGTAGCGTTCCGCGGCGAGCTTGTTGATGGGCCCGCCGTCGGTCTGGAACACCACCAGGGCGGGCTCCGTCGAGCCGCTGTCGAGGTAGTGGTCGATCACGGCGTCCATCGCCAGGTGGTAGCTGGTCTTCCCCATGTGCCCGAGCGCGGCGACGATCCGGTCGATCCGCCCCTGGTGGCCGGCCAGATCGATCTCGGTCTCGGCGTCGACATCGGTGGAGAAGAACACGACCGGCACGCTGCCGTCGTCGTCCAGGTGCGCTGACAGCCCGAGCACCCGGTCGGCCAGCGCCTGCACGCTTCCGTCCTTGTAGTAGGGCTTCATCGAGCCGGAGTAGTCGACCACGAGGTAGACCGCGGCCCGCAGGCCGCCCAGCCCGTGCTTGGCGAGGGACACCCCGGCGCTCTTGTAGAGGTTCACCAGCGCGGGAGCGGTCTCCTGGACCTTGCTCAGACTGATCGCGACCATGGGCCGCATCCTCTCACTGCTCGACGACCACCCCGTCGCCCGGTTCCGGCATCCGGTCGGCCGAACCGAGGAGTTGGGGGACGCGGAACGGCTCAGGACATGCGACAGCGCCTGCCCAATCGTCCGGTCGGGGACTGTGGGGCAGGCGCCGTCAGTGTTCCGCACGCCTTTGTACGGGACGTCTTTTCGATGGACCGTCAGACCATCAGCGAGCGGTCCGTGGGACGGATCGGCGCCGGCAGCTCGCTGGCGCCCGTGAGCGCACGGTCCACTCCGCGCGCCGCCGAGCGGCCCTCGGCGATCGCCCAGACGATGAGCGACTGGCCGCGGCCGGCGTCACCGGCGACGAACACGCCCGGCACGTTGGTCCGGAAGTCGGCGTCGCGGGCGATGTTGCCGCGCTCGTCGAGCTCCAGGCCGAACTGCTCGACCAGGCCGTTCTCCCGGTCCGTGCCGGTGAAGCCCATCGCGAGGGTCACCAGCTGCGCGGGGATCTTGCGCTCGGAGCCCGGCTTCGGGGTCAGCTTGCCGTCGATGAACTCCACCTCGGTGAGGTGCAGCCACTGGACGTTGCCGTCCTCGTCGCCCTCGAAGTGGGTCGTCGAGACGGAGTAGACCCGCTCGCCGCCCTCCTCGTGCGCCGAGGTGACCTTGTACAGCATGGGGAAGGTCGGCCACGGCTGGGAGGCGGCGTTCCGCTCCTCGCCCGGGCGGGGCATGATCTCCAGCTGCGTGACGGAAGCCGCGCCCTGGCGGTGGGCGGTGCCCACGCAGTCCGCGCCGGTGTCGCCGCCGCCGATGACCACGACGTGCTTGCCCTCGGCCGACAGCGGAGTGGTGACGTAGTCGCCCTCCTGGACCTTGTTGGCCAGCGGCAGGTACTCCATGGCCTGGTAGATGCCCTTGAGCTCGCGGCCGGGCACCGGCAGGTCACGGGCCGTGGTGGCGCCGACGGCCAGGACGACCGCGTCGTAGCGCTTCTTCAGGTCCGTGGCCTTCAGGTCGCGGCCGATCTCGATGCCCGTGCGGAAGCGGGTGCCCTCCGCGCGCATCTGCTCGATACGGCGGTTGATGTGCCGCTTCTCCATCTTGAACTCGGGGATGCCGTAGCGGAGGAGGCCTCCGATGCGGTCCGCGCGCTCGTAGACGGCGACGGTGTGGCCGGCGCGGGTCAGCTGCTGGGCGGCGGCGAGACCCGCCGGGCCCGAGCCGATGACCGCGACGGTCTTGCCGGACAGGCGCTCCGGGATCTGCGGGGCGACGTCCCCGGTCTCCCACGCCTTGTCGATGATCGAGACCTCGACGTTCTTGATGGTGACCGGCGGCTGGTTGATGCCCAGCACACACGCCGACTCGCAGGGAGCGGGGCACAGGCGGCCCGTGAACTCCGGGAAGTTGTTCGTCGCGTGCAGACGCTCCGAGGCGGCGGCCCAGTCCTCGCGGTAGGCGTAGTCGTTCCACTCGGGGATGAGGTTCCCGAGCGGACAGCCGTTGTGGCAGAACGGGATGCCGCAGTCCATGCAGCGGCTGGCCTGCTTGCTGATGATGGGCAGCAGGGAGCCGGGGACGTAGACCTCGTTCCAGTCCTTGACGCGCTCCTCGACGGGGCGGGACTTGGCGAGCTCGCGCCCGTGGTTCAGGAAGCCCTTCGGGTCAGCCATTGATCGCCGCCTCCATCATCTTCTCGTGGGTCTCGGTCTCGGAGAGACCGGCTCGCTCGGCGGCTTCCTTGGCGGCGAGCACTGCCTTGTACGTGCTGGGGATGATCCTGCTGAAGCGCTCGACGGCGGTGTCCCACTCGCTCAGGAGCTTCTCGGCCACGGTCGAGCCGGTCTCCTCCTGGTGGCGGCGGACCACGTCGTGCAGCCACTGCTTGTCGGTGTCGTCCAGCGCCTCGACGGCGTCCAGGTTGCCGACGTTGACGTTGTCGCGGTCCAGGTCGATCACGTACGCGATACCGCCGGACATGCCGGCCGCGAAATTGCGGCCGGTCTCGCCGAGCACCACCGCGTGACCGCCGGTCATGTACTCGCAACCGTGGTCGCCCACGCCCTCGGAGACGACCGTGGCGCCGGAGTTGCGGACGCAGAACCGCTCGCCGACCTTGCCGCGCAGGAACATCTCGCCGCCGGTGGCGCCGTAGCCGATGGTGTTGCCGGCGATGACGCTGTACTCGGCGAGGTGGTCGGCCGCGCGGTCCGGGCGGACGACGATCCGGCCGCCGGAGAGGCCCTTGCCGACGTAGTCGTTGGCGTCGCCCTCCAGGCGCAGCGTGACACCGCTGGGCACGAACGCGCCGAAGGACTGGCCCGCGGAGCCGGTGAAGGTGATGTCGATGGTGTCGTCGGGCAGGCCCGCGCCACCGAACTTCTTCGTCACCTCGTGGCCGAGCATGGTGCCGACCGTGCGGTTGATGTTGCGGATCTGCACCTGGGCGCGCACCGGCTGGGCGTCGGTGGCGCCGGAAGCGGCGAGCGCGTCCGAGGCCAGCTTGATCAGCTGGTTGTCGAGCGCCTTCTCCAGGCCGTGGTCCTGGGCGATCAGCTGGTGGCGCACCGCGCCCTCGGGCAGCTCGGGCACATGGAACAGCGGCTCCAGGTCCAGGCCCTGCGCCTTCCAGTGGTCGACCGCGCGGGTCACGTCGAGCGTCTCGGCGTGGCCGACGGCCTCCTCGATGGAGCGGAAGCCCAGCTCGGCGAGGATCTCGCGGACCTCTTCGGCGATGTACTGGAAGAAGTTCACGACGTACTCGGCCTTGCCGGAGTAGCGCTCGCGCAGGACCGGGTTCTGCGTGGCGATGCCGACCGGGCAGGTGTCGAGGTGGCAGACGCGCATCATGATGCAGCCGGAGACGACGAGCGGCGCGGTCGCGAAACCGAACTCCTCGGCGCCGAGCAGCGCGGCGATGACCACGTCACGGCCGGTCTTCAGCTGGCCGTCGGTCTGCACGACGATGCGGTCGCGCAGGCCGTTGAGCAGCAGCGTCTGCTGGGTCTCGGCGAGGCCGAGCTCCCAGGGACCGCCGGCGTGCTTCAGCGAGGTGAGCGGGGAGGCGCCCGTGCCGCCGTCGTGGCCGGAGATCAGGACGACGTCCGCGTGCGCCTTGGACACACCGGCCGCGACCGTGCCGACGCCGACCTCGGAGACCAGCTTCACGTGAATCCGCGCCTGCGGGTTCGCGTTCTTCAGGTCGTGGATCAGCTGGGCCAGGTCCTCGATGGAGTAGATGTCGTGGTGCGGCGGCGGGGAGATCAGACCGACGCCCGGGGTCGAGTGACGGGTCTTGGCGACCCACGGGTAGACCTTGTGGCCGGGCAGCTGGCCGCCCTCGCCGGGCTTGGCGCCCTGGGCCATCTTGATCTGGATGTCGTCGGAGTTGACCAGGTACTCGGAGGTCACACCGAAGCGGCCGGAGGCGACCTGCTTGATGGACGACCGGCGGGCCGGGTCGTACAGGCGCTCCGCGTCCTCGCCGCCTTCACCGGTGTTGGACTTGCCGCCCAGCTGGTTCATGGCGATGGCGAGGGTCTCGTGCGCCTCCTGCGAGATGGAGCCGTACGACATGGCGCCCGTGGAGAAGCGCTTGACGATCTCGGAGACCGGCTCGACCTCGTCGATGGAGATCGGCTGCCGGTCCGACTTGAAGCCGAACAGGCCGCGCAGCGTCATCAGCCGCTCGGACTGCTCGTTCACGCGCTCGGTGTACTTCTTGAAGATGTCGTACTTGCCGGAGCGGGTGGAGTGCTGGAGGCGGAAGACCGTCTCCGGGTCGAACAGGTGCGGCTCGCCCTCGCGGCGCCACTGGTACTCGCCGCCTATCTCCAGCGCGCGGTGCGCGGGGGCGATGCCGGAGGCCGGGTAGGCCTTGGCGTGCCGGGCGGCGACCTCCTTGGCGACGACGTCGATGCCGACTCCGCCGATCTTGGTGGCCGTGCCGTTGAAGTACTTCTCGACGAAGGCGTCGTCGAGACCGACGGCCTCGAAGACCTGGGCGCCTCGGTAGGAGGCGACGGTCGAGATGCCCATCTTGGACATGACCTTCAGCACGCCCTTGCCGAGGGCGTAGATGAGGTTGCGGATGGCCTTCTCGGGCTCGATGCCGGGCAGGAACGTCCCGGCACGGACCAGGTCCTCGACGGACTCCATCGCCAGGTACGGGTTGACGGCGGCGGCGCCGTAGCCGATGAGCAGGGCGACGTGGTGGACCTCGCGGACGTCACCGGCCTCGACCAGCAGGCCCACCTGGGTGCGCTGCTTGGTGCGGATGAGGTGGTGGTGGACGGCCGCGGTGAGCAGCAGCGACGGGATCGGCGCGTGCTCGGCGTCCGAGTGGCGGTCCGACAGGACGATGAGGCGGGCGCCGTTGTCGATGGCGGCGTCGGCCTCGGCGCAGATCTCCTCGATGCGCGCGGCCAGCGCGTCACCGCCGCCGTGCACCCGGTACAGGCCGGACAGCGTCGCGGCCTTGAAGCCGGGCATGTCGCCGTCGGCGTTGATGTGGATGAGCTTGGCCAGCTCGTCGTTGTCGATGACCGGGAAGGGCAGCAGGACGCTGCGGCAGGAGGCGGCCGTCGGGTCGAGCAGGTTGCCCTGGGGGCCCAGCGACGAGCGCAGGGAGGTGACCAGTTCCTCGCGGATGGCGTCCAGCGGCGGGTTGGTGACCTGCGCGAACAGCTGGGTGAAGTAGTCGAAGAGCAGGCGCGGGCGGTCCGACAGCGCGGCGATGGGCGAGTCGGTGCCCATCGAGCCGATCGGCTCGGCGCCGGCCTTGGCCATCGGCGCGAGGAGGACGCGCAGCTCCTCCTCGGTGTAGCCGAAGGTCTGCTGGCGGCGGGTGACCGAGGCGTGGGTGTGCACGATGTGCTCGCGCTCGGGCAGGTCCTCGAGCTCGATCTCGCCGGCCTCGAGCCACTCCGCGTAGGGGTTCTCGGCGGCGAGCTCGGCCTTGATCTCGTCGTCCTCGATGATGCGGTGCTCGACGGTGTCGACGAGGAACATGCGGCCGGGCTGGAGGCGGCCCTTGCGGACGACCTTGGAGGGGTCGATGTCCAGCACGCCGACCTCGGAGCCGAGGACGACGAGGCCGTCGTCGGTGACCCAGTAGCGGCCGGGGCGCAGGCCGTTGCGGTCGAGGACCGCGCCGACCTGCTTGCCGTCGGTGAAGGTGACACAGGCCGGGCCGTCCCAGGGCTCCATCATCGTGGAGTGGAACTGGTAGAAGGCGCGCCGGGCCGGGTCCATGGAGTCGTGGTTCTCCCACGCCTCCGGGATCATCATCAGCACGGAGTGCGGCAGGGAACGGCCGCCCAGGTGCAGGAGTTCGAGGACCTCGTCGAAGGACGCGGAGTCGGAGGCGTCCGGCGTGCAGACCGGGAAGATCCGGTCGATGGCCTTGTCGTCGGAGCCGAACAGGTCGGAGACCAGCTGCGACTCGCGGGCCACCATCCAGTTGCGGTTGCCCTTGACGGTGTTGATCTCACCGTTGTGCGCGACGAAGCGGTACGGGTGGGCCAGCGGCCACGACGGGAACGTGTTCGTCGAGAACCGGGAGTGCACGAGCGCGATCGCGGAGGCGAAGCGGCGGTCGGACAGGTCCGGGAAGAAGGGCTCCAGCTGGCCGGTGGTCAGCATGCCCTTGTAGACAATGGTCCGCGCGGACAGCGACGGGAAGTACACGCCGGCCTCGCGCTCGGCGCGCTTGCGCAGCACGAAGGCCTTGCGGTCGAGGGCGATGCCCTCCGAAGTGCCGTCGGCGACGAAGATCTGGCGGAAGACCGGCATGGTCGACCGGGCGGTGGCACCCAGCAGCTGGGGGGCGACCGGCACCTCGCGCCAGCCGAGGACGGTCAGGCCCTCGTCGGCCGCGATCGTCTCGATCTGCGAGACGGCGTCGGCGGTGGAGTCCTCCGGCAGGAAGGCGATGCCGACGGCGTAGGAACCGGCGTCGGGCAGTTCGAATCCGGCCACGTCACGGAAGAAGGCGTCCGGGACCTGCGACAGGATGCCGGCGCCGTCGCCGGAGTCGGGCTCGGAGCCGGTGGCGCCGCGGTGTTCGAGGTTGCGCAGAACGGTCAGAGCCTGTTCCACCAGGGTGTGGGACGCCTCGCCGGTGAGGGTGGCGACGAAGCCGACGCCGCAGGCGTCGTGCTCGTTGCGGGGGTCGTACATACCCTGCGCAGCAGGGCGAGCATCCATGAAGGACCAGTTCTGGCCATTCGCGGAATGCTGGGACGGCTGGCGCGGCGTACGCATCGGCTCTCCCGTCGTCGTCTGTGGCATATGCAAAAAGTGCCGAGGGACGACGTTGGCCCTCGCGTGATCGCAAAATTTCGTGCAGGTTACATGATGGAGCGGTTCTCGGGAACCGGGATAATCCGTTCCAGCATGCGGACACTGCGGGTTCGCGGCGGGGGTACCGCACCAGCAGTGGAAGCTGTGGAGGGACCGCACGAAACGATCGGGTCAGATCGGTCTGCGTAGGGTCCGGGGAGCGGGGCAGGCGTCTTCACCCAACCCGCTGGGGGTGCGCGGCGAGCGTCGTTGCCCGCAGCGCTTACGGCTCATGCCCGGTGGTCGCACATCCGAAACCAACGAGTAACGACTACCTATGCAGTCCCTTGCATAGGTCCGAGCCGCGCTATCCTACGGCCGTTCCGAACACGGTGCCCAGGGCGTACGTCACACCGGCCGCCGCGCCTCCCAGGAACAGCTGCCGCAGCCCGCTGTACCACCAGGTGCGTGCCGTCACCTTGGCCACCACCGCGCCGCACAGGAAGAGCCCCAGCAGCGCCAGCAGCACCGCCGGCCACATGCTGCTCGCCCCCAGCAGATAGGGCGCGACGGGAATCAGCGCGCCGAGTGCGAAGGAGCCGAAGCTGGACACCGCGGCGACGGTGGGCGAGGGCAGATCGGAGGGGTCGATGCCCAGCTCCTCCCGGGCGTGGATCTCCAGGGCCTGCTCGGGATCCTTCGACAGCTGCCGGGCCACCTCTTCGGCCAGCCGCGGCTCGACCCCCCTCGACTCGTAGAGCGCGGCGAGCTCGGCCTCCTCGTCCTTGGGGTGCTTGCGCAGCTGGCGGCGCTCGACGTCCAGCTCGGCCTCGACGAGCTCGCGCTGCGAGGCGACGGAGGTGTACTCGCCGGCGGCCATGGAGAAGGCGCCGGCGGCCAGGCCCGCGAGTCCGCTGAGGACGACGGTGTGCTGGCTGACCGCCCCGCCCGCGACACCGGTCATCAGGGCGAGGTTGGAGACGAGGCCGTCCATCGCGCCGAACACCGCGGGACGCAGCCAGCCGCCGTTGACGTCCCGGTGCGTGTGATTGTCCCGGTGCGCCTCGTGCAGCGTCGCCTCGGTCTCGATGATGGCCATGAAAAAGAACCCCACTCCCCGTCCACCGGACTGTCTTTGGACTCGTTCCAGAGTTTTACAACGCCAAAACTACGCCTCGAATTCCGTCCCCGCCAGCAAGGAAAGGCTGCGCTAACCTGCGGGTTTACCCTTTTCCGCTCACTTGATCATCACTCCGCACAGATGTCGACCGGGTGATGCTGGGGCGCGTGAGGCTCGGCGGAGTCGCCGGAGTGGGACAGATCCCCCATGGCATCGATCGGGCTCCGGGCACGGGCACGGGGCGCACTGCTGGGCCTGGCCGTCGGTGACGCGCTCGGGGCCCCCGCCGAGAACATGAAGCCCTCCGAGATTCGCGCACGGTGGGGCCGGATCACCGGGTACGTCTCCGACGACCCGTCCGGCACGGACGACACCGAGTACGCGATCTTCTCCGGGCTGCTGCTGGCCCGGCACGGCTCCGCACTCACCCCGGTTCATGTGGAGGCGGCCTGGCACGAGTTGATCGCCGACCGCGACGAGGGCCCCTTCCGGGGCGCCGGGTTCAGCGAACGCGGCACGCTGGAGAACCTCCGCCGGGGCCTGGCCGCCCCGATCTCCGCCCAGCACCGGCATGCCTGGAGCGACGGCCTGGCCATGCGGGCGGCCCCCTTCGGGGTGTTCGCGGCGGGCCGCCCGGCGGAGGCGGCCCGGCTGGTCGCGATCGACGGCTCGGTGAGCCATGACGGCGAGGGCATCCACGGCGGCAAGGCGGTGGCCGCGGGTGTCGCGGCGGCGATGGCGGGCGCCCCGTCGGACGCGGTCGTGGCAGCGGCCCTCGCGGTCGTCCCCGACGACTCCTGGACGGCCCGCAGCCTGCGCCGCGCGGTGGCCGTCGCCCACCGCGGCGAACGCGCGGTCCGCTCCGCGGTCGTCATCGGGGGCTACCCCTGGACCGACCTGGCCCCCGAGGCGGTCGCCCTCGCCTTCGGCGCGTACGCGGCGGCCGACGGCGACTTCGAGCAGTCGGTCCTGACCGCGGTGAACATGGGCCGCGACGCGGACACCACGGCGGCGGTGGCGGGGGCACTGGCGGGCGCGACGCGGGGCGTGTCGGCGATCCCGCAGGCGTGGGCGACCCCCATCGGCCCGGTCCACGGCCGATGCCTCCCGGCGATGGCCGGCTACCACGTCCTGGACGTGGCGGACCTGCTGTCCCCGGCGGACCCGGGCGAGGAGCCGAGCCCGAGCGACTTCGTCCTGGCAGCGGGCGACGGATCGGAGACCCCCGCATGACGACGCACACGCGGGCAGCCGCCGACGGCGAGCGCGCCCCACAGGAGACCAGGGCCCCTCGGGTGACAGTCACGGGCGGTGCGCGGGCGGGAGACAACAGGGCCGAAGGCGAAGCCGAGGCCACAAGACGGGCCGAAGGCCTCCTGCTCGGACTCGCCGCCGGTGACGCCGCCGGCTGGCCCGCGACCCGGCACAGAGCCGCCCGCATGCCCGACTGGACCCGCCGCCTCACCCGCGAACTGGACACCTTCGCCGAACACAACGCCACCACCACCCTGCCCGTCCCCATCGCCCTGAACCAGCCCCCCGAACCCCTTCGCCTCGGCCCCTCCGACGACGCCGAATGGGCGGCCTTCGCCGCGGAAGCCCTCCTGCGCGCAGGCGACGACACCGTCCTGAACGACCTCAGCCGCGACCGCCGCACCCGAGCCGCCATCGACCTCACCTGGAACGCCCTCGCCGCCGAGGTCGCCGCCGCGGCGGACCGCGCCCCCGAGATCGAGTCCGCCGTCCTCCCCCTGCGCGCCCGCATCTCCGTCCGCGCCGGACTCGGCAATCTCGCCACCGGCCTGCGCCCGCCCGCCACCGGCCACGACAACCCGCACTACTTCGACGACGCCGCCTGCGTACGCGCCTGCGTCCTGGCCCTGGCCCACCCCGGCGACCCCCGGAGCGCCGCCGGCCTCGCGGAGTTCGACGCCCGCTACACCCAGGACGGTGACGGCGTCCACGGCGCCAGGGCGATGGCGGCGGCACTCGCCCTCGCCCTGGCGGGCACGGACGTCGACGCCTGCGTCCGCGCGGCCCTCACCGAGCTCCCCGAGGAGACGGAGATCGGCCGCAACGCCCGGCACGCCCTGCAGCTCGCCACCGCCGCGGACAGTGCCTTCGCCCTGGTCCCACCCCTGGAGCACCAGATCGTCGACCACGTCTACAGCTACGGCATCGCCGCCGCCGAGACCGTCCCGGTCGCCCTCGCCCTGGCCACCGCCGCCCGCGGCCGCATCGCGGAGGCGGTCCCCGCGGCGGCCTGCCTGTCCCGCGTCGCGGACTCCGCCCCGGCCCTGGCAGGCGCCCTCACCGGCGCACTGGGCGGCGGCGCGTCCGTCCCCGAGTCGTGGCGGGAGACCTGCCGCACCCTCTCCGGCTGTGTCCTGCCCCACCTCACCGGCACGGACCTCGTGGAACTCGCCGAACTCCTGGAAGCCGTACAACCGGCCCGCCCGGGTGGATGATGCGGCCATGCAGCCCAAAGCACACCAAAACACCCCTCTGGACGAGCGGATCGCCGGTGCCCTGGTCGGGGCGGCGGTAGGCGACGCTCTCGGCGGTCCCGTCGAGGGCTACTCGCCCGAGCAGATCCTCGAACGCCACGGCGGCCGCGTCCACGGCATCGTCGGCCCCTGGCACGGCGACGACTGGCGCACCGCGCGCCCCCTCGCCCCGTACCACAAGGGCGACGGCCACGTCACCGACGACACGTTGATGACCCACGCCCTGGTCCGCGTCTACGCCCGGGTCCGCGACCACCTCGACGCCTACGCGATCGCCGACCATCTGGTCCCGGACCTGATGACCGAGCCCCGCTGGATCCCGGAACTGGAGACCGAGGCGCTCCCCCTGCAGCGGATCTTCCTGGCGGAGAAGTGGCTGGTGACGAGGATCCACCACGGCCACGCCGACCCGCGCGAGGCCGGCACCGGCAACATCGTCAACTGCGGGGCGGCGATGTACATGGCCCCGGTCGGCCTGGTCAACGCGGCCGACCCGCGTGCGGCCTACGCCGAGGCCCTCGACATCGCCGGCGCCCACCAGTCGTCGTACGGCCGTGAGGCGGCGGGCGTCCTGGCCGCGGCCGTGGCGGCGGCGTGCACGCCCGGCGCCACCCCGGACTCGGTCGTCTCCTCGTGCCTCTCCCTGGCGAAGGACGGCACCCGGGCCGCGATCGAGCGGGTCTGCGAGGAGGCGTCCCGCCACACGGACTTCGAGTCGGCACTGCGGCCGTTGCGCGAGGCGGTGAGCCCCTACGACACGGTGGGCCCCGACTACCGTGCCCCTTCGCTCGGCGCCCGCCGCCCTTCCCGGCTGCACGCGATCGAGGAACTGCCCGTCGCGCTGGGCATGCTGGTCGTGGCACGCGGCGACTACCGCCACGCCGTCCTCGGCGCGGTGAACTACGGCCGCGACTGCGACTCCATCGCCACGATGGCCGGCGCCCTGGCGGGTGCCCTGGGCTCCCCGGTCCCGGAGGACTGGGCCAAGACGGTCGGGGAGGCGAGCCGGCTGGACCTCTGGGAACCGGCGGCCACCCTCACGGCCGTGACCCGCGAGATCTTCACCCGGGACACCGCCCGCCGCCGTGCCCACGAGCAGGCCTTCGCGTCCCTCGGAGGCCGGGAATGCTCCGACTGACCTGGGTCCAGCCGGAGGACCTGATCGGCCACGAACTCCGCCAGGCGGCCCTGGACGGGCGCGAGCCGAGGGCGGTCGCGGCCCGCTGGCGCGCGGCGGGCGGCCCGGACGCCCCGGCCACCGCGGGCGCGTCCCCCGCTCCCGCGTCCCGCTACCTGCGCCGGCTGGCCGCAGACCTGCTGGACGAACTGGCGGACCTGCCCAGCCACTTGGCCGACGACGAGCCCACGGACCTGGAGCGGATCAGGGCGGCATGCCCCGACTGGCCCGAGCCACTGGGCACCCCGGCCACCACCGCGCACCGCCTGGAAGCCGCCTGGCTCGGCCGCGCCGCCGGCTGCCTCCTGGGCAAGCCGGTCGAGAAGCTCCCCCTCGACGCCATCCGCCGACTCGCCCGCTCCACCGGCAACTGGCCCCTCACCGCCTACTTCACCGCCCGGGGCGTCCCGGCGGAACTCCTCGAACGGCATCCCTGGAACCGCCGCTCGGCGGCCACCTCCCTCGCCGAGAACATCGACGGCATGCCCGAGGACGACGACCTCGACTACCCCGTGCTCAACCTCGTGCTGCTCCAGCGGCACGGCAGGGCCTTCACCACCGCGGACGTGGCCCGGACCTGGCTCGACGAACTCCCCGCCGGCCGCACGTTCACCGCGGAACGCGTCGCCTACCGCAACCTGCTGACCGGCCTGGAGCCCCCGCGCACCGCCCGTCACCGCAACCCGTTCCGCGAATGGATCGGCGCCCTGATCCGCGCCGACGTCCACGGCTGGACCAACCCCGGCGACCCGGCCGCGGCAGCCGGTCAGGCCCACCGAGACGCCACCCTCACGCACACCGCCAACGGCGTCTACGCCGCGATGTTCACGGCGGCCGTCATCGCGACGGCCGCGACCGGCGACCACGACATCCACACCTGTGTCCGTACCGGCCTCACCGTCGTCCCGCCGCGCTCCCGCCTCGCCCGGGCCGTCCGCGAAGCCGTGCGGCTCGCGCACGAGCACGAGGACTTCGACACCGTCGTCGACGCACTGCACGCCACCCACGCCGCCACCCACCACTGGGTGCACGCCGTCCCCAACACCGCTCTGATCGCCGCCGCCCTCACCCACGCGAACGGCGACTTCACCGGCTCCGTCTGCCGCGCTGTGAGCGGGGGCTGGGACACCGACTCCAACGGCGCGACGGCCGGCGGCATCACCGGACTGCTGGCCGGGCACCCCGCGGCGCTCCCCGACCGCTGGACCGCACCCCTGAAGAACCGGCTGGCCACGTCCATCGGCGACTTCAACGGCATCGGCTTCGACACCCTCGCCCACCTCACGCACCGGGAGACCCGCCGCCCATGACCGCGTCCACGACCGCGCCCCTCACCGGCCTCCGCGTCCTCGACCTCGCCACCCTCTTCGCCGGCCCGATGGCCGCCACCCTGCTCGGCGACTTCGGCGCCGAGGTCGTCAAGATCGAGCACCCGGGCAAGCCCGACCCCTCCCGCGGCCACGGCCCGTCCAAGGACGGCGTCGGCCTGTGGTGGAAGATGCTGGGCCGCAACAAGCGGACCATGACCCTCGACCTGTCGAAGCCCGGCGGCCGCGCCACCCTCCTGCGCCTGGCCGCCCGCACCGACGTGATCATCGAGAACTTCCGCCCCGGTACCCTGGAGAAGTGGGACCTCGGCTGGCCCGAGCTGTCGGCGGTCAACCCCCGACTGGTGCTGGCCCGCGTCACCGGCTTCGGCCAGTTCGGCCCCTATGCGCACCGGCCCGGGTTCGGCACCCTGGCCGAGGCGATGAGCGGCTTCGCCGCGATCACCGGCGAACCGGACGCTCCCCCGACCCTTCCGCCGTTCGGCCTGGCCGACTCCATCGCGGGTCTGACGACGGCGTACGCCGTGATGACCGCGCTCGCCGCCCGCGAGCGCACCGGCGAGGGCCAGGTCGTCGACACGGCCCTGATCGAGCCGATCCTGGCCGCCCTCGGCCCCCAGCCGCTCTGGTACGACCAGCTCGGGCACGTCCAGCCCCGCACCGGCAACCGCTCCCCCAACAACGCCCCGCGGGGCGTCTACCGCACCGCGGACGGCACCTGGGTCGCCGTCTCCACCTCGGCCCAGTCGGTCGCGGAACGCGTGATGCACCTGGTCGGCCGCCCGGAACTGATCGACGAGCCCTGGTTCGCCACGGGCGCCGACCGCGCCCGCCACGCCGACGTCCTGGACGAGGCGGTCGGCGCCTGGATCGCCGCACGCACCCGCACCGACGTCCTGGCCGCCTTCGAGAAGGCCGAGGCGGCGGTGGCCCCGGTCCAGGACGTCCGGGACGTGATGGCGGACCCGCAGTACCAGGCCCTGGAGACCATCACCACCGTCGACGACCCCGAACTGGGCCCGCTGCGCATGCAGAACGTCCTCTTCCGGCTCTCCGCCACGCCCGGCGCGATCCGCTGGGCCGGCCGCCCGCACGGCGCCGACACCGAGGAGGTCCTCACCGAACTGGGCCTGACCCCGGGCGATCTCGCGGCGCTGCGCGCGGAGGGCGCCCTGTGACGGCGTACCCGCTCACCTGGCTCTATGCCCCGGGCGACCGCCCCCACGTGGTGGCGAAGGCCCTCATCAGCGGCGCCGACGTCGTCGTCGTCGACCTGGAGGACGCGGTCGCCCCCGACCGCAAGGCCTACGCTCGCGCCGCCACCGCGGAGCTGCTCACGGACCGGCCCCCGGTGCCGGTCCACGTCCGTGTCAACGCGCTGGGCGGCTGGGGCGGGCAGGACATCGCCGCCCTCGTGGGAGCGCCGGGCCTGTCAGGGCTGCGGCTGCCCAAGGTGACCTCGGCCGCCGAGATCGTCCTCGTGGCCCGCCGCGCGGCCCGGACCGACCTGTACGCGCTCCTGGAGACGGCGCTCGGTGTGGAGCAGGCCTACGCCGTCGCGACCGCCCACCCCCGTCTGCGGGGCATCTCGCTCGGGGAAACCGACCTCTGTGCCGACCTCGGCGTTCGCGACGACACGGGCATGGACTGGTCCCGCTCCCGGGTGGTCGTGGCCGCCCGCGCGGCGGGCCTGCCGCCACCGGCTCAGTCGGTCCACCCGGACATCCACGACCAGGAGGGCCTGGCCGCGTCCTGCGCGCACGGCCGTGCCCTGGGCTTTCTGGGCCGGGCCGCGATCCACCCCCGCCAACTGCCGGTGATCGAGCGGGCCTATCTGCCCGGTGAACAGGAGATCGAGCAGGCGGAAACGGTCCTCAAGGCGGCCGCCGCCGAGCAGGGCGCCCAGGCTCTGCCGGACGGCCGCTTCGTCGACGCGGCGACGGTCAGCGCGGCCCGGCGCACCCTGTCCCTGGCGCGCCGCCGCTGACGTGCCGAAGGCCACGGCCCGACGCTGTCCACGACTCGCCACCGCTGACGTGCCGAGGGCGCCCGGGGAGAGTCCCGGGCGCCCTCGGCACGTCACCATCGCGGCGGACCGTCAGGTCTTCTTCCCCGATCCGGCCTCGTTCCTGGCACCGTCCGCCTCGGCCTCGCCCGCGGGCTCGTCGTCCTCACCGGCGTCCTCGGCCCGGTCGGCCTTGCCCGCCGCATCGGCCGGCTCGGCACTGTCGCTCTCGCCGCCGGAGGCATCCGCACCCGGCTCCACGACGTCCTCCCGTCCGGGCCGCTTCTTCGCCGACACCACCAGGTACGTCACCGCGAGCAGGAACACGAGGATCGCGGTCCAGACGTTCAGGCGGACGCCCAGGATGTGGTGGGCGTCGTCGACGCGCATGTACTCGATCCAGCCCCGGCCCGCGCAGTACGCGGCGACGTACAGCGCGAACGCCCGTCCGTGTCCGAGCCGGAAGCGGCGGTCGGCCCAGATGACCAGGAGCGCCACACCGATGCACCACAGCGACTCGTACAGGAACGTCGGGTGGTAGGTGCCCGGCACCCGCCCGTCCGACGAGGAGGTGATCTCCAGCGCCCAGGGCAGATCGGTGGGCTTGCCGTACAGCTCCTGGTTGAACCAGTTGCCCCAGCGGCCGATCGCCTGGGCGAAGGCGATGCCCGGCGCGACGGCGTCGGCGTAGGCCGGCAGCGGGATGCCGCGGCGACGGCAGCCGATCCACGCGCCCAGCGCGCCCAGCGCGATCGCGCCCCAGATACCGAGGCCGCCCTCCCAGATCTTGAAGGCGTCCACCCAGTCACGGCCCTCGCTGAAGTACAGCTCGTAGTCCGTGATCACGTGGTAGAGCCGGCCGCCGACCAGGCCGAACGGCACGGCCCAGACCGCGATGTCGGCCACCGTGCCGGCCCGCCCGCCCCGGGCGATCCAGCGCTTGTTGCCGAGCCAGACCGCGACGAAGACGCCGATGATGATGCAGAACGCGTAGCCGCGCAGCGGAATGGGGCCGAGGTACAGCACCCCGCGCGACGGGCTGGGAATGAAGGCAAGTTCCATGGCAAGGTCGACGCTACCGTGCCGCGCCGGGCCCGGGGCAGGCGGCCCGGCTACGGGTCCATAACAGGGGCGTGAGAATGACCCTTACCCCTTGTTCGCCTCCTGCACCATCTGCTTCAGCTTGGCCGGGGTCATCGTCCGGTCCTGGTAGATGTTCTCGCCGTCGAACAGCACGGTCGGCGTGCCCGAGAAGCCGCCCTTGTTGAACGCCTGGTGGGACTTGGCGACCCAGCCGTTGTACGTGCCCTTCTCGACACAGGTGCGGAAGGCAGGGGTGTCCAGACCGTCGACCTTGCCGGCCAGCTCGATCAGCCTGGCGTTGTCGGCGTAGGCGTCGTCGACCTCCGAGGGCTGGTTGTCGAAGAGCACGTCGTGGTACGCGGGGAACTTCCCGGCCTCCTGGGCGCAGGCCGCCGCGTTGGCGGCGTTGCGGGAGCCCGTGCCGCGCATGTTGCCGTCGATCAGGGTGACCAGGTGGTACTCGACCTTCAGCTCGCCGGCGTCCGTCAGCTCGTGGATCACCGGCCGGTACGCCGTCTCGAAGGACTTGCACGCGGGGCAGCGGAAGTCCTCCCACACCGTGAGCGTGGACTTGGCGCTGTCCTTGCCGACCGGGAGGGCGAGGCTGTCCTTGCCCTGAGCTCCCGAGGGCACCACGACCGGGCCCGAGGCCTCGCTGCCGTCGTCCTTGCCGGCATTGGCCGCGACGACGCCGATCACCGCCGCGAGTCCCAGGACGGCGACGACGGCCCCGCCCACGATCAGCGCGCGCCGGCGCTTGTCCGCGGACTTCTGCTTCTCGCGCTCGACCGCCAGCTTCTCCCGGGCGGTGCGCTTTCCCTCACGGTTCTTCTCGCTCACACCCCGGAAACGAACCGGGGAGGCGCACCGCGCCTCCCCGGCCCCAGGTCCACCCGTACGAGGGACCTGTATGACTTCCCGGTTTCTTACGCCTGCCGGCGCACGCCCTTGGCGAGGTCGGCCGCGAGCGCGCGCACGGCGTCGAGACCGGCCGCGTCGTCAGGGGCGTCCAGCATCGCCTTGACGAAGGCGGAACCGACGATCACGCCGTCGGCGAAGCCGGCGACCTCGGCGGCCTGGGTGGCGTCGGAGACGCCGAGCCCGACGCAGACGGGCAGGTCGGCGCGCGTGGCCCGGGTGCGTTCCACCAGGCCCTGGGCCTGCGAACTGACGGTGGCGCGGGTGCCGGTGACGCCCATGAGGGAAGCGGCGTAGACGAAGCCGCTGCCCGCCGCGGTGATCCGCGCGAGCCGCTCGTCCTTGCTGCTGGGCGCGACGACGAAGACGGTGGCCAGACCGTGCTTCTCCGCGTGTTCCCGCCACAGCGTCGACTCCTGCACGGGCAGGTCGGGCAGGATGCACCCGGCGCCGCCCGCCTCGGCCAGCTCGGCGGTGAACCGCTCGACGCCGTAGCGGTCGATGGGGTTCCAGTACGTCATGACGAGGATCGGCTTGCCGGTGGCGGCGTGGGCCTCGCGGACCGTGCGCATCACGTCGGCGATCTTCACGCCGCCGCGCAGGGCGATGTCGTCGGCGGTCTGGATGACCGGGCCGTCGAGGACGGGGTCGCTGTGCGGCAGGCCCACCTCGACGACGTCGGCGCCGCCGTCGATGACGGCCTTGATCGCCTCGATGCCGCCGTCCACGGTGGGGAACCCGGCCGGGAGGTAGGCGATGAGGGCCGAGCGTCCTTCGGACTTGGCCGCGGCGAGGGTGTCGCCCAGCAGCTGGATGTTCCCGCTCACTTGGCGTCCCCCTCGATCTCTGCGGTGTCGGTGTCCGCGTCGGCGGCGACCTCGGCGTCGGTGTCGTACAGGCCGAAGTAGCGGGCGGCGGTGTCCATGTCCTTGTCGCCGCGGCCGGACAGGTTGACCACGATCAGCCCGTCCTTGCCGAGCTCCTTGCCGACCTCGAGGGCGCCGGCCAGCGCGTGGGCGCTCTCGATGGCCGGGATGATGCCCTCGGTGCGCGACAGCAGGCGCAGGGCCTGCATCGCCGCGTCGTCGGTGACGGCGCGGTACTCGCCGCGTCCGGAGTCCTTCAGATAGGAGTGCTCCGGGCCGATGCCCGGGTAGTCCAGGCCGGCGGAGATCGAGTAGGGCTCGGTGATCTGGCCCTCGTCGTCCTGGAGGACGTAGGAGCGCGAGCCGTGCAGGATGCCGGGCTCGCCCGCGGTGAGGGTCGCGGCGTGCTCGCCGGTCTCGACGCCGTGCCCGGCCGGCTCGCAGCCGATGAGGCGGACGTCGCTGTCGGGGATGAAGGCGTGGAAGAGGCCGATGGCGTTGGAGCCGCCGCCGACGCAGGCGACGGCCGCGTCGGGCAGGCGCCCGGCGCGCTCCAGGAGCTGGCGGCGGGCCTCGACGCCGATGACCCGGTGGAAGTCGCGGACCATCGCCGGGAAGGGGTGCGGTCCGGCGACGGTGCCGAAGAGGTAGTGGGTGTGGTCGACGTTGGCGACCCAGTCGCGGAAGGCCTCGTTGATGGCGTCCTTCAGCGTGCGGCTGCCGGACTTCACGGCGATGACCTCGGCGCCGAGCATGCGCATGCGGGCGACGTTGAGGGCCTGGCGCCGGGTGTCGATCTCACCCATGTAGATGGTGCACTCGAGGCCGAACAGCGCACAGGCGGTGGCCGTGGCCACGCCGTGCTGGCCGGCGCCCGTCTCGGCGATGACCCGGGTCTTGCCCATGCGCTTGGTGAGCAGGGCCTGGCCGAGGACGTTGTTGATCTTGTGGGAGCCGGTGTGGTTGAGGTCTTCCCGCTTCAGGAAGATCCGTGCGCCACCGGCGTGTTCGGCGAACCTCGGCACCTCGGTGAGGGAGCTGGGGCGGCCGGTGTAGTTGACCAGGAGGTCGTCGAGTTCCCTCGCGAACTCCGGGTCGTGCTTGGCCTTGTCGTACTCGACGGCCACCTCGTCGACGGCCGCGACGAGGGCCTCGGGGATGAACTTGCCGCCGAAGGCCCCGAAGTAGCCGTCGGGGCTGGGGGTTTGACCCTCGGGGTCGGGGATGAAGAACTGGCTGGGCATGCGAATACCTCACGGTGAGTGTGTGTGTTGATCACTATTCGCCGTGGGGGCGGGGATGGTCAGTTGGCCGCGGGCCCGTGGGGGCTGGTCGCGCAGTTCCCCGCGCCCCTTACGGAGCGCTGCTGCCATCGCATGCCGTTGACCTGGCCGGGTTCGTCACCGATGACGTACCGGACGCGGCGGCCGTGGACCCGGCGGGCGGGTGCGCGGCAACCGCGGGGGCGGCAGCCGCGCGCGAGGCGGGCGTACCGGTCCATGGTCGTCAGGGTGGCAGTCATCGGGGCAAGCTTAGCGGTGATCAGCTCCGGCCGTGCCGGAGGGCGGGGTGCTCGCCGGCCGCGACGAGGTCCGAGACGGCCGTCCTGGGGTCCTTGCCGGTGACCAGCGACTCGCCGACCAGCACCGCGTCGGCGCCGGCGTTGGCGTAGGCGATGAGGTCGTGCGGGCCGCGGACGCCGGACTCGGCGATCTTGACGATGTGGTCGGGGATCTCCGGTGCCACCCGCTCGAAGGTGCCGCGGTCGACCTCGAGGGTCTTGAGGTTGCGCGCGTTGACGCCGATCACGCGGGCGCCGGCGTCGACCGCGCACTCCACCTCGTCCTCGTCGTGCACCTCGACGAGCGGCGTGAGCCCGATGGACTCGGCGCGCTCGATGAGGGACTCCAGGGCGGGCTGGTCGAGCGCGGCGACGATCAGCAGCACGACGTCGGCGCCGTAGGCGCGGGCCTCCCACAGCTGGTACGACGTGACGATGAAGTCCTTGCGGAGGACCGGGATGTCCACCCGGGCGCGGACCGCCTCCAGGTCGGCGAGCGAGCCGCCGAAGCGCCGCTCCTCGGTGAGGACGGAGATGACGGCCGCGCCGCCCGCCTCGTAGTCCGCGGCGAGACCGGCCGGGTCGGCGATCGCGGCCAGCGCGCCCTTGGACGGGCTGGAGCGCTTGACCTCGCAGATGACCTTGACACCGTCGCCGCGCAGTGCGGCCACGCCGTCCTTGGCCGCGGGAGCCTTCGCCGCGCGCTCCTTGAGCTCGTCGAGGCTGACGCGCGCCTGCCGCTCCGCGAGGTCGGCACGGACTCCGTCGATGATCTCGTCGAGCACACTCACGCGAGCGGCCCCCTTCCAGACTCTTGACCGTTCCAGCGACCGATCGGAAAACCGATGGTCACTGCGATGGTATCCGCAGCGGGGCGTAGGCCCCGCATCCGGTTGACGCCGATCCCACTACCTGGACCTACGTAATCGATCAAGGATGGAGCCAGCCGCCGAAGGGCAGGTTTCGGACGACGGAGAAGACCAGCAGCAACGCGCCGAGGCTCCAGACCAGCCCCGGGCGGGGGTCGATCCGCAGCGGGCGCCCGCGGACCGCGTGGACCACCCATACGGTCCACAGCACGGCGAAGCCCAGATAGCCGAGGGTCGCGAGCGCGTTGGCGTGCAAGGCCGTGAGGAAGTCCCCGTGGACGAAGGCGTGCGCGCTGCGCAGTCCGCCGCAGCCGGGGCAGTAGAGGCCGGTGTAGCGCAACAGCGGGCAGACGGGGTAGTGGCCGGGCTCGTTGGGGTCCACGGCGCCCACGTAGGCGAAGGCGGCGGCGACGGCCGCGAGCACCCCGGCGGGGACGGCCAGACGGCTCTGGACGCTCGGCGTCACCCTTGGGCTCTGGACGTTCACGGTATGCATTGTGCCTCGCACGCGCGTGAGGGGCGGTCCCGGCACCCGAGTGCCGGCCGCCCCTCGTGCGACCAGGGTGTTCCGCGGGGGTCAGCCCTCGGCGCGCGCCGGCTCGCGGTCGCCCGTCATCCGGTGCGGCTGGTGCAGGTCCTTGGGCTGGCCCAGGCCCATCATCCGCATGATGCCGCCGACGACACCGCCGAGCAGCACGACCACCATGCCCGCCCAGAAGCCCACCGGCTGGTCCAGCACCATGAACGCGCCCGAGACGCAGAAACCGATGAAGGCGATCGTGACACCGGTCCAGGCGGCCGGGGTGTGACCGTGGCTGCTGCCCGCCATTGCTTGCTCCTCGTTGCTGTGTGCGTGTCTGAGCAGGACGCTCGGGCCCATTGTCCCGCACGCGCGCGTGCGGGGTGAGCGGGGGTGCTCCCCCGGCCGAACCGGTCGCCCGGGTGGGCTCAGGCCCCGGTCGGGTCCTCGCCGCGGTCGAGCGCCTTCCACAGGTCCTCGGGCCGGTCGGGGTCGACGGCGGGGGCCTTGCGGCGCGGCTGGGGGGTGCCGGACCGCTCGTAGCGGCCGGACATGCCGGGCCACAGCCGGCCGTACCGCAGGGCGAGGAGCCCGGCCAGGAGGATCAGGACGCCGCCGACGACCGCGACGTACGGCCAGGCGGTGTGGCTGAGGGCGTCGACGGAGGCCGAGGTGTCGCCGGAGGCCTGCGCGGCCTGTTCGTCGAGCGCGGCGCTGTCGGAGGCGCCGAGCAGGGCCGCGGCGACGATGCCGACGCCGGAGAGCGCCAGCAGCGCGGCGACGACCAGGCGGCCGGCGCGGCGGACCGCGAACACGGCGACGAGCGCGGCGAGGCCCACTATGGCGAGCGCCGCGGGTACGCCCGTGACGTCGCTGCCCTTGGCGGTCAGGGGGAAGGCGCCGCCGGCCACCGTCGCGGTGCCCTGCGACCATTGCTGCCGGGTGGCGAGCAGGGCCACGGCAGCGCCGAGGGCGCCGCTCAGCAGCGCGACGGCGAGGCTCAGGCGGCCGGCCCGGGCGGATCCGGGGGCTTCGGAACGGGGGTGAGGTACAGCAGTCACGTACCCCACTATCGCCTGAAGCCCGGGCGAACCGTCACCCGGGGTTCATCTCAGGCCTTTCCGAGCCGGTTCGCCGTGTGGACGGCCCGCAGTACCGCGGCCGCCTTGTTGCGGCACTCGGTGTCCTCGGCGACCGGGTCGGAGTCGGCGACGATGCCCGCGCCGGCCTGGACGTAGGCGGTGCCGTCGCGCAGGAGGGCCGTGCGGATGGCGATGGCGGTGTCGGAGTCACCGGCGAAGTCGAGGTAGCCGACGCAGCCGCCGTAGAGGCCGCGGCGGGACGGTTCGAGTTCGTCGATGATCTGCATGGCGCGGGGCTTCGGGGCGCCGGAGAGGGTGCCGGCCGGGAAGCAGGCGGTGAGGACGTCGAAGGCGGTGCGGCCCGGGGCGACGCGGCCCGTCACGGTCGAGACGATGTGCATGACGTGCGAGTACCGCTCGACGGACATGAAGTCGACGACCTCGACCGAGCCCGGCTCGCAGACCCGCCCCAGGTCGTTGCGCCCCAGGTCGACGAGCATGAGGTGCTCGGCGCGTTCCTTGGGGTCGGCGAGCAGCTCGTCGGCGAGGGCCTGGTCCTCCTGGGGGGTGGCGCCGCGCCAGCGGGTGCCGGCGATGGGGTGCACCATGGCCCGGCCGTCCTCGACCTTGACCAGGGCCTCGGGGGACGAGCCGACGACGTCGAACCCGTCGAAGCGGAACAGGTACATGTACGGGGACGGGTTGGTGGCCCGCAGGACCCGGTAGACGTCCAGCGCGCTCGCGGTGCACGGCGTCTCGAAGCGCTGGGAGGGGACCACCTGGAAGGCCTCGCCGGCGCGGATGCGCTCCTTGATGTCCTCGACGGCCACCTGGAAGTCGGGGCCGCCCCACAGCGCGGTGTACTCGGGGAGCTCGGAGGGCGGGAGGACGGCCGGGGGCTGGGCGACCGGGCGGGAGAGGTCGGCCTCCATCGCGTCGAGGCGGGCGACGGCGTCGGCGTGGGCCTCGTCGACGCCCGTCTCCAGGTCGTTGTGGTTGATCGCGTTGGCGATCAGCAGGACCGAGCCCTCCCAGTGGTCCATGACGGCGAGGTCGCTGGTGAGGAGCATGGTCAGCTCGGGCAGCCTGAGGTCGTCGCGCTCGCCGGGGCCGATCTTCTCCAGGCGGCGGACGATGTCGTAGCCCAGGTAGCCGACCATGCCGCCGGTGAAGGGCGGCATGCCCTCCTGGTGGGGCGTGTGCAGGGTTTCGATGGTGGCGCGCAGCGCGGCGAGGGGGTCGCCGTCCGTGGGGACGCCGACGGGAGGGGCGCCGAGCCAGTGGGCCTGGCCGTCGCGTGCGGTCAGCGTCGCCGCGGAGCGCACGCCGACGAAGGAGTACCGGGACCACGAGCGGCCGTTCTCCGCGGACTCCAGCAGGAAGGTGCCGGGCCGCTCGGCGGCGAGCTTGCGGTAGAGCGCGACCGGGGTGTCGCCGTCGGCGAGGAGCTTGCGGGTGACGGGGATGACCCGCCGGTCGGTGGCGAGCTTGCGGAACGTCTCGAGGTCCATGGCCGCTGACCTTACTGATCCCGGGCGGGGCGGTCCGAGCCGCCGTTCTCGATGAGCACGTCCTCGTCGAAACAGGTGCGGGCGCCGGTGTGGCAGGCGGCGCCGATCTGGTCGACCTTGACGAGCACGGTGTCGGCGTCGCAGTCCAGGGCGACGGACTTCACCCACTGGAAGTGACCGGAGGTGTCGCCCTTGACCCAGTACTCCCGGCGGCTGCGCGACCAGTACGTGCACCGGCCGGTGGTCAGGGTGCGGTGCAACGCCTCGTCGTCCATCCAGCCGAGCATCAGCACCTCTCCGGTGTCGTACTGCTGGGCGATGGCGGGCAGGAGGCCGTCGGGGCTGCGCTTGAGGCGCGCGGCGATCTCCGGGTCCAGTTGGCTGGGCGTGCTGGTCATGGTGACCATTGTGCCGCGCGCCTCCGGCCGGACCGGCGCGGTGTCCACTGTGCGGACCCTCCGGCGGCCGGGAACGGCACGTCCGCTGGGCCGAGCGGGATGCCGGCCGTAGGCTGGCCTTCATGTCGACCCATGCCAAGCGTGAACGACTTCTCCTCGCCGACCTGTTGGAGACCGCGGGTCCGGAGGCGCCCACCCTGTGCGAGGGCTGGAAAACCCGGGACCTCGCCGCGCACGTGGTGGTGCGCGAGCGCCGCCCGGACGCCGCCGGCGGGATGCTGATCAAGCAGCTCGCGCCCCGCCTGGACAAGGTGATGGCGGAGTACACCGACAAGCCGTACGAGGAGCTGATCCAGCTGATCCGTACGGGCCCCCCGCGGTTCTCCCCCTTCTCCCTCAAGCCGGTCGACGAGGCGTCGAACATCATCGAGTTCTACGTCCACACCGAGGACGTCCGCCGCGCCCAGCCCGACTGGTCTCCGCGCGATCTCGACCCGGTCTTCCAGGACGCCCTGTGGTCCCGCCTGGAGCGCACCGCCCGTCTGATGGGCCGCGGCGTCCCGACGGGCCTGGTCCTGCGCCGCCCCGACGGCCAGACGGCGGTCGCCCACCGCGGCACGCCGGTGGTCACGGTGACCGGCGAGCCGTCCGAGCTGGTGCTGTTCTCCTACGGCCGGCAGAGCGCGGCCAAGGTCGATCTGGACGGCGACGAGAACGCGATCGCGAAACTCAACGAGACGAAGCAGCTCGGGATCTGAGCGGGAATGCCGAGAGCCCCGATCGCAGCACGCGGCCGGGGCTCTCGACGGTCGGGGCCGGCGTCACCGCACCGGGTGCCCCGCCTCCCGCAGCGTGTCCTTGACCTGGCCGATCCGCAGGTCGCCGAAGTGGAACACCGACGCGGCCAGGACCGCGTCCGCGCCGGCCTCGACGGCCGGGGGGAAGTCGCCCAGCCGGCCGGCGCCGCCCGAGGCGATGACGGGGACCGTGACGTGCTTGCGGACGGCCCGGATCATCTCCAGGTCGTAGCCGTCCTTGGTGCCGTCCGCGTCCATCGAGTTGAGCAGGATCTCGCCCGCGCCCAGTTCCGCGGCCCGGTGGGCCCATTCGACGGCGTCGATGCCGGCGGAGCGGCGGCCGCCGTGGGTGGTCACCTCGAAGGAGCCCGACTCGGTGCGGCGGGCGTCCACCGACAGGACCAGGACCTGGCGGCCGAAGCGCTCGGCGATCTCACGGATGAGCTCCGGGCGGGCGATCGCTGCCGTGTTGACGCCGACCTTGTCCGCTCCGGCCCGCAGCAGCTTGTCCACGTCCTCGGCGGTGCGGACACCGCCGCCGACCGTGAGCGGGATGAACACCTGCTCGGCCGTGCGGCGCACGACGTCGTAGGTGGTCTCGCGGTTGCCCGACGAGGCCGTGATGTCCAGGAACGTCAGCTCGTCGGCGCCCTCGGCGTCGTACACCTTGGCCATCTCGACGGGATCGCCCGCGTCGCGCAGGTTCTGGAAGTTGACGCCCTTGACGACCCGGCCGTTGTCCACGTCCAGGCAGGGGATGACTCGGACCGCCAGGGTCATGAATCGTGCTCCTCTAGTGCTCTTCGGAAGGTGTCCCTCTGAATGCTTCCACTTCGACCGACACCAGGACCCGGGAGTCGATGAAGCCCTGCACGATCAGCAGGGTCGTGACCGGGCGCACGGTGTCGAACAGTTCCTTGTGGGCACGGCCCACCGCGTCGACGTCCCGGGCGTGCGCCAGATACACACGGGTGCGGATCACGGACTCGGGTGCGAGCCCGAGCTCGCCGATCGCCTCCAGGGCGGTGGTGAAGGCCACCTTGGCCTGCTCGTACGGGTCGCCCTCGCCGTAGAGCACGTCGCCCTTGAAGGCGGTCGTGCCCGCGACCAGCACACGGTCACCCGCCTCGACGGCGCGTGCAAAACCGACGGACTCTTCCCAGGGACTTCCGCTCTGCACACGCCGTACGGTCATGACGACACAGCCTCCAAGGCCTCTTCAAGGGTGAACGCCTTCGCGTACAGCGCCTTCCCGACGATGGCTCCTTCGACACCGAGCGGGACGAGGTCGGCGATGGCCCGCAGGTCGTCGAGCGAGGAGACCCCGCCGGAGGCCACGACCGGACGGTCGGTGGCGGCGCAGACGTTCTTCAGCAGTTCCAGGTTGGGCCCCTGGAGCGTGCCGTCCTTGGCGATGTCGGTGACGACGTACCGGGCGCAGCCCTCCTTGTCGAGGCGCGCCAGCGTCTCGTAGAGGTCGCCGCCGTCGCGGGTCCAGCCGCGGCCGCGCAGGGTGGTGCCGCGGACGTCGAGACCGACGGCGATCTGGTCGCCGTGCTCCGCGATGACCTTGGCGACCCACTCCGGCGTCTCCAGGGCGGCCGTGCCCAGGTTGACGCGCTTGCAGCCGGTGGCGAGTGCGGCGGCGAGGGTGTCGTCGTCGCGGATGCCGCCGGACAGCTCCACCTTGATGTCCATGGCCCGGGCGACCTCGGCGATCAGCTCACGGTTGTCGCCGGTGCCGAACGCGGCGTCCAGGTCGACCAGGTGCAGCCACTCGGCGCCGGAGCGCTGCCAGGCGAGGGCGGCCTCCAGCGGGGAGCCGTAGGAGGTCTCCGAGCCGGACTCGCCGTGCACCAGACGGACGGCCTGGCCGTCCCGGACGTCCACGGCGGGGAGGAGTTCGAGCTTGCTCACAGTGTTCCGATCCAGTTGGTGAGGAGCTGGGCTCCGGCGTCGCCGGACTTCTCGGGGTGGAACTGCGTGGCCCACAGGGCGCCGTTCTCGACGGCGGCGACGAACGGCTTGCCGTGGGTGGACCAGGTGACCTTGGGGGCCGTCATCGCCGGGTTGTGCGTCTCCAGCGACCAGTCGTGGACGGCGTAGGAGTGCACGAAGTAGAAGCGGGCGTCCGCGTCGAGGCCGGCGAACAGCTGCGAACCGGGTGCCGCCTCCACGGTGTTCCAGCCCATGTGGGGCACGACCTCGGCCTGCAGCGGCTCGACCGAGCCGGGCCACTCGTCGAGGCCCTCGCTCTCCACGCCGTGCTCGATGCCGCGCGCGAAGAGGATCTGCATGCCGACGCAGATGCCCATCACCGGGCGGCCGCCGGACAGCCGGCGCTCGACGATCCAGTCGCCCCGTGCCTCGCGCAGGCCCGTCATGCAGGAGGCGAAGGCGCCGACGCCGGGCACCAGCAGGCCGTCGGCGTTCATGGCCTTGTCGTAGTCGCGCGTGATCTCGACGTCGGCTCCCGCGCGCGCGAGGGCGCGTTCGGCGGAACGGACGTTGCCGAAGCCGTAGTCGAAGACCACCACTTGCTTGCGGGGGCCGCTCAATTCCACACCTCCAGCCTCACGACACCGGCCGCCAGGCACATCGCGGCGCCGATCGACAGCAGCACGATCAGGCCCTTGGGCATCTTCTGCTTGACGAAGGAGTAGATCCCGCCGACGAGGAACAGACCGACGACGATCAGCAGGGTCGAGGTGCCGTTCACAGGGCGCCCTTCGTGGAGGGGAGGATGCCGGCCGCGCGCGGGTCGTGCTCGGACGCGTACCGCAGGGCCCGGGCGAGCGCCTTGAACTGGCACTCCACGATGTGGTGCGCGTTGCGTCCGTAGGGCACGTGCACGTGCAGCGCGATCTGCGCCTGGGCCACGAAGGACTCCAGGATGTGCCGGGTCATGGTGGTGTCGTACTCGCCGATCATCGGCGCCATCTTCTCGGGCTCGGTGTGCACGAGGTAGGGGCGGCCGGACAGGTCGACGGTGACCTGGGCGAGGGACTCGTCCAGCGGGACCGTGCAGTTGCCGAAGCGGTAGATGCCCACCTTGTCGCCGAGGGCCTGCTTGAAGGCGGCGCCGAGGGCGAGGGCGGTGTCCTCGATGGTGTGGTGCGAGTCGATGTGCAGATCGCCCTCGGTCTTCACGGTCAGGTCGAACAGACCGTGCCGGCCGAGCTGGTCGAGCATGTGGTCGTAGAAGCCGACGCCGGTCTTGATGTCGGTCTTCCCGGTGCCGTCGAGGTCGATCTCGACGAGGACCGAGGTCTCCTTGGTCACCCGCTCTATGCGGCCTACGCGGCTCATGCGCTCTGCTCCTTCTTCAGTTCACGTACCGCGTCGAGGAACGCGTCGTTCTCTTCGGGGGTTCCGGCGGTGACCCGGAGCCAGCCGGGCACGCCGTTGTCCCGGACAAGGACGCCCCGGTCGAGGATCTTCCGCCAGGTCTCGTGGGAGTCCTCGAAGCGGCCGAACTGCACGAAGTTCGCGTCCGACGCGGTCACCTCGTAGCCGATGGCGAGCAGTTCGGTGACCAGGCGGTCTCGTTCGGCCTTGAGCTGCTCGACGTAGCCCAGCAGGGTGCCGGTGTGTTCCAGGGCGGCCAGGGCGGTCGCCTGGGTGACGGCCGACAGGTGGTAGGGCAGCCGGACCAGCTGGACGGCGTCGACGACGGCCGGGTGCGCCGCGAGGTAGCCCAGGCGCAGGCCCGCCGCGCCGAACGCCTTCGACATCGTGCGGGAGACGACGAGGTGGGGATGGCCCTCGATCAGGGGCAGCAGCGAGTCGCCGTGGCTGAACTCGATGTACGCCTCGTCGACGACGACCATCGACGGCTTGGCGGCCTGCGCGGCCTCGTACAGCGCGAGGACCGTCTCGGGCGGGACGGCCGTGCCGGTGGGGTTGTTGGGGGTGGTGATGAAGACGACGTCCGGCTGGTTCTCCGCGATCGCCTTCTCGGCGGCGGCGAGGTCGATCGTGAAGTCCTCGTTGCGGGGGCCGGAGATCCAGCCCGTGCCGGTGCCGCGCGAGATGAGGCCGTGCATCGAGTACGAAGGCTCGAAGCCGATGGCCGTGCGGCCCGGTCCGCCGAAGGTCTGCAGCAGCTGCTGGAGGACCTCGTTGGAGCCGTTGGCCGCCCAGACGTTGGCCACGCCGACCTCGTGGCCGGAGGTGTCGGTGAGGTACTCGGCCAGCCGTGTGCGCAGCTCGACCGCGTCCCGGTCGGGGTAGCGGTTGAGGTTCCGGGCGGCCTCACGGACCCGCTCGGCGATCCGCTCGACCAGCGGCTCGGGCAGCGGGTACGGGTTCTCGTTGGTGTTCAGCCGTACGGGGACGTCCAGCTGGGGCGCGCCGTAGGGGGACTTGCCGCGCAGCTCGTCCCGTACGGGGAGGTCGTCGATGCGTACGTCGTTCACTTGCTCTCGGGCACCTTCCAGCCGAACCTGGCCTTGATCGCCGCGCCATGCGCGGGCAGGTCCTCCGCCTCCGCCAGCGTCACCACGTGGTGCGCGACCTCGGCCAGCGCGTCCTGCGTGTAGTCGACGATGTGGATGCCGCGCAGGAAGGACTGGACGGACAGGCCCGAGGAGTGGCAGGCGCAGCCGCCGGTGGGCAGGACGTGGTTGGAGCCGGCCGCGTAGTCGCCGAGGGACACCGGGGCCCAGGGGCCGATGAAGATCGCGCCGGCGTTGCGGACGCGGTCGGCGACGGCGGCGGCGTCGGCGGTCTGGATCTCCAGGTGCTCGGCGCCGTACGCGTCGACCACCTTCAGGCCCTCGTCGACTCCGTCGACCAGCACGATCGCGGACTGCCTGCCCGACAGGGCCGGGACGATCCGGTCGTCGACGTGCTTGGTGGCGGCGACCTGCGGCTCCAGCTCCTTCTCGACCGCGTCGGCGAGGTCGACCGAGTCGGTGACCAGGACGGCGGCGGCCAGCGGGTCGTGCTCGGCCTGGCTGATCAGGTCGGAGGCGACGTGCACCGGGTCGGCCGTGTCGTCGGCGAGGACCGCGATCTCGGTCGGGCCGGCCTCGGCGTCGATGCCGATCCTGCCGGTGAAGTAGCGCTTGGCGGCGGCGACCCAGATGTTGCCGGGGCCGGTGACCATGTTCGCGGGCGCGCAGGACTCGGTGCCGTAGGCGAACATGGCGACGGCCGTGGCGCCGCCGGCCGCGTACACCTCGTCGACGCCGAGCAGCGCGCAGGCGGCGAGGATCGTCGGGTGCGGCAGGCCGCCGAAGTCGGCCTGGGCGGGCGAGGCGAGCGCGACGGATCCGACGCCGGCCTCCTGCGCGGGCACCACGTTCATGATCACGGAGGACGGGTACACGGACCGGCCGCCTGGCGCGTAGAGCCCGACGCGGTCCACCGGCACCCACTTCTCGGTCACGGTGCCGCCGGGCACCACCTGGGTGGTGTGCGTCTCGCGGCGCTGTGCGCGGTGGACGACCCGGGCGCGGCGGATGGACTCCTCCAGGGCCGCGCGCACGGCCGGGTCGAGCTCCTCCAGCGCACGGGTGAGCGCGGCGGCCGGCACGCGCACCTGCTCGAGCCTGACCCCGTCGAACCGCTCGGCGGCGTCGATCAGCGCCGCGTCACCCCGATGATGCACGTCCTCGCAGATCGGACGCACCTTCTCCAGGGCGGCCGCAACGTCGAAGTCGGCTCGGGGCAGCAGGTCGCGCAGGGCGGGTCCCTCGGGAAGGGCGTCGCCACGCAGGTCGATTCGGGAGATCACGTCCCCAATTCTCTCAGACCCCGGTGAGGCGTCGTCCGCGCGTATCAATGGCTGATACAGAACGCGGCAGGCAGCCTGAAGATCACCCTTACGTGGAGTGTTCGGGGGGTCACACAGCGGGCATGAACAGGTGTACGAGGAAGTGACCGGCGAGTAGGCGGGGGAGGAAGGAAGCGCTGTGACCGAGGGGGCCGGCGTCCGCGCCGGGGAGCTGCCCGAGGACCTGACCGCGGCCGAGGCCGGCATGTGGCAGGCCTTCCGCAACGGCACCGTGTACGACCTGAGCAGCGGCGACGCCGTGGTGGACGATCCGCACGGCGGCCACCCCTGGGGTGCGGAACGGACCGTGCGGGCCCGGATCGTGTGCTGGCTGCTGCTGGACGGCCCGCCCGCCCTGGCCGGCCGCGTGTCGTCGCTGAAGCTGATGGGCGTGCAGGTCAGCGGCTCCCTGGACCTCGCGGGCGGCACGGTGGTGCCGTACGTCGAGATGCGCCGGTGCCGTTTCGAGCAGGACGTGCTGCTGCCGGAGGCCCGTTTCACGACGCTGCGGATGGTGGACTGCTCGGTGCCCCGGCTGGAGGCGGCCCGGGTGCACACCGAGGGCGATCTGCATCTGCCGCGTTGCCGCTTCCACCACGGCATCCGGCTCACGGACGCGCAGATCGGCACGGACCTGATGCTCAACCAGGCGATCGTGCACCGGGACCACAGCGGCCGGTCGATCGCCGCGGACGGCATGACCGTCGGCCAGGACTTACAGGCCGAGCTGCTGTCGTCGCACGGCGAGCTGAGCCTGCGTGCCGCGACCGTCGGCGTCTCCCTGAGCCTGCGCGGGGCGCGGCTGTCCAACCCGTACGAGCGGCTCGCGCTGAACGCCCCGCAGCTGACCGTCGAGCGCAGTCTCTATCTGACGCCGGCGGGGGTCGGCGCCCAGGCGATGAGCGGGATGACCCCGGCGCAGGGGACGCGGATCCAGCGCTTCGCCTGCGAGGGCGGCATCCGTCTGGACGACGGCCGGTTCGGCGACGCCGTCGACTTCGAGCGGGCCCGGTTCACTCTCACGGATGACCAGGAGCTGTCGCTGCGCCGGGTGCAGACGCCGGAACTGCGGTTTCTCGGGGAGCAGCCGGTGCGGGGGCGGGTGGTGCTGTCCGGGGCGAAGGTCGTCAACCTGATGGACCGGGCGGACGCGTGGCCGGGCCCGGGGCGGCTGCACATGGGCGGCTTCGCCTACGAGAACCTGGTGCCGCGCGGGCCGTTCCCCCTGGCCGAGCGGCTGGACTGGGTGACCGCGGCGACCGCCGAGTACAACCCGGAACCGTACGAGCGTCTCGCGTCCGTGCTGCGGGCCGGCGGGGAGGACGAGGACGCCCGTGAGGTGCTGCTCGCCAAGCAGCGCCGGCACCGCGAGAGTCTGCCGACGGCGGCCAAGCTGTGGGGTTACGCGCAGGACTGGACGGTCGCCTACGGATACCGGCCGGGCCGGGCCGCCGTGTGGATGGCGGTGCTGTGGGCGGCGGGCTCCTTCGCCTTCGCCCAGGCCGGCCATCCGCCGATGAAGCGGGGCGAACATCCGGAGTGGAACCCCACGCTCTTCACCCTCGATCTGTTGCTGCCGGTCATCGACCTGGGCCAGGTGGGCTTCTGGCAGCTGCGGGGGCCCTGGCAGTGGCTGGCGACGGCGATGATCCTGCTCGGCTGGATCCTGGCGACGACGGTGGCGGCGGGGGCGACGCGGCTCCTGCGGCGCAACTGATGGTGCTGGTGTGACCACAGTTATCGAACTGTCACGGTTTTACGTTCTCTTGACCATCGGATGTACAACTTTCCGTAGGTTCCATGAACAGTCTGGCGCCGTCATGACCAGCCGACTTTCAATGGTCGGCACCATGGCAATGCAGCTCCCGTTCATCCGCGCGAGCCGGATGGCAAGGCCCTCCCCCCACCTCGTCGGCGAGCCGTGCGCCGACGACGAGGTGCTGCTCGACGCGCCCGACGCCCGGCTGAGTCCGGCGCTGGTCGCCGCCGCCCGGGGCGACCACGGGCCGGCCGCGACCCTGCTCCTCGCCACCCGCGCGGCCTGCGAGTGGGAGCGGCGCGACCGGTACGTGACCCGGCTGGCCGCTTTCGCCCGCTCGCGGCCCGAGTGGCTGGACGCCTGGCTCGCCATCGCCCCGCAGGACCCCGACGCGCTGCTGCTGGGGGCCCAGCTGGCGGTGGACCGTGCCTGGCAGTCACCGGCCCGGGCCGAGCTGCTGCGCGAGGTGAGCCCGCTGATCACGGCCGCCGCCCGGGGTGACCAGCGGGACCCCGTGCCGTGGCGGCTCGCGCTCGACCACGCCCGGGGCGCCCAGGCCGGGCACACGTACTTCGAGGAGCTGTGGGCGGCGGCCGTACGCCGTGCCCCGCACCACTACGGCTGCCATGTGGCGGCCCTGCGCTACCTGGCCACCTACTGGCACGGCTCGCACCACGAGTGCTTCGACTTCGCCGATCGGGCCGCCCAGGACGCTCCCGCCGACGCGCTCGTGCAGGCCCTGCCGCTGCGGGCGGCCTTCGGCTACCTCACCGACCGGTGCGGGCCCGAGGTGCCGCGCGAGCGACTGGACGCGGCGGCCGACCGCGCGATCGCGCTGTCCCCGCTGCTGCCGGCGGCCGACCCCTGGCCGGCCCGGATGCGGAACCTGCTGGTCTTCGTCCTGGTGCGCCTGGAGCGCTGGGCGGATGCCGCCGAGCAGCTGCGCCTGAACGGCCCGTACGCCACTTCCTTCCCCTGGGACCAGGTGTCGGACGACCCGCTCGGTCACTTCCTGCGGGTACGCGAGGACATCCTGGCGGGGGCGGTCGGGGCAGCCGGGGACCCGTCCGGGCATCCGCGGAGTGAACGGGGCGGTCGAGTCCGTCCCGGCGACCATTAGGCTTTTGCGTCGTGACCACCGTCCGGCTTCCCCTCTTCCCCCTGAACTCGGTGCTGTTCCCGGGGCTCGTGCTGCCGCTCAACGTCTTCGAGGAGCGGTATCGCGCCATGATGCGCGAGCTGCTGAAGACGCCCGAGGACGAGCCGCGCCGGTTCGCCGTCGTGGCGATCCGCGACGGCCACGAGGTGGCCTCGACCGCGCCCGGCATGCCCGACCCGACGGCCGTGCCCGAGCGGGGGCCGGCGGCCGGTTTCGGCGCGGACCCCGTGAAGGCGTTCCACAAGGTGGGCTGTATCGCGGACGCGGCGACGATCCGGGAGCGCACCGACGGCTCCTTCGAGGTGCTGGCGACCGGCACGACCCGGGTGAAGCTGCTGTCGGTCGAGGCGTCCGGGCCCTTCCTGACGGCCGAGCTGGAGCCGCTGGAGGAGGAGCCGGGCGACGAGGCCGCGCCCTTGGCGGAGGGGGTGCTGCGCTCCTTCCGCCAGTACCAGAAGCGGCTGGCCGGGGCGCGGGAACGGTCCCTGGCGACGGGGGCCGACCTGCCGGACGAGCCGGGCGTGGTGTCGTACCTCGTGGCGGCCGCCATGATGCTGGACACCCCGACCAAACAGCGCCTGCTCCAGTCCCCGGACACCGCGTCCCGCCTGCGCGACGAGCTGAAACTCCTTCGCTCCGAGACGGCGATCATCCGTAGTCTGCCGTCGTTGCCGGCCTCGGAGCTGACACGCGGCCCGATGAGCCTCAACTGAGCGGATCGGCATGGCGAAGAAGGCGAAGAAGCAGCAACAGCCGGGCGGCACTCCCGCGACGGTGGCCCTCACGGCGGCGGGTGCGGCCTACACGGTCCACTCCTACGACCACGACCCCGCGCACCCCTCCTACGGCGAGGAGGCGGCCGAGGCCATGGGCGTCTCCCCCGACCGCGTGTTCAAGACCCTGGTCGCGGACGTCGACGGCACCCTGACGGTCGCGGTGGTCCCGGTGGCGGGCCAACTGGATCTGAAAGCCCTGGCGGCGGCCGTGGGCGGCAAGCGCGCGACCATGGCCGACCCGGCCCAGGCGGAACGCACGACGGGCTATGTCAGGGGCGGCATCTCACCCTTGGGCCAGCGCAAGCGCCTGCCGACGGTTCTGGACGACTCGGCCACGGCCCACGCGACGATCTGCGTGTCGGCGGGGCGGAGGGGCCTGGAGGTGGAGCTGTCGCCGCAGGACCTGCAGCAGCTGACGGAGGCGGTCCTGGCCCCGATCGGCCGCGCCTAGGTCTCGCCGAGCCGCGGGCGCCGGCGCTGAGGGCGCGGTACCCGTCCCGAGGAGAGCGGCACCGCAACGCGCCGCCCGGCCCGGCGCCGAGCCCCTACGAAGCAGGCGTCCCCTGATACGGCTCGTGATACGGCTCGGGTTCCGGATCCCGGGGCCCGAACAACGCCATGAGCCCGAGATGCAACACCAGCGCGGCGAACGGCCAGGCCAGCAACGCCCCCTTGGCTCCCAGCTTCAGCGGCGCGGAGAACGTCACCCCCCGCCCCACTTCCCGCGCGTGGGCGATGACATCCTCCGTGGGCCCGAGCCACACCCCGACCCGCCAGGCGAGCAAGGACCCGAGAAGCCCTCCCAGGGCCAGCCCCACCACCAGCGGGACACCCCCGCGCCGACGCAGCAGGAAGACCACGAGCGCGCTCACGACCCCGAAGCCCAGCCCGAGCATCGTGAAGGTGCCGTCGACACCGATGCCCTGCTCGCCCTCGGTGTCCTTGAGGTAGACGACCCAGCTCTTCTCCACCACGTCGCCGACCAGCGGCACGTGCGGCGCGAGCCACCACCACAGCACTCCGAGCAGCACCCCGCCGAGCGCCACGGCCACGGCGATCACCGCGGCCTCCCGCAGTTCCGTCTTCATTCCGGGGCCGTCCTGTCCGTACCAGCCGGGCCCGGCGTGTTCGGCGTGCTGGGACCCGGGAGCCGCAGGCCCGGCGTCCGGCGGCTGCCACGAACCCTGTGCGGAGTGTCCGTGCGGCGGCGGGGGCGGAGTCAGTGGTGCGGTCACCCTGCCATCGTGCCAGGCCCGCCTGTGTGCCGCGTCACCGGACGACCGCTCCCCGCTCAACGGACGGCCGCCCGGCGGTACGCCCAGGTCGCCACGACCAGCGAGACGACGCCCACGGCCCCGCACACCGCGAGGTCCCCGAGCACGAAGGCCCAGTCGGGATGCGGCCCGAACGTACGCGCGAAGGCCTCCACGCCGTACGTCGACGGCAGCAGGTCCCGCGCGAAGCGCACGACCTCCGGCATCCGGTCCGCCGGCAGCACGCCCAGCAGGAGCGCCGCCGACATGCCCAGCTGCCCCAGCAGCGTGGCCAGTTCCGGCCGGGGCGCGAGCAGCCCCAGCGCCGCGCCGAGCCCGGCGAGCGCGGCGCCCGCGAGCGGGATCACGGCCATGAGGACCCACAGATGGGCCATCGGCAGCCCGAACAGCACACACCCGAACACCGCGGTCACGACCGTCCCGGGCACGGTGAACGACGCGTACGCGCCGGCCGCGCCCAGCACCACCGCCGCCGGCGGCACGGGCAGCGTCGCGTAGTGGTCGAGCCCGCCGCTGGCCCGCAGCTGCCCGAAGTACTGGGCGAGGAGGTTCAGCGCGACGAAGGCGACCACCAGGACCGACGATCCGGCGACGACGGCCTGTGCCTCCGCCCCGTCGTCCACGACCCCGCGCATCAGGATCATGATCCCGACCGACTGGAAGGTCGCCACGAACAGCAGCGGGATCCGCGCCACCCTCGCCCGGGACAGCTGGGCCCGGTACACGGCCGCCAGCGAGGGCCACAGCCGCGCCCGGGGCCCGAGCTCGGCCGCGCCCGCGGCGGGCTTCTCAGCGGCCAGGGCACTGCCCGGCAGGACATCGGCGGGTACGACACTCACGTCGCGCTGCTCCCCTTCGCTCGGGTCCATTGCGGCAGTCGCCTGTTCGGTACGGATCCTGCGGCCGGTGTGCTCACGGCCCGCGCGTCCGGCGCCCTGGTGCTCACGCCTTCACCAGCCCCTGCTGCACGGCACCGCCGAGGGCGAGGTACACGTCCTCCAGGCTCGGCGCTGCCAGGGTGAAGTCGTCCAGAGCGGCGAACGCGGTCCCGCCGGTGACGGTCGCGACGACCGCCCGGGCCTCCTCGGGCCCGAGCCGGAGCGTCCAGCGGCGGCCCGACTCCACGACACGGTCCTTCAGGGCTGCCACCTCGGGCACGTGCAGCGGAGCCGCGTCCCGCCACACCAGGTCGACGCGCACCTCACCGGCGACCCGCTCCTTGAGTCCGGCGGGCGTGTCGCAGGCGATCACCCGCCCCCGGTCGAGGACGGCCACCCGGTCCAGCACCGTCTCGGCCTCGATGACGTTGTGCGTCACGAGCAGCACGGTCGTGCCGCGCTCGGCCCTGCGCCGGTCCACGGCGGACCACACGGCACGGCGCGCCACCGGGTCCATGCCGGTGGTCGGCTCGTCGAGCACGAGCAGCGGCCGCTCCCCGACCAGGGCCGCCGCGAAGCACGCCAGACGCCGCTGGCCCCCGGAGAGCTTCTTCAGCGGCCGCCCGGCGAGCGGCGCGAGGCCCAGCTCGTCGAGGACGGCGTCCCGCTCGGCCCGCGCCTGCCGCACGTCCAGGCCGCGCAGCCGCCCGGTGGTCTCGGCCGCGAGCGACACGGTCAGCTCGTCCAGGGCGGTCGACTCCTGCCCGAGGTAGGCGAGGATCCGCGCCGCCCGCTCGGGGTGGCGCACGATGTCGTGACCGAGGATCTCCACACTGCCGCGGTCGGGCCGCATCAGGCCGGTCAGCTGGCGCACGAGGGTGGACTTGCCGGCGCCGTTCGGGCCCAGCAGGCCGAAGATCTCGCCGCGGCGGATGTCCAGCGTGACGTCGTCCGTGGCCCGGACCTCGGGCGCCGCGGGAGTGCCGCGCCGGCCCCGGACCGCCGGATAGGTCTTGGTCAGCCCGCGCACCGCGCACACGACGTCACCATCGTGCCGAAATGCCTGTGCCGCGCGCTTACTCACAAGGGACGAGACTACGGGGTCGGCGACCCCGGTCCGCTCTCGGGTCGGTCCGTACCGGGAAATCCGCCGGCAAGGAACTCAGGCCTCTACGGGTGGGTGCTCCACGCCCGTGCGCACGCTGATCTCCCGCCAGAAGCCGGCCCGGATGGCGTACCGGTCGCGCTCGTCGATCTGGTCGTCCTTGTGGGCGAGCAGGCCGAAGCGGGCCGCGTAACGCAGCAGCTCCCCGTCGACGCGGTGCGGGATGCGCGGGTACATCCCGGACAGTTTCGGCAGGTGGGCCTGGTCGCCGAGGCGCTCCACCCAGCGCCGGGCGAAGACCTGCCCCACCTCGAAGGGGTCACCGCCGACGGTGGTGATGTCCTCCTCGCGGTCGGCCCACCGCTGCTCGGCCGTGGTCAGCTGGGCGAGTGTCGGCATCGAGGCGGCCTCGGGGGGCTCGGCCGTGGGCCGGTCGACCCAGCCCTTGTCGGAGGACCACCGGAGGGTCGCGGAGGCGGGGTGCTGGGCGGGCTGGGTGCCGGGGGCGCGCAGGGCGGCCAGGTCTTTGGGGGTGGGGACCCCTTTGGCGGCGGACCCCCGTTCCTCGGTGCCGTTCTGCCCGGGGCCGGCCTCCTGGTGCCGGGGCTGTGGGGCGGACCGGTCGGCCGTGGTTCCGAGGGCGGACTCGGGCAGCGGCGCGGAGAGGATGGCGGCGATCTCCGGCCGGGGCGCGGGCTGCGGCGCGCACACGCCGGTGAAGTCCTTGGCGCGGACGGCCTTGGTGATCCACGTACGGTCCAGGACGCGCCGCTCGTCGGCCTCGGCGACCAGGTCCTCGGACTGGTTGTAGTCGCCGTCGGCGGCCTGGACGGCCCACAGGTGGACGGCCACGCCGTGCTCCTTGGCGGCCATCATGCCGGGCAGCAGATCGCCGTCGCCGGTGACGAGGACGACGTCGGAGCACGCGCGGTTGCGGGCCAGCTCGGTGAGCTCGGCGTGCATCGCCGCGTCCACGCCCTTCTGCGCCCAGCGGCCGTCGCTGCGGGTCAGGGCGCCGAGCCGGACGGTGACCCGGGGCATCACGCGCAGCCTGCGGTGCTCGGGCTGCGGGACACGGTCGGGGGCGCCGTCGAACCAGTAGATGCGCAGCAGCGGCTGCTGCGTGTCGGATTCGGCGCGTTCGCGCAGGCCCTGGATGAGGGCGGTGTGGTCGACGGTGATGCGGGACCGCGAGGGCTCTCCGGCGAGGAGACTCGCCGCGGCTCCCAGCAGATACCCAGCGTCCACCAGGACGATGCAGCGGTCCACGCGACTCACCCTCTTCCCAGGAGGTTTGCTTCGGGCTCGCTTCGAGTCTGCCCGACGGCGCGGAGGTTAACGGCCGGAACTCGATCTTCGGCGTGGCGTTTCGGGCCCTCCTTCTCCGACCACCCCTGTCACGCACGGTAATTGTCCGACATGCGATCGTTGTCGGCCTGTGTGAATCTGGTCCCGGCCCTGGCCCCTAGTCCCCCACAGGAGGCATCACCATGGCCAAGAACAAGAACCGTGACCGTAAGCAGCAGCGTCCGACCGAGCGTGGTCAGCGGGCCGACCGCAGCCCCGCCTCGCAGACGGAGCCCCAGCCCGAGGTCGAGGCGACCCCCGGCGAGATGGCGTCGGCCAAGCGAAAGCGCAGCTTCGGCCACAACTGACGTCTGTGTGACGGGTTGTCGAGCCCACGCACATGCACGAGGGGCGTACCCGATCCCGGGTACGCCCCTCGAACGCGTCAAGAGCCCGGTCTCACCCGGCCAGGCAGGACGGCCCGAGCAGCACCTTCAGGTCGCCGAAGAGCGCCGGGTCCGGCTTCACCCGGTGCCGGTCCAGCCGCAGCACGGTGGTCTTGGTCGGCCCCTGGAGCTTGATCCGGACCTCGCTGTCGCCCTTGTGGTGGCTGAGGACCTCGCCGAGGCGGCTGACCAGCGGCGGGGTGACCCGGGTCGCCGGGATGGTGAGGACCACGGGTGCGTTGGTGCCCGCGTTCGACAGGTCCGGGATCATCAGCTCCATCGCGACGAGCCGCGGGATGTCCTCGCGCTTGTCGAGGCGGCCCTTGACGAACACCACGGCGTCCTCGACGAGTTGCGTCGAGACGAGCTGGTAGGTCGCGGGGAAGAACATGCACTCGATCGAACCGGCGAGGTCCTCGACGGTGGCGATGGCCCAGGCGTTGCCCTGCTTGGTCATCTTGCGCTGCAGGCCGGAGATGATGCCGCCGATGGTGACCACGGAGCCGTCGGAATAGTCACCGCCGGTCAGCTGGGAGATGCCCGCGTCCGCCTTGTCGGACAGGATGTGCTCCAGGCCGAACAACGGGTGGTCGGAGACGTACAGACCGAGCATCTCCCGCTCCTGGGCGAGCAGATAGGTCTTGTCCCACTCGTCCGGGGAGAACTCCACGTCGAGCCCGAAGCCCGGCTCGCTGGTCTCGGCCTCGCCCATGCCGCCGAAGAGGTCGAACTGGCCCTCGGCCTCCTTGCGCTTGACCGCGACCACGTTGTCGATCATGGGTTCGTAGTGCGCGGTGAGGCCCTTGCGGGTGTGGCCCATCGCGTCGAAGGCGCCGGCCTTGATCAGCGATTCGGTGGTGCGCTTGTTGCAGACCACCGCCTCCACCTTGTCGAGGTAGTCCGGGAAGGAGACGTACTTCCCCTTGGACGTGCGGCACCTGATGATCGACTCGACCACGTTCGTACCGACGTTGCGGACGGCGGAGAGGCCGAAGAGGATCACGTCGTCGCCCTGGGCGGCGAAGTTGGACATCGACTCGTTGACGTCCGGCGGGAGCACCTTGATGCCCATGCGGCGGCACTCGTTGAGGTAGACGGCCGACTTGTCCTTGTCGTCCTTCACGGACGTGAGCAGCGCGGCCATGTACTCGGCGGGGTGGTTCGCCTTGAGGTACGCCGTCCAGTACGAGACGAGTCCGTACGCGGCGGAGTGCGCCTTGTTGAACGCGTAGCCGGCGAAGGGGACCAGTACGTCCCACAGGGCCTGGATGGCCTCGTCGCTGAAGCCCTTCTTGCGGGCGCCCTCCTGGAACAGGACGAAGTTCTTCGCCAGTTCCTCGGGCTTCTTCTTGCCCATCACGCGGCGCAGGATGTCGGCCTCGCCGAGCGAGTAGCCGGCGATGATCTGGGCGGCCTTCTGTACCTGCTCCTGGTAGACGATCAGGCCGTGGGTGACGTCCAGGACCTCCCTGAGCGGCTCCTCCAGCTCGGGGTGGATGGGCGTGATGTCCTGCTGGCCATTCTTGCGAAGGGCGTAGTTCGTGTGGGAGTTCATGCCCATGGGGCCCGGGCGGTACAGGGCCGACACGGCGGAGATGTCTTCGAAGTTGTCCGGCTTCATCAGCCGGAGCAGGGAGCGCATGGGGCCGCCGTCGAACTGGAAGACGCCGAGGGTGTCGCCGCGCTGGAGCAGTTCGAAGGTCGTGGGGTCGTCGAGCGGGAGGCTCAGGAGGTCGATGTCGACCCCCTTGTTGGACTTCACCATCTTGACGGCGTCGTCCATGATCGTCAGGTTGCGCAGGCCCAGGAAGTCCATCTTCAGCAGGCCGAGCGACTCGCAGCTCGGGTAGTCCCACTGGGTGATGGTGACCTTGTCCGTGTGCCTGACCCAGACGGGCACGTGGTCGGTGATGGTCTCGCTGGACATGATCACGCCTGCGGCGTGCACGCCCATCTGCCGGACCAGGCCCTCGACGCCCTTGGCGGTGTCGATGACCTTCTTCACGTCCGGCTCGTTCTCGTACATCGCCCGGATCTCGCCCGCCTCCGAGTAGCGGGGGTGCTCGGGGTTGGTGATGCCGTCCAGGTTGATGCCCTTGCCGAGGACGTCGGCGGGCATGGCCTTGGTGAGGCGGTCGCCCATCGCGTACGGGTAGCCCAGCACGCGCGCGGAGTCCTTGATCGCGTTCTTGGCCTTGATGGTGCCGTACGTGCCGATCATGGCGACCTTGTCGGCGCCGTACTTCTCGGTCACGTAGCGGATCACCTCGACGCGCCGGCGCTCGTCGAAGTCGATGTCGACATCGGGCATGGAGATGCGCTCGGGGTTGAGGAACCGCTCGAAGATCAGGCCGTGCGGGATCGGGTCGAGGTCGGTGATGCCGAGGGCGTAGGCGACGATCGAGCCGGCCGCGGAGCCTCGGCCGGGACCGACCGCGATGCCCTGCTTCTTGGCCCACATGATGAAGTCGGCGACCACGAGGAAGTAGCCCGGGAAGCCCATCGAGATGATGGTGTCCATCTCGTACTCGACCTGCTTCATGCGGTCGTCCGGGATGCCGTCCGGGAAACGGCGGTTCATGCCGCGCAGGGTCTCCTCGCGGAACCAGCTGACCTCGGTGTACCCCTCGGGGATGTCGAACTTCGGCATGAGGTCGCGCTTCTGGAACATGCCCGTGGTGTCGACCATCTCGGCGATCAGGCGGGTGTTGGCGCAGCCCTCCTGCCAGGCGTCCGAGGAGTCGATGGCGTACATCTCGTCCGTGGACTTCAGGTAGTAGCCGGTGCCGTCGAACCGGAAGCGGTCGGGGTCGGAGAGGTTCTTGCCGGTCTGGATGCACAGCAGCGCGTCGTGGGCGCCCGCCTCGTGCGAGTACGTGTAGTGCGAGTCGTTGGTGACCAGCGGGGGGATGCCGAGCTTCTTGCCGATCTCCAGGAGGCCGTCGCGGACCCGGTGCTCGATCTCGATGCCGTGGTCCATCAGCTCCAGGAAGTAGCGGTCCTTGCCGAAGATGTCCTGGTACTCGGCGGCGGCCTTGAGGGCCTCGTCGAAGTGGCCGAGGCGCAGCCGGGTCTGGACCTCGCCGGAAGGGCATCCCGTGGAGGCGACGATCCCCTCGGACCACTGGGAGATGGTCTCCTTGTCCATCCGGGGCCACTTCTGCAGCCAGCCCTCGGCGTACGCGTCGGAGGACAGCCGGAAGAGGTTGTGCAGGCCGGTCGAGTTCACCGCCCACATCGTCTTGTGGGTGTAACCACCCGAACCGGAGACGTCGTCCCGCTTCTGGTGCGGCTGGCCCCACTGGATCTTGCGCTTGTTGCGCCGGGACTCGGGGGCGACATAGGCCTCGATCCCGATGATCGGGGTCACTCCGGACTTCTGGGCCGTGTGGAAGAAGTCGTACGCGCCGTGCAGGTTGCCGTGGTCGGACATGGCGATGTGCGTCATGTCCATCTCGTTGCAGGCGTTGAACATGTCCTTCAGCCGCGCGGCACCGTCCAGCAGCGAGTACTGGGTGTGGACGTGCAGGTGCGTGAACGGCGGCTTCGACATGCGGCGGCCTCCAGAGAAAACATACGGCAGATGGGACCCGACAGGCTGCTGAGAGTCTGGGGGACAGCGTCGAAGTCTATGCCTCTGCACTGACACCGGGAGGGCTGACCCGCGTACCTTCGGGCGAGGGTTCGCGGGCACTCCCGCGGGCCGCCGCACGTTAGGCTTCAGGGCGGACCTGCCGCCCTGCGACGCATGCACCAGGAGGCACCCAGCGATGTCGTTCCCGCAGCTCAACGACGAGCAACGCGGCGAGGAGATCCTCGCCGTCTTCGACACCGCCTTCGGCGAGCTCCTGGCCGCCGACCCGGCCGCGTTCCGCGTGAAGTTTCGGAAGATGGCGGCCTCTGCCTTCGCCTTCTACCGGGGTACGGCGGGCCTCTTCTACCACGATCTGGACGAAGAGAACGCCGGGCGGGGTGGCGGGAGCGAGTTCAGCGGGCCGTTCCTGGACGAGCGCACCTCACGCGTGTGGATCCACGGCGATCTGCACGCGGAGAACTTCGGCACGTACATGGACGCCAACGGCCGCCTGATCTTCAACGTCAACGACTTCGACGAGGCCTATGTGGGCCCCTTCACCTGGGACCTGAAGCGCTTCGCCGCCTCCGTCGCGCTGATCGGGTACGCGAAGGCGCTCGGCGACGAGCAGATCACCGAGCTGGTGCGGGTGTACGCGGGCGCGTACCGCGAGCGGATCCACGCCCTGGCGACGGGCGCGAAGAGCGACGAGGTGCCGCCGTTCACGCTGGACACGGCGCAGGGCCCGCTGCTGGACGCGCTGCGTGACGCCCGCTCGCTGACCCGCTTCGGCCTGCTGGACTCGATGACGGAGATCCGCGACTTCGAACGCCGCTTCGCCGCGGGCGGCGGTTCCGTCGAGCTGGACGCGGCCACGCGCTACAAGGTGCTCGCCGCCTTCGACGGCTACCTGGAGACGCTGCCGGAAAGCTCGCTGACCCGCCCGGACTCCTACCGCGTGAAGGACGTCGTCGGCCGGCGCGGCATCGGCATCGGCTCGGCGGGACTGCCGTCGTACAACATCCTGTTGGAGGGGCACAGCGACGCCCTGGAGAACGACGTCGTGATCTACATCAAGCAGGCCCAGACCCCGGCGGTCTCCCGGCACATCACGGACCGGGCGATCCGCGACTACTTCCAGCACGAGGGGCACCGCACGGTCATCTCCCAGCGCGCCCTCCAGGCGCACGCCGACCCCTGGCTGGGCTGGACCGAGCTGGACGGCGCGGGCCAGCTGGTCGCCGAGGTCTCGCCGTACGCGGTCGACCTCGACTGGGGCGACATCGACGACCCGGAGGAGATCGCCCAGGTGGTGGCCGACCTCGGCCGGGCGACGGCCACGATGCACGCGGCGGCGGACGACCAGTCCGGCGAGTCCCTGGTGCCGTTCTCCACGGAGCGGGCCATCGACGCGGCGATCGCGGCCGACGAGGAGGGCTTCGCGCCCCTGCTGGTCGACTTCGCGCACCGCTACGGCGCCCGCGCGCGTGCCGACCACCAGACCTTCGTGGACCTGTTCCGCAACGGCCGCATTCCGGGCCTGTGACGGTAAGGCCTCTCACAGGCATCCTTTAGGGGTCCCTTACAGGCCCACGTGACACACTCTCCTATCGCTATGGACATATCCGGGATCCAGCTCAGAGCCGTACGCGCGGCGCTGTTCACGGCCGTGGTCGTGACGCTCAGCACCGCGTCGCACGTCCTGCTGTCCCGGACCCCGCTGCCGATGGGCACGGTGGCGGCGGTCACCACCGCCGTGTACGTGATCGCTTTCGCCCTGGCGGGCCGCGAGCGCTCCTTCGGGAGGATCGCGGCCCTGCTGATCCCGCTGGAACTCGCCGCCGACACGGTGTTCACCACCGGCCAGCACGCCTGTTACGGCCGGGCGGGCGGTCCGGTCGCCGGCCCGCTGCGCTCGGTCGGCCTGGACGTGCTGTGCGGCGGTGGCGAGGTCGGCACGCCGCTGGCCCGGATGGCCGGCGCCACCGGCACGGAACGGCTCGCGACCGCGGTCGCCCACGCCGACCCGGCCACCGCCTGGCTTCTCCTGGGCGCGCACATCGGTGTCGGCCTGCTGGCCGCCGTGTGGCTGCGCCGCGGCGAGCGAGCCTTGGCCCAGCTGCTGCGGGCGGTGACGGCGACCACGTTCCGGCCGCTGCTGCTGGCGGTCGCCGCGGTCGCGGTGGAGCGGGCCCCGGCCGGGCGGCGCCTGCCGGCGCGTGCCGCCGACCGCACGCCCACGGCCCGCGACCGGATCCTCGCGTACTCCCTGGGACGGCGTGGACCGCCGTGCTCACCCGCCTTCGCGTAAGGCACTCGCCGTCGCGTCAGGCATCCGCCGTCGCGGGAGGCACCATCGCCCCCCCACGGCACCTTCGAGCACCAGCAGTCCCCCTACGTATCCCGCACACACAGATGTGCGCGTCCCCTACGGAGAACACCACCATGAGCAAGCGCAACAGCCAGTCGGCGAAGACGGCGGCCCGTGAGCGGCTGCGCATCGAGCGCGAGCGCGAGGCCAAGCGGGCGAAGACCAAGCGGCAGGTCATCGTCGCCTGCTCCATCGTCGGTGTCCTGGCGATAGCCGGCGGCATCGGGTACGCGGTCGTCCAGGCCAACAAGCCCACCCACTGGGAGGCGGTGAAGGACGAGAAGGTCGTCACGCCCGCCAACACCACGGGCACCGACGGCACCACGGTCGTCATCGGCAAGGCCTCGGCCAAGAAGACGCTGAAGATCTACGAGGACCCGCGCTGCCCCGTGTGCGCCCAGTTCGAGCAGACCGTCGGCTCGACCGTGAAGAAGGACATCGACGACGGCAAGTTCAAGTTCCAGTTCGTCGGCGCCACCTTCATCGACAAAAAGGACAACGGCGAGGGCTCCAAGAACGCGCTGAGCGCCCTGGGCGCCGCGCTCAACGTGAGCGACCAGGCGTTCCTCGACTACAAGGCCGCGCTCTACTCGACGAAGTACCACCCGGACGAGACGACCGACAAGTTCAAGGACGACAGCTACCTCATCAAGGTCGCGGACACCGTGCCCGAGCTGAAGGGGAACAAGAAGTTCCAGGACGCGGTCGAGAAGGGCACCTACGACGCCTGGGCGATGGCCATGTCGAAGACCTTCGACGACAACAAGGAGGGCGTGGAGGGCACCCCGGGCTTCGTCATGGACGGCAAGCAGCTGAACGGCGGCAACCCGCTGATGACGGTGGACGACTTCAACAAGGTCGTGGGCGAGGCCCTCAAGAAGTGACGGCAGGTCAGTCACCGGCCGGCGCGTGAAGAGCGGGCGAACTTCGGGACTTCGCCCGCTCTGCTGCATACCGACCAGTAACCTGATCGGTCGTGACCAGTCGATACAGATCATCGAATACGTCAGAGGGCCTCAACTCCCTCACCCCGCGCCGCCGTACGGTCGTCAAGGCCGCGGCGGCGACCGCTGTCCTGGCCGGGCCGCTGGCGGCGCCCCTGCCCGCGCGCGCCGTCGACCAGGCACCCGCCTTCCTGCACGGCGTCGCCTCCGGTGACCCGCTGCCGGACGGCATCCTGCTGTGGACCCGCGTCACGCCGGTGCCGGAGGCGATACCCGGCTCCGGTCTCGGCCCGGACACCGAGGTGAGCTGGGTCGTCGCCAGGGACAAGGCGTTCACCACCGTCGTCGCCAAAGGCTCCACGACCGCGACGGCGGCCTCCGACCACACCGTGAAGGCCGACATCCGCGGCCTGGAACCGGGCACCGACTACTGGTTCCGCTTCTCCGCCGGCGGCACCGACTCCCCCGCGGCGCGCACCCGCACCGCCCCCGCGCACGACGCGGCCGTCACGGGCCTGCGCTTCGGCGTGGTCTCCTGCGCCAACTGGGAGGCCGGCTGGTTCTCCTCGTACCGGCACCTCGCGGCCCGCGGCGATCTGGACGCCTGGCTGCACCTCGGCGACTACATCTATGAGTACGGCACCGGCCAGTACGCCACCCGCGGCACGGTCGTACGCCCGCACGCCCCGGCGCACGAGATCGTCACGCTCGCCGACTACCGCATCCGGCACGCGCGGTACAAGACCGACCCGGACCTGCAGGCGTTGCACGCGACGGCCCCGGTCGTGGCGATCTGGGACGACCACGAGTTCGCCAACGACACCTGGTCGGGCGGCGCGGAGAACCACACGGAGGGCACGGAGGGCGCCTGGTCCGCCCGCCAGGCCGCCGCCAAGCAGGCCTACTTCGAGTGGATGCCGGTGCGTCCGGCGATCGCCGGCACCACCTACCGCCGGCTGCGCTTCGGCAAGCTGGCCGACCTTTCACTGCTGGACCTGCGGTCCTTCCGCTCGCAGCAGGTGAAGGTCGGCAACGGCGAGGTGGACGACCCGGACCGTACGCTCACCGGCCGCGCCCAGCTCGACTGGCTCAAGGCGGGGCTGAAGTCCTCCGACACCACCTGGCGCCTGGTCGGCAACTCGGTGATGATCTCGCCGTTCGCCATCGGATCGCTCTCCGCCGACTTGCTGAAGCCGCTGGCCAAGCTGCTGGGCCTGCCGCAGGAGGGCCTCGCCGTCAACACCGACCAGTGGGACGGCTACACCGACGACCGCCGCGAGATCCTGGCGCATCTGCGGACGAACGCGATCCGCAACACGGTCTTCCTCACCGGCGACATCCACATGGCCTGGGCCAACGACGTGCCGGTGGACGCCGGCACGTATCCGCTGTCCCCCTCGGCCGCCACGGAGTTCGTCGTCACGTCGGTCACCTCCGACAACCTCGACGACATCGTGAAGGTCCCGGAGGGCACGGTCTCCGCGGTCGCCTCACCGGTCATCCGGGCCGCCAACCGCCATGTCCACTGGGTCGACACCGACCGGCACGGCTTCGGCGTCCTGGACATCACGGCCGAGCGCGCGCAGATGGACTTCTACGTCGTCTCCGACCGCACGAAGCGCGACGCGACCGCCAAGTGGTCCCGTTCGTACCGCACCCGCAGCGGCACGCAGAAGGTCGAGCGCACCTACGACCCGGTGTAACCGCCGCTACAGGGAGTCGAGGAAGCCGAGCGCCACCCGCCAGGTGGCCTCGGCGGCCTCCTCGTCGTAGTCCGGCAGATCGGGGTCGGTATAGAGGTGTCCGGCCCCGGCGTACCGGTACACCTCGACGTCGGCGCCGGTGCGGCAGATCTGGAGGTACCAGGCGCTCAGCCAGTCGTCCGACTCGAACGGGTCCGGCTCCGCCACGTGCAGCTGGACCGGCAGGTCCTGGGCCGTGACGTCCGGCGCGATGTCCGACGTGCCGTGCAGGAGGAGCAGGCCGCGGGCCTTCTCGTCCCCGAGGGCGAGGGTCTGCGCGATGGAGGCGCCGAGCGAGAACCCGGCGTACACCAGCCCGCGGTCGGAGTAGGGCGCGGCGGCCAGCACGGCCCGCTTCAGCAGCTCCTCCTTGCCGATCTTCTCCTTGTGCGCCATGCCCTCCTCGACCTCCTCGAAGGTGCGCCCCTCGAAGAGGTCGGGCGTCCACACCTCGTGTCCGGCCGAGCGCAGTCGGTCAGCGGCCCGGAGCACCGCGGGCCGCAGCCCGAAGGTCGAGTGAAAGAGCATGATGTTCATGAGGCCATGGTGCCAGCCGGGTGTGGGGGCCCGAGATCGCGGCACTACCCACGACGCAGCGGAAGTCACATGTTCATGCCCCCCGGGAGCCGGTTAGGTTCGGTGGCATGGAGAACCTGCTACGACCGCTGATCGTGGTCGGTGGCTCGGTCGCGCTCACGCTGGTGATCGGCTGGGCGACCGACTTCCTGCTGCGCAAGGCCGACGCACGGCACCACGAGACCCCCCTGTGGGGTTCGCTCCGCCGTGGCCGCATCCCGTACCAGCTCGTCCTGTTCTCGGCCCTGCTGAGAGGGTCGTACGACGAGGCGCGACTGCTGGAGAACCACCGCGACGGCATCGGCCAGACGCTGACACTGCTGCTGATCGGTTCCGCCGCCTGGCTGGTCATCCGGATCGCGGCCGCCGTCGTCGAGACGTCCTACAGCCGCTATGCCAACGCGCATGCCCAGCGCGATCCGGCCCGGGTACGCCGGGTGCGCACCCAGGTGACGCTCATCATGCGGGTGGTCTCCGCGATCGTCGCCGTGGTGGCCGCGGCCACGATGCTGCTGACGTTCCCGGCGTTCAAGGCCGCGGGCGCCTCGCTCCTGGCCTCGGCCGGCATCCTCGGCATCGTCGCCGGTGTCGCCGCCCAGTCCACGCTGGGCAATCTGTTCGCCGGACTGCAGATCGCCTTCGGCGACATGGTGCGCATCGGCGACACCGTGGTCGTGGACGGCGAGTGGGGCACGGTCGAGGAGATCACGCTGACGTTCCTGACCGTCCGCACCTGGGACGAGCGCCGCATCACCATGCCGGTGTCGTACTTCACGTCGAAGCCGTTCGAGAACTGGTCGCGCGGCACCCCGCAGATGACCGGCACCGTCTTCTGGCACGTGGATCACTCCGCGCCGCTGGAGGCGATGCGCGAGAAGCTGCGTGACATCCTGCGCGAGTGCCCGGCCTGGGACGGCCGCGCCTACAACCTGACCGTCACGGACAGCACCCCGAGCACCATGGAGGTGCGGGCCCTGGTGACGGGCAAGGACGCGGACGACATCTGGACGGTGCGGGTCACGGTCCGCGAGCAGATGCTCGGCTGGCTGGCGAACGAGCACCCGTACGCGCTGCCCCGGGTGAACACGGCGGACGCGATCCTCCCGCCGCCCTCCCGCGGCAACGGCCATCGCCCGTCCCCGGAGGCCGTACCGGCCCAGCAGCGCCGCTATCACGGAAACGGCTCGGGACGGCCGGGCCACTGACGGCGGGGCACTGACGACACGGGCCGGCGCCCGTACGGACGACCGGAGGGCTGCCCGCGGCGCGGGCAGCCCTCCTCCGTGCTGTCGGGTCAGCGACCGCGCTCGGCGCCGCCGTTGACCTGGATGATCTGCGAGGTGACGTGCCCGGCGCCCGGGGAGGCCAGCCAGTGCAGGGTCTCGGCGACGTCCCCCGGGGTCCCGGCCCGCCCGTTCGACGTCTCGCCGATGAGCCGGTTACGGCGGTCCTCGGCCATCGCGTCCCCGAAGAACTCGGTGTCCTCGATGTACCCGGGCGCGACCACGTTCACGGTGATGCCGCGCGGCCCCAGCTCGCGGGCCAGATCGTGGGCGTAGGGATGCAGCCCGGCCTTGGCCGCCGCGTACGCGCCGCTTCCCGATCCGCGGTACGCGGCGATGGAGCTGAGGAACAGCACCCGACCGCCGGTCTCGGCGAGCCGGGGCTTCAGCGCCTCGGTGAGAAGGACCGCGGTCAGGGTGTTGAGCCTGAAGTTCACGTTCCAGCTGTGCGCGACGGCCGCGAGCGGATCGGCTCCCGGGGCATCCGGTTCGAGCAGGCCGCTGCCCCCGGCGCTGTGCACGAGCACGTCCACGGTCCCCAACTCGCGCTCCACGAAGGCGGCGACACCGCGCACGTCCTCCGGCTCGGCGAGATCGGCCGCATACGTCAGCGCGCCGGGCACCTCGGCCTTCTCCAGCACCTCGGGCCGCCGCCCGAGCAGCACCACCCGGTCCCCGCCCGCGGCGAACACCCGGGCCGCCGCGAGCCCAATTCCCGTACCCCCACCACTGATTACTACGTTTCGTGCCATACGAACGACCCTACGACGCCCCGGCCACCCGCCGTCAAACCGGCAGCCGGAGCCGACGGCCGCTCACCGCAGGCTACGGACGTCGAGGTGCCGCAGAACCCGGTCGACCACCTCGGGATCCGCACCGGGCTCGCTACGCGCCGCAAGCACCTCGTGCCGGGCCGCGCTCAGCATCTCCTGCTGGATCCGCCGTACCCGCTTCACCCGCCGCGCCCTCTCCCGGTACGCCTCCCGGCGCTCGTCCTCGGCGAGTTCGGGACTGATCCGCACGCCGATGTCGTAGGCCCGCCGCAGCATCTGCTCGGACAGCTCCTCCGACAGCTCCTCGTTCCCCTCGATCTCCCGCAGTCGCTGCTTCGCCGCCTTGGCCGCCCGGATCGCGAGCGCCTTGGCGAACTCCTTCTCCTGATCCGTGTCGGCCTTCACCCCGAGCCGCCGCACCAGCCACGGCAACGTCAGGCCCTGCAGCACCAGAGTCGCCATGATCACCCCGAACGCGATGAAGATGATCTCGTCCCGGCTGGGGAACGGCGCCCCCGCGTCGGTCTCCAGCGGAATGGCCAGCACCAGCGCGACCGAGGCCACCCCGCGCATCCCCGACCACCACATCACCACGGTCTCGCGCCAGCTCACCGGGATGTCCTCGTCGTAGTCCCGCCGCGCGTGCAGCCGCTTCGTCAGCCAGGTCGCCGGCAGCAGCCACAGCAGCCGCGCGAACACGACGACGACCACCACGACCGCCGCCCACCAGAGCAGCTCGCCCCACCGTCCGGCGGCCGTGCGGATCGCGTTGTGCAGCTCCAGCCCGACCAGGCCGAACGCCACACCGGTGACGAGGGTGTCGACGATGTTCCAGAACGTGTGCCCGGCCAGCCGCGTCATGACGTCGTCGGCGTCGGAGCCGTACTCCGCGAGGAACAGCGCGGTGGTGAGCACGGCGAGCACCCCGGACCCGTGCAGCTCCTCGGCCATGACGTACGCGGCGTAGGGCACCAGCAGGGTCAGCCCGATCTGCAGGGTCGCGTCGCCGAGGACCTCCATCAGCTTGTTGGCGCCCCAGCCGAGCGCGAGCCCCACGGCCACCGCCACCACGGCCGACAGCACCAGGTCGAGCCCGGCCTTCCAGGGCGAGAACGTCCCGCTGACGGCCGCGGCGATCGCCACGTGGTAGAGGACGATGGCCGTCACGTCGTTGAACAGCCCCTCGCCCTCCAGGATCGACACGAGCCGGCGGGGCAGCCCCAACTGCCCGGCCACGGCGGTCGCCGCGACCGGGTCCGGCGGGGCCACCAGGGCGCCCAGCGCGAACGCCGCCGCGAGCGGCAGCCCCGGCACGATCGCGTCGGCCACGGCGGCCACGCAGGCCATGGTGACGAACACCAGCGCCACGGCGAGCAGGAAGATCGGCCTCTTGTTCGCCGCGAACTGCCGCCAGGACGTGCGCCGCACGGCGGCGTACAGCAGGGGCGGCAGCAGCAGCGGCAGGATCAGGTCCGGCGCGATCTCGACGTTCGGCACGAACGGGAGCAGCGCGAGGACTATCCCCAGGAGCGTCATCAGCACCGGGGCGGGCACCTTGAACCGGTCTCCCACGGGGACGCTGATCACGGCCCCGAGCAGCAGCACGAACAGCAGGGCCAACTGATCCACGGTCAGCGCTCCGGAAGGTCAGATGTTCACACGACTGACCTCAAGCCTGCCACGCAACTCCCGGGACAAACCGTTTCGGCACCCACCACGAGGGGCTAAAGCGAACGCCGCATCCCCTGGTGCGGAATGCCCGCCTCCAAGTACTCGGGCCCATAGGGCTCGTAGCCGAGCCGCTCGTAGAAGCCCAGCGCGTGCGTCTGCGCGTGCAGGTCCACGGCCGTCAGCCCACGCGCGCGCGCCGCGTCCTCGATGGCCCGCACCAGGGCGGCGCCGACACCGAGTCCACGCGCGGGGCCCGCCACGGCGAGCCTGCCGAGGGAGCCCACGGACGGGTCCCCGCCGGTCTGCGCGAGGGCCGCCTCCCCGTGCAGCAGCCGCCCGGTCCCGAGCGGCACACCGTCCTCACGGACCGCCAGCACATGGACCGCGCCGGCGTCGTACGCGTCGTACTCGAGATCCTCCGGCACGCCCTGCTCGCCGACGAAGACCTCCTTGCGCACCGCGAAGCACGCCTCCCGGTCGGCCGGGTCCTCGGCGACCCGCACCACGTACGGGGTGCTCACGCCCAGGTCTCCTGGCGCACCTGGTCGAGGGCCTTCTGCAGATCCTCCGGGTAGTCGCAGGAGAACTCCGCCCACTGTCCGTCCCCGGGGTGCTCGAAGCCGAGCCGCACCGCGTGCAGCCACTGCCGGGTCAGACCGAGGCGCTTGGCGAGCGTCGGGTCGGCGCCATAGGTGAGGTCGCCGACGCAGGGGTGCCGGTGTGCGGCCATGTGGACGCGGATCTGGTGCGTGCGGCCGGTCTCCAGCTTCACGTCGAGCAGGGAGGCCGCGCGGAACGCCTCCATGAGGTCGTAGTGCGTGACGGACGGCTTGCCCTCGGCGGTGACGGCCCACTTGTAGTCGTGCTGGGGATGCCGGCCGATGGGCGCGTCGATGGTGCCGCTGGTCGGGTCGGGGTGGCCCTGGACGAGCGTGTGGTACCGCTTGTCGACCGTGCGCTCCTTGAACTGGCGCTTGAGCGAGGTGTACGCCCGCTCCGACTTGGCCACGACCATCAGCCCCGAGGTGCCCACGTCGAGCCGGTGCACGATGCCCTGGCGCTCGGCGGCGCCGGAGGTCGAGATGCGGTACCCGGCGGCGGCGAGCCCACCGATCACGGTCGTGCCGCTCCATCCCGGGCTGGGATGCGCGGCGACACCGACCGGCTTGACGATCACGACCACGTCGTCGTCGTCGTGCACGATCTCCATGCCCTCGACCGGCTCGGCGACGATCTGCACCGGCGCGGGCGCCTGCGGCATCTCGACCTCCAGCCAGGCGCCGCCGTGCACGCGCTCCGACTTGCCGACCACCGACCCGTCGACCGTGACCTTCCCCGCGGCGGCGAGCTCGGCCGCCTTGGTACGGGAGAAGCCGAACATGCGGGAGATGGCGGCGTCGACACGCTCGCCCTCCAGGCCGTCGGGCACGGGCAGGGTACGGATCTCGGGAATCGTGCTCACCCGTCGAGTATGCCGGACGGCCGCGACGGGGCCGTACGCGCGCTCAGTCCTTGTGGACGGTCCCGTCCGGGTCGAGGCCCCGGAAGGACAGCAGCACGATCAGGACCCCACCGCACACGATCGCCGAGTCGGCCAGGTTGAAGACGGCGAAGTGCTTGGGCGCGATGAAGTCCACGACCGCGCCCTCGAAGACGCCCGGCGCCCGGAAGATCCGGTCGGTGAGGTTGCCCAGCGCACCGCCGAGCAGCAGGCCGAGCGCGATCGCCCAGGGCAGGCTGTAGAGCTTGCGGGCGAGACGGGCGATCACCACGATCACCGCCGCCGCGATCATGGTGAAGATCACGGTGAAGGCCTCGCCGAAGCCGAAGGCCGCGCCCGCGTTGCGGATCGCCTCGAACTTCAGCCAGTCCCCGATGATCTCGATGGGCGGGTGGTGCTCCAGCTTGGCCACCACGATCAGCTTGCTGATCAGGTCGAGGGCGTACGCGAACGCGGCGACGGCGAACAGCACCGCGATCCGGCGCCTGCCCCGGGGCCGCCCGGCGGTCGCCTCCGGCTCGCCGGTACCGGACGTTCCCGCCGCGGCCGCGGGGTCGGTGCCGGGCTCCCCGGCCGGGGTGCCCTCGGCGTCGGGCCGCTCCTTGCCACCCCCGGCCGCGTCCGGTGTGTCCGGCGTACCGATGATGCGCTCCGCCTCTGCCACGTGAGTCCCTCAACCTAGGTGCCTGACTGAGGACGAGGGTACGGCACACCCTGTACGTCGCACGTGCTCAGGAGGCATTCGGCGGGCGGTCAGTAGCGGCGCTCCTGCTTCTGCTTGCACTCCACGCACAGCGTGGCCCGCGGGAAGGCCTGCATACGGGCCTTGCCGATGGGGTTGCCGCAGTTCTCGCACAGGCCGTAGGTGCCCGCGTGCAGGCGTTCCAGGGCGCGCTCGGTCTGGAGGAGCATCTCGCGGGCGTTGGCGGCCAGGGCCAGCTCGTGCTCGCGGGTGATGTTCTTGGTGCCGGTGTCCGCCTGGTCGTCGCCCGCGCCGTCCCCGGAGTCCCGCATCAGGCCCGCGAGCGACCGCTCCGACGACGTGATCTCCTCACGCAGCCGGGTCTCCTCGGAGGTCAGCTCGGACCGCGCCTCCTCGACCTCCTCCGCCGTCCAGGGGTCCTCGCCGGGACGTACCGCGAGCTCGCCGGGCTCCGCCGCGGCGACCCGCGCCTTGGGAACGGCGGTCTTCGCCGCCGTGGCCGGGCCAGGAGTCTTCTTCGCAACCACCGTCGTCGCTCCCGTCTGCTGCGCGGCCTCGGCCGCACCCGCCTTCTTGGCCGTGCTGGTCGCGGCCGCGTCCTGTGTGACCGCGCCGGTCCGGGCAGCGCCCTTCCCGGCCACGCTCTTCGTGGTGGTGCTCTTGCCTCCGGCGGCCTTCCCGCCCGGGGCCTTCCTGGCGGCGGCCTTCTTCCCGGCCGCCTTGCCGCCTGCCGCCTTCCCGACGACGGCCTTCTCCGCGCCGGTCGATCCACCGGCTGCCTTCGTACCCCCCACCCTGCCCGCCTTCCTCCCGGCGGCGGGTTTCTCGGTCGAGGCCTTCTTCCCGCCCCCCTTCGCCTCCGCCACCCCGCCCACAGCCCTTCCGGCGGCCGTCTCCTCGGCCGGAACGGCGTCTGCGGCCACCGGCTTCCTCCCTGCCGTCTTCTTCCTCGCCGCCGCCCCGGCCACTGCCGTCCCGGCCGGCGCCTTCCCACTCACCGCTTCCGAGGCCACCGCTGCACCGGCCACGGCCTTCTCCGCCGTCGCCTTCCTCCCGGCCGACTCCGTCCCGGCCGTCCTCGCCCCCTCGGCCGCCTTCCCCACGCCCTCCTTCGCCGCCCGCCCCGCCGAGCCCCGCTGCGTGGTCTTCCCGCCCACGTCCTTCGCAGCGCCGCCGGAGGCCTGCGCGGACCTGCCGGACGCCGGCTGCTGTACGGCGGTCTTCTTCGCCACCATGGCCGCGGCCCCTTCACATATTGTGATCTTGCTCGCGAATCGTGCTGGGACGATAAATCGACTCGAGTCCCGCGGCAACGGGGCACACCGCTCGATTCGCCCGCTCGCGCACGCCACGCGGCGAGCATGCATCCGTTGTGCCCAGCTCCCCGCCCGGTAATCCGCCGAGCGGGACGTCCCAGGATCCGAACACCCATACCGCGCTATTCGGGTCATCAAACCCATAGCGCACCCCACGCGGCACCCCACCCCCGACCGTCCCGAAAACCGGTCGGCCGCCGTCCGCGCGGCGCCGTACACTGGGCGGAGCGAGAAGCGTGGATGGGGACGAGTAGCGGCGTACGCAGCCCAGAGCGACCCGGGGACGGTGGAAGCCCGGGGGCCAGCGCGACGTGAAGATCACCCCGGAGCCGCCGGAAGAAAGCCGGAGCCAGTGAGCTGCGGCCGGTAGACCCGGCATCGCGACCCCAATGAGGGGGCTCGCCGGCGCACACCCCGTGCCGGAGGGCCAAGGAGGGTGGTACCGCGGGAGCGCGCCGAAGGCGGCGCAGGCAGACGTAGCTCTCGTCCCTCCGGACGGAAGGCAGCAAGTCCGCCGGAGGAAGCCCGCTGATGACATCGCCGACGTACCGCCAGGTGCCCGCCCAGGTCGACCTGCCCGCCCTCGAGCACGCCGTGCTCGACTTCTGGCGCGAGCAGAAGATCTTCGCCAAGAGCCTGGAGCAGTCCGAGGGCCGCCCCGAGTGGGTGTTCTACGAGGGCCCGCCCACCGCCAACGGCATGCCCGGTGCCCACCACATCGAGGCGCGCGTCTTCAAGGACGTCTTCCCCCGCTTCCGCACCATGCGCGGTTACCACGTCGCCCGCAAGGCCGGCTGGGACTGCCACGGCCTCCCGGTGGAGCTCGCCGTCGAGAAGGAGCTCGGCTTCTCCGGCAAGCAGGACATCGAGGCCTACGGCATCGCGGAGTTCAACGCGAAGTGCCGCGAGTCGGTGACGCGGCACACGGACGCCTTCGAAGAGCTCACGACCCGCATGGGCTACTGGACCGACCTCCAGGACCCGTACCGCACCATGGACCCGGAGTACATCGAGTCGGTCTGGTGGTCGCTGAAGGAGATCTTCAACAAGGGTCTGCTGGTCCAGGACCACCGCGTCGCCCCCTGGTGCCCCCGCTGCGGCACGGGCCTGTCCGACCACGAGCTGGCGCAGGGCTACGAGACGGTCGTCGACCCGTCGGTCTTCGTCCGCTTCCCGCTCACCTCCGGCCCGCTGGCCGGCGAGGCCGCGCTCCTGGTGTGGACGACCACGCCCTGGACCCTGGTCTCCAACACGGCGGTCGCCGCACACCCCGAGGTCACCTACGTCGTCGCGACGAAGGGCCCAGAAGGTTCGGAGAAGCTGGTCGTCGCCGAGCCGCTCCTCGCCAAGGCCCTCGGCGAGGGCTGGGAGACCACCGGCCAGTCCTTCACGGGCGCCGAGATGGAGCGCTGGACGTACCAGCGCCCCTTCGAGCTGGTCGAGTTCCCGGAGCCGGCCCACTTCGTGGTCAACGCCGAGTACGTCACCACCGAGGACGGCACGGGTCTGGTCCACCAGTCCCCCGCCTTCGGTGAGGACGACCTCAAGGTCTGCCGCTCCTACGGCCTGCCCGTCGTGAACCCGGTCCGCCCGGACGGCACCTTCGAGGAGGACGTCCCCCTCGTCGGCGGCGTCTTCTTCAAGAAGGCCGACGAGAAGCTGACCGAGGACCTCGACAGCCGCGGCCTGCTCTTCCGGCACATCCCCTACGAGCACAGCTACCCGCACTGCTGGCGCTGCCACACCGCGCTCCTCTACTACGCGCAGCCCTCCTGGTACATCCGCACCACGGCCGCCAAGGACCGCCTCCTCCAGGAGAACGAGAACACCAACTGGTTCCCCGAGACGGTCAAGCACGGCCGCTTCGGTGACTGGCTGCAGAACAACATCGACTGGGCGCTGTCCCGCAACCGCTACTGGGGCACCCCGCTGCCGATCTGGCGCTGCGAGGACGACCACCTCACGGTCGTCGGCTCCCGCGCGGAACTCACCGAGCTGACCGGCACGGACCACTCCGGCCTCGACCCGCACCGCCCGTTCATCGACGCGGTCACCTTCTCGTGCCCCCAGTGCCAGAAGAAGGCCACGCGCGTGCCGGAGGTCATCGACGCCTGGTACGACTCGGGTTCGATGCCGTTCGCGCAGTGGGGCTACCCGTACAAGAACAAGGAACTGTTCGAGTCCCGCTACCCGGCCCAGTTCATCTCCGAGGCCATCGACCAGACCCGCGGCTGGTTCTACACGCTGATGGCCGTCGGCACCCTGGTCTTCGACAAGTCCTCCTACGAGAACGTGGTCTGCCTCGGTCACATCCTGGCCGAGGACGGCCGCAAGATGTCCAAGCACCTGGGCAACACCCTGGAGCCGATCCCGCTCATGGACCGGCACGGCGCCGACGCGGTCCGCTGGTTCATGGCGGCCGGCGGCTCCCCGTGGGCGGCCCGCCGCGTGGGCCACGGCACGATCCAGGAGGTCGTCCGCAAGACACTCCTGACGTACTGGAACACGGTCGCCTTCCAGGCCCTCTACGCCCGTACGTCGAACTGGGCCCCGTCCGGGGCCGACCCGGCCCCGGCCGACCGCCCGGTCCTGGACCGCTGGCTGCTGTCCGAACTGCACGCGCTCACCGACCAGGTCACCCAGGCGCTGGACGCCTACGACACCCAGCGCGCCGGCAAGCTGCTGTCCGCGTTCGTCGACGACCTGTCCAACTGGTACGTGCGCCGCTCCCGTCGCCGCTTCTGGCAGGGCGACAAGGCGGCCCTGCGCACCCTGCACGAGGTCGTCGAGACGGTCACGCAGCTGATGGCCCCGCTGACCCCGTTCATCGCCGAGCGGGTGTGGCAGGACCTGATCGTCCCGGTCACCCCGGGCGCCCCCGAGTCGGTCCACCTGTCGTCCTGGCCGGAGGCGGACCTCGGCGCCATCGACCCGGAGCTGTCGAAGCAGATGGTGCTGGTGCGCCGGCTGGTGGAGCTGGGCCGTGCCACGCGCGCGGAGTCGGGTGTCAAGACGCGTCAGCCGCTGTCCCGCGCCCTGATCGCGGCGACCGGGTTCGACGCGCTGGACTCCGAACTGCGCACGCAGATCACGGAGGAGCTGAACGTCGAGTCCCTGGCGACGCTGAGCGAGGTCGGCGGCAGCCTGGTCGACACCACGGCGAAGGCCAACTTCCGCGCGCTGGGCAAGCGGTTCGGCAAGCGGGTCCAGGACGTGGCCAAGGCCGTGTCGAACGCGGACGCGGCCGCCCTGTCACTGGCCCTGCGCGAGGGCACGGCGTCGGTGGAGGTCGACGGCGAGACCATCACGCTGGCGCCCGACGAGGTCATCATCACGGAGACCCCCCGCGAGGGCTGGTCGGTGGCCTCCGACGCGGGCGCGACGGTCGCCCTGGACCTGGAGATCACCGAGGAGCTGCGCCGGGCCGGCCTGGCCCGTGACGCCATCCGCCTGATCCAGGAGGCCCGCAAGAACAGCGGCCTCGACGTGGCCGACCGCATCGCACTGCGCTGGACGGCGACCGACCCGGCCGTCACCGGGGCCCTGGCCGAGCACGCCGGCCTGATCGCCGACGAGGTCCTGGCGACGGACTTCGCCCAGGGCGAGGCCGACGACACCTACGGCGAGCCCTTCACCGACGAGGGCCTGTCCCTGACGTTCCGCCTGCGCAAGGCGTAACCCTCAGGCCGAACAGCCCGAAGGCCCGGGCCCGCCGAAGATCTTGGCGGGCCCGGGCCTTCGGCGTTGCGTACGCACGAACACGGGTGCGCGGAGACGGACGCACGGAGCAAAAGGGCGAGGCCCCGGGTGGGTACCCGGGGCCTCGCCCTGAACGCTGCCGACGTCTATGCCGTACTACTGGCCATCAGGCCGTCAGTTGTCATCCTCGTCGATCAGGAAGCCCCGCATCGGCGAGGGCGCCTGACCCATCGGGGACGGGCCCTGCGGACGGACCGGCGCCATCGGCTGGGTCATCGCCGGCGACATCTGCTGCTGACCGCCGTAGGACGGACCGGACGGCGCCGGGGCACCGCCCATCGTCTGGTTGCCACCACCGTAGGACGGGGCGCTCGCGCCGGCCGGAGCCATGGAAGGCGCCGGGGACGGCGGGAGGGACGCGGCCGCCGGGGTGCGCGGCGGGGCCAGCGAGTCGTCGGCCTGGGTCTCCAGCTGGCGCAGCTGCGACTCCAGGTACGACTTCAGGCGCGTGCGGTACTCGCGCTCGAAGCCGCGCAGGTCCTCGACCTTGCGCTCCAGCGTGGCGCGGGCGGACTCCAGGGAGCCCATCGCGACGCGGTGCTTCTCCTGCGCGTCCCGCTCCAGGGCGTCGGCCTTGGCACGGGCGTCACGCTCCAGACCCTCGGCACGCGAACGCGCCTCGCCGACGATCTTGTTGGCCTCGGAACGCGCCTCGGCGATCGCCTGGTCGGCGGTCTGCTGGGCCAGCGAGAGGACACGGGCGGCGCTGTCGCCACCGGGGCCTCCCTGACCGGGGCCGCCCATCGGGCCGCCCATCGGGCCGGGGCCGCCCATGGGGCCGCCCATCTGCTGCTGCATCGGGGGCTGGCCCATCGGACCCGGACCCTGGCCCATCGGACCGGGACCCTGGGGTCCACCCTGACCGCCGGGGCCGGCGGGCAGCTGCGGGGCACCGCTCGGCAGCTGGGGCGGACCACCCATGGGGCCACCCATCTGCTGCTGCGGCGGGCCCGATATGCCGGCGGGGACAGGACCGCCCGGACCGCGCATGCCCTGCTGCTGTTGCTGCTGATCCTGCTGGGGCTCCGGAGGCTTGCGCATGTTCTGCTGGTTCTGCGCAGCAGCGCGCGTGGCCGCGGCCAGTTTGGCGCGCAGGTCCTCGTTCTCGCGGAGCAGGCGGGTCAGTTCGGCTTCGACCTCATCGAGGAAGGCATCGACCTCGTCCTCGTCATAGCCTTCTCGGAGGCGGACGGTCGTGAACTGCTTGTTCCGCACGTCCTCGGGGGTCAACGGCATCTCTTCACCTCAACGTAGTCGTCGGCAGTCGGCAAGACCGTATCTGTCACATCGCTCACATCGCGTTCCGCACGAGTGTGATCAGGATGTAGACGATGATCATCAGAACGAAGAAGGACAGGTCGAGCGCCACGCCCCCGAGACGCAGCGGCGGAATGACCCGCCGCAGAAGCTTGAGCGGTGGATCGGTGACAGTGTAGGTGGCCTCCAGAACGACCACCATCGCCTTGCCGGGTTGCCATGAGCGGGCGAACTGGAAGACATAGTCCATGACCAGTCGGAAGATGAGCACGATGAGGAAGCACATCAGCGCGATGTAGACGACATCCAAAACCACGCTCATGACCTCTTGCTTCCCTCTCCCCTGTGCCCTGCTCGGTACTGCTGTTCCGGTGGTGCGTCTCAGCTCTGGTTGAAGAACCCGCCCTCTGCGATGCGAGCCTTGTCCTCCGCCGTGACATCGACGTTAGCAGGCGACAACAGGAACACCTTCTGCGTCACCCGCTCGATACTGCCGTGAAGACCAAACACCAAACCTGCCGCAAAGTCGACAAGTCGCTTCGCATCTGTGTCGTCCATCTCAGTCAGATTCATGATCACCGGAGTGCCTTCACGGAAGTGTTCCCCGATGGTACGGGCCTCGTTGTAGGTCCGTGGGTGAAGCGTGGTGATCCGGTAAGGCTCTCGTTCGGACACGACCTTGGGCATGATCACCGGTGCGTTCTTCTCCAGATTTGCGCGTTCTTGTGTGATGGACGCCACGGGCGCGATGCGCGCCGGGCGGCTGGATTCCGCGGGTAGCGAAGCGGAGCGGGCTACCGGTTCGCGCGGCGCGGGCGGCTGTACGACTCGTACCTCTTCGTCCCTTTGGGCCTGATGTGAGACGTGCGGCTGGTGGGACGGCTCGTGCCGTCGGTGGTCCCGCTCGGGCTCCGGGTCCAGTTCGGGTTCGAAGTCGTCGTCGGGGTCGAATCCGCGGCCGTCGTACCCATCGTCCTCCACGAGGCCGAGGTAGACCGCCATCTTGCGCATCGCGCCGGCCATGCTCTGAGTCCTCCGCTCTGTGGTGGATCGGCTGACGACTGCCAAGTGCCCGCGATCCACGTGGTCCTTGAATCCGCCTATCGGCGGCAATGACCATATTTTCTGCTGTGGTCCGACTTCTTGGCGACGTTACCCGAGCCTGGGTCGGACTCCGAGTACCGCGCTGCCGACGCGCACATGTGTCGCTCCGGCCGCCACGGCCTGTTCGAGGTCCGCACTCATCCCTGCCGAGACCATGGTGGCAGTCCGGTGACTCCGGCGCAGGTCGGTCGACAAAACCATCAACCGCTCGAAGGCCGCCCGTTCGCGCCCGGCGTACTCGCCGGTGAGCGGCGCGACGGTCATCAGTCCGTCGAGCCGGAGCCCCGGCGCGCCGGCCACGAGATCGGCCAACTCCCCGATCCCGCCGGGCGCGACACCGCCCCGCTCGCCCCGGGCGCTCTCACCGGCGTCGAGTGCGACCTGGAGGAGGCATCCCAGTTCGCGCCCGGTCCGGACGGCCTCCTTGGACAAAGCTGTGACGAGCTTGGAACGATCGACGGACTGCACGAAATCCGCGTAACCGGCCACAGAACGCACCTTGTTGGTCTGGAGTTGACCCACGAAGTGCCAGGTGAGGGGCAGATCCGAGCAGGCCGCGGCCTTGGGGGCCGCGTCCTGGTCGCGGTTCTCGGCGACGTGCCGCACACCGAGCTCCGCGAGGATCCGCACGTCGCTCGCGGGGTAGGTCTTGGTGACCACGATCAGGGTCACCTCGTCGCGTGCCCGCCCCGCGGCCGCGCACGCGTCGGCGATGCGCCGCTCCACTCTCGCCAGGTTCGCGGCGAGTTCGTCCTTACGTTCCGTCATGTCCTGTCAGTCCAGCCACACATAACCCGCGAGCCGACCGGTGGTGCGGTCGCGGCGGTACGAGAAGTGATCGCGCGACTCCAGCGTGCACACCGGCGACTGCTCCCGGTCACGCACTCCGAGCCGTTCGAGCTGAGCGTGCACTCCGGCGCTCACGTCGACCGCCGGCGTGCCCCAACTGGTCTCGGCGTACGCCGCCGGCTCGACGGCGGACACCTCGGCGCGCATCGCCTCGGGCACTTCGTAACACCGGCCGCAGACGGTGGGCCCGGTGCGGGCGACGATCCGGGAGGGCTCGGCGCCCAGTTCCGTCATCGCGCGCAGCGCGGCCGGCACGACTCCGGCGATCATGCCGGGCCGGCCCGCGTGGGCCGCCGCGACGATCCCGGCGGCGGGGTCGGCGAGCAGCACCGGCACGCAGTCGGCGGTGAGCACGGCGAGGGCGAGCCCCCGGCGCGTGGTGACGATCGCGTCGACCGGCGGGATCCCGGTCGGCGATCCCCACGGCCCGTCCACCACCGCCACGTCGGCCCCGTGCACCTGGTTCATCCAGACGACCCGGTCCGGCTCGACGCCCAGGTGCTTGGCGGCGAGGTCCCGGTTGGTGTGTACGGCGTCGGGATCGTCACCGACCGCTCCGCCGAGGTTGAGCTCCTCATACGGAGCGGCGCTCACCCCGCCCCACCGGTCGGTGAAGCCGAAGTGCGCGCCGCTCGCGCTTTCGCGCTGTCCTATCACGACTGAAGGATCACTTGAGGAAGTCCGGTACGTCCAGTTCCTCGGCCGCGCTGTCCGAGTAGGTCCGCGGCGCCGGCGGGACCGGCGGGGCGACCGGGATGTCCTCGACCGGCTTCGGAGCGGGCTCCGGGTCCTCCTTCGGGGTCACGCTGCCGAGCGATCCGAAGGACGGGCGGCTCTCGGTCTGCCGTGCCGGAGCCGGCTCCTCGCGCTTGGCCGAGGACGAGCCGAGGACGTTGTCCCGCTTGGCGGGCGGCTGGCCGCCGTCGAAGCCGGCCGCGATCACGGTGACCCGCACCTCGTCGCCGAGGGCGTCGTCGATCACCGCGCCGAAGATGATGTTGGCCTCGGGGTGGGCCGCCTCGCTCACCAGCTGGGCGGCCTCGTTGATCTCGAACAGGCCGAGGTCGGAGCCACCGGAGATGGAGAGCAGCACGCCGCGGGCGCCGTCGATGGACGCCTCCAGCAGCGGCGAGGAGATCGCCATCTCGGCGGCGGCCACCGCGCGGTCGTCGCCGCGGGCCGAGCCGATGCCCATGAGGGCCGAGCCGGCCTCGGACATGACCGACTTGACGTCGGCGAAGTCGAGGTTGATGAGGCCCGGGGTGGTGATGAGGTCGGTGATGCCCTGGACACCGGAGAGCAGGACCTGGTCGGCCGACTTGAAGGCGTCCAGCACCGAGACCTGGCGGTCCGAGATGGACAGCAGCCGGTCGTTCGGGATGACGATGAGGGTGTCGACCTCTTCGCGGAGTTCGGCGATGCCGTCCTCGGCCTGGTTCGCGCGCCGCCGCCCCTCGAAGGTGAACGGGCGCGTGACCACACCGATGGTGAGGGCGCCCAGATTGCGCGCGATGTTGGCCACGACGGGCGCGCCGCCGGTGCCGGTGCCGCCGCCTTCACCGGCCGTCACGAAGACCATGTCGGCCCCCTTGAGGACCTCCTCGATCTCCTCGCGGTGATCCTCGGCGGCCTTGCGGCCCACGTCCGGGTTGGCTCCGGCGCCGAGTCCGCGGGTGAGTTCACGGCCGACGTCCAGCTTGACGTCGGCGTCGCTCATCAACAGAGCTTGCGCGTCGGTGTTGATGGCGATGAACTCGACGCCCTTGAGACCGACCTCGATCATCCGGTTGATGGCATTGACACCACCGCCGCCGACACCGATGACTTTGATGACTGCGAGGTAGTTCTGCGGTGCTGCCACGTCGAAGGCCTCTCGCCTCGAGTTACGTGTCGCCGAATCAGCGTGACGCCCTGCGCCCCGCGACCCGACGACTGATGCCGAATGGGACGGTCCGTATCGCCGACCCGAACCCTAACCCTGAAGTTTAGGGTTACCAGTGTGTCCGTTCCTTGGAGTCTTCTGAACAGGACACTAAGTCGACAAGTGGCGCGCGTTCAACGAACACGCCGAACCTCCCGTTTTTCTTTTCACCCTATGTGATCAGCCGTAGCACTGCCCAACCAGGGTGCTGGCCTGCGCGGATGTGCGTCAACTCGTTGATGACGCGGGCGCGGTGGGGACACTCACATCGAAGTACCCCGCATCGGGCGAGGCTTTCATCAGAGCGGTGAGCGTACGGGCCTTCGCGGCGCCCTTCTCGCTGCTTCCCCAGACGACCGTGCGGCCGTCCCGCAGCTCCAGCGAGATCGCGTCGTAGGAACGGACCTTGACGGCCTGTGTCTCGCGTGCGACGGCGGCCGGAAGCGCGCGGGCGACGGTGACGGCCTCACGCACCAGCCGCGGCTCGCCGAAGCGGCGCAGGCTGGCGGTGGCGGAGCCGGACCGGGCGAGCGTCAATTCCAGTGCCGGAACGCCTTTCGGCGCTTCGGAAACCGTGGCGAAGCGGACACCGTCGTCGTCCACTTCGACGAACTTTCCGCCCTTTTGGACAATCAGAACCGGAGTCCGCTCAACCACTTTCAGGTCGATTCCATGGGGCCAGGAGCGGACCACGTCAACCGCGTCAATTCGGGGCAATTTCCGGCGCAGTCGCGTCTCGATCGCATCGGTGTCGACGGAAATCAGCGGCTTCCCGAACGGAACATCGGCCGCCGCTTCGACCTGAGCCGGCGTCAGGACGCGGGTGCCGGAGACGGAGACGTGTTCGGCGCGCAGCCAGTCGGAGCCGTAGAACACCCAGACCGTCGGAATGCCGAGGAAGACCAGGGCGAGGCCCGTCAGCACGGTCACGCGGAGCCGGGCGCGCCTGCGCCGCGGGCGGGGCGGCGGGCCGGACGACTCCTGCTTGCGTTCACCGCGTTCGGCGGTGGTCGATCCGGCCACGCTCCCCTGCCTTCCGTCATACAGTCCTATCGGTGTGCACGGTTGGCGGCGATCGCCTCGTACACCATGCCGACGAGCAGGTCGTCGGCGTCCCGGCGGCCGAACTCGGCGGCGGCGCGGGACATCTGGTACAGCCGGTGCGGGTCGGCGAGCACGGGCAGGACGTTCTGCTGGACCCACTCGGGAGTCAGTTCCGCGTCGTCGACCAGCAGTCCGCCGCCGGCCTTGACCACCGGCTGGGCGTTGAGCCGCTGTTCGCCGTTGCCGATGGGCAGCGGGACGTAGGCGGCCGGGAGCCCGACGGCGGAGAGTTCCGCGACGGTCATCGCGCCCGCGCGGCAGAGCATCATGTCGGCCGCGGCGTACGCGAGGTCCATCCGATCCAGGTAACTTACCGGGACATAGGGGGGCATCCCCGGCATCTGCTGGACCTGCGGCAGTTCGTTCTTCGGGCCGACCGCGTGCAGGATCTGGATTCCGGCCTGCTGGAGCCAGGGCGCGACCTGCTGGACGACCTCGTTCAGCCGGCGGGCGCCCTGCGAGCCGCCGGTGACCAGCAGCGTGGGCAGGTTCGGGTCGAGCCCGAACGCGGCCCGGGCCTCCGGGCGTACGGCGGCCCGGTCCAGGGTGGCGATGGAGCGGCGCAACGGGATGCCGATGTAGCGGGCGCCCCGCAGCTTGCTGTCGGGCGTGGAGACGGCGACCTGGCTGGCGTACCGCGAGCCGATCTTGTTGGCCAGGCCCGGGCGGGCGTTGGCCTCGTGGATCACGATCGGCACGCCCAGGCGCTTGGCGGCGAGGTAGCCGGGCAGGGCGACGTAGCCGCCGAAGCCGACCACGGCGTCCGCCCTGGTGCGCTCCAGGATCTGCTCGGTCGCCTTGATGGTGCCGCGCAGCCGGCCGGGGACCGTGATCAGCTCGGGGGTGGGCTTGCGCGGCAGCGGAACGGCGGGGATCAGCGCGAGTTCGTACCCGCGCTCGGGTACGAGACGCGTCTCGAGGCCGCGCTCCGTGCCCAGGGCCGTGATGCCCACGCTCGGGTCCTGCCTGCGCAGGGCGTCCGCGAGGGCGAGCGCGGGCTCGATGTGGCCCGCGGTTCCTCCGCCGGCGAGTACGACATGCACCGAAATTCACCGCTCTCCGGACGAGCGCGCCGCCGAGGCACGCCGTCGCATCGTGTTCCATCTCCGGGGGCTCCGACCGGAACCGGTGCCCCCCGCCCCCCGCTTTCTACCAAAGCGGGGTTGCCGCATCGCAAGCGCCATCCGCGCAGCGGGGTCCTGACGCGCGAAGGCGATCAGCAGCCCGATGGCGAACATGGTCGGCAGCAGGGCGGATCCCCCGTAGGAGAACAGCGGGAGGGGGACGCCGGCGATCGGCAGCAGACCGAGCACCGCACCGATGTTGATCACGGCCTGGGCCGTGATCCAGGTGGTCACGCCTCCCGCGGCATACCTCACGAAGGGGTCCTCCGTGCGTCCGGCCACGCGGATACCCGCATAGCCTAGAGCCGCGAAGAGGGCGAGTACCGACAGCGTCCCCGCCAGGCCCAGTTCCTCACCGGTGACGGCGAAGATGAAGTCGGTGTGGGCTTCGGGGAGTTGGCCCCATTTCTCCACACTGGCACCCAGTCCGGAGCCGAAAATTCCGCCCGAGGCGAGGGCGTAGATCCCGTGCACCGCCTGCCAGCAGTCGACGGGCCCCGACTGGGGTTCCGTGGCGCCCAGGCACTGCAGGCGGGCCATGCGGTTGGGGCTGGTCTTGATGAGGATCAGGCCGAGGACCGCGGCGATCGACAGCACCCCGGCGAACAGCCGCGTGGGGGCGCCTGCCAGCCAGAGCAGGCCGAACAGGATGGCCGTGAGGATGATGGCGGTGCCCATGTCGCCGCCGATCATGATCAGACCGAGCAGCATGAAGGCGGCCGGGACCAGGGGTACGAGCATGTGCTTCCACTGGTTCAGCAGCCTCTTGTCCTGCTTGCGGGCGAGCAGGTCGGCGCCCCACAGGACGAGGGCGAGCTTGCCGAACTCGCTGGGCTGGATCTGGAAGGAGCCGCCGAGGGAGATCCAGTTCTGGTTGCCGTTGACCGACACCCCTATCCCCGGGACCTGCACCAGGGCCATGAGGAACACGGCGCCCGCGAGGATCGGGTAGGCGAGCGCCCGGTGGAGTCTCACCGGCATCCGCGAGGCCGCGAACAGCAGTCCGGTGCCGATGCCCGCCGCGAGCAACTGCTTGCGGAAGAAGTACGAACCCGGCAGCGACATCTGCAGTGCGGTGATCTGGGAGGCCGAGTAGACCATCACCAGCCCCAGCACGGTGATCAGCAGACTGCCGCCGAGGATCAGGTAGTAGGCGGTCAGCGGCCGGTCCCAGCCCCTGCGCGCGCGGGTGTAGAGGCCCAGGACGCCGTTCTCACGCGCGAGCCGTGGCGGGGCGGGGCGTTTGGTGGCACGCGGGGTCGGAGGCCGTCCGGTGCGGCTGGTGGGCATCGCGGCTCACCCCGCCGTGCCGGAGGGGAGCGGTGCGCGGTGCACGCCCCCAGGCCGCTCGGGCACCAGCCACATCCGTGTCACGCGTCCCTCCCAGGTACGCCCGGCACCGCCGCCGGGCGAGGCGGACCCGGGTCAGCCGTCGGCGGAGCCGAGCTCACGGACGGCGTCCGCGAAGGCGTCCCCGCGCTTGTTGTAGTTGGCGAACATGTCCATGGAGGCACAGGCCGGAGCCAGCAGCACCGTGTCGCCCGGCTGAGCGAGCTTCCGCGCCTCCTGGACCGCCGCGCGCATCGCCCCAGTGTCGGTCCGGTCGAGGTCGACGACGGGTACCTCCGGGGCGTGTCGCGCCAGGGCTTCCCGGATGAGCGCGCGGTCCGCGCCGATCAGCACGGCGCCCCGCAGCCGCTTCGCCGACTTGGCGACCAGCTCGTCGAAGGTGGCGCCCTTCGCCAGCCCGCCCGCGATCCACACGATCGGTTCGTAGGCCGCCAACGAGGCTTCGGCGGCATGGGTGTTGGTGGCCTTGGAGTCGTCGATCCAGGCGACGCCGTCCACGTCCGCGACGTGCGCGATGCGGTGCGCGTCCGGGGTGAACGCCCGCAGACCGTCCCGCACGGCCTTGGCGGGCACGCCGTAGGCGCGAGCGAGGGCCGCGGCCGCGAGGGCGTTGGCGATGTTGTGGGGGGCCGGCGGACTGACGTCGGCGACCTCGGCGAGCTCCTGGGCGTTCTTCTGCCGGTTCTCGACGAAGGCGCGGTCGACCAGGATGCCCTCCACGACGCCGAGTTGGGACGGTGCCGGGGTGCCGAGGGTGAAGCCGACGGCCCGGCAGCCCTCCTCGACGTCGGCCTCGCGGACCAGGTCCTCGGTCGCCTTGTCGGCGACGTTGTAGACGCAGGCGACGCGGTTGCCCTCGTAGATGCGGCCCTTGTCGGCGGCGTACGCCTCCATGGAGCCGTGCCAGTCGAGGTGGTCGGGGGCGAGGTTCAGCACGGCGGCCGAGTGGGCGCGCAGGGAGGGCGCCCAGTGCAGCTGGTAGCTGGACAGCTCCACGGCCAGGACGTCGTACCGCTCCTCGCCGAGCACCGCGTCCAGCAGGGAGACACCGATGTTGCCGACGGCGGCGGTGCGCAGGCCCGCCGCCTTCAGGATCGACGCCAGCATCTGGACGGTGGTGGTCTTGCCGTTGGTGCCGGTGACGGCGAGCCAGTCGGCCGCGTCGGGTCCGCGCAGGCGCCAGGCCAGTTCGACGTCGCCCCAGACCGGGACGCCCGCCTGCCCCGCCGCCGCGAACAGCGGCTTGTCCGGCTGCCAGCCGGGAGCGGTGACGATCAGGTCGGTGCCCTCCGGCAGGGTCTCGCCGTCGCCGAGGCGCACGGTGACGCCGAGCGCCTCCAGATCGGCCGCCTGCGCCCGCGCGCGCTCGTCGGCGCCGTCGTTGACGACCGTGACGATCGCGCCGAGGCCGTGCAGCACCTTGGCCGCCGGGACGCCGGAGACGCCGAGCCCGGCGACGGTGACGTGCTTGCCCTGGAAGTCGAAGGGCTCCGAGGAGGTCACTTGTCCGCTGCCCATCCTGCGTAGAAGAGGCCGAGTCCGACGATGACACAAATGCCCTGGATGATCCAGAAGCGGACCACGACGAGCACTTCGGACCAGCCCTTGAGTTCGAAGTGGTGCTGGAGTGGCGCCATCCGGAAGACGCGCTTTCCGGTGAGGCGGAACGAACCGACCTGGATCACCACGGACATGGTGATGAGGACGAAGAGGCCGCCGAGGATGGCCATCAGCAGCTCGGTGCGCGAGCAGATCGCGAGGCCGGCGAGCACACCGCCGAGCGCGAGCGAACCGGTGTCACCCATGAAGATCTTGGCCGGCGAGGTGTTCCACCACAGGAAGCCGAGACAGGCGCCCATCAGCGCGGAGGCCACCACCGCGAGGTCCAGCGGGTCGCGCACCTCGTAGCAGGCGCCCGGGTTCGTCAGCGTCCGCGCGTTGGCGCAGGACTCCTGGAACTGCCAGACACCGATGAAGGTGTAGGCGCCGAAGACGAGCACCGAGGCGCCGGTGGCCAGGCCGTCCAGACCGTCGGTCAGGTTCACGCCGTTCGACATGGCGAGGATCATGAACAGCGCCCAGACCACGAACAGCACGGGGCCGATCGTCCAGCCGAAGTCCGTGATGAACGACAGCTTCGTCGAGGCCGGGGTGTTGCCGCGGTTGTCCGCGAACTGCAGCGAAAGCACCGCGAAGCTGATGCCGACGATCAGCTGGCCGGCCATCTTCGCCTTGGCGCGCAGACCGAGCGAACGCCGCTTGACGATCTTGATGTAGTCGTCGAGGAAGCCGACCAGGCCCATGCCGACCATCAGGCCGAGCACCAGCAGGCCCGAGAAGGTCGGCGCCGCGTCGACGTCCGGGTCCAGATAGCCCGTGATCACCTTGGCCAGGAAGTACGCGGCGACGGTGGCCAGGATGAAGGCGATGCCGCCCATGGTCGGCGTACCGCGCTTGCTGGCGTGCTCGCGCGGGCCGTCGTCGCGGATGTACTGGCCGTAGCCCTTGCGGGCGAGCAGCTTGATCAGCAGCGGGGTCCCGACCAGGGTCAGGAAGAGGCCAATGACTCCTGCGAACAGGATCTGCTTCATCATCGGGCGGAAACCTCACCCTCGGCACCGGTCTCGACGAGCGCCTGCGCCACGCTCTCCAGACCGACCGAACGGGACGCCTTCACGAGCACGACGTCCCCCGGGCGCAGCTCGCTGCGCAACAGGTCGATCGCCGCCTGTGCGTCGGACACGTGCACCGACTCCTCACCCCACGAACCCTCGTTATATGCGCCCAGTTGCAGCCAGGCGGCTTCCCTGCCACCGACCGCGACGAGCTTGCTGACGTTGAGCCGGACGGCGAGCCGCCCGACCGCGTCGTGCTCGGCGAGAGCCTCGTCCCCGAGCTCGGCCATCTTGCCGAGCACCGCCCACGTACGACGCCCCTTGCCGATGGCCGCGAGCGCGCGCAGCGCGGCCTTCATCGACTCGGGGTTCGCGTTGTAGGCGTCGTTGACGACCGTCACGCCGTCCGGGCGCTCGGTGACCTCCATCCGCCAGCGGGAGAGGGAGCCCGCCTCGGAGAGCGCGACGGCGATCTCGTCAGCGGACATGCCCAACTCGTGGGCGACGGCGGCCGCGGCGAGCGCGTTCGACACGTGGTGCTCACCGTACAGGCGCATGGTCACATCGCTTGCACCGGAGGGTGTGTGAAGCCTGAACGAAGGCTGTCCGGTGTCCGTGAGTCGGACGTTCTCGGCAGAGACGTCCGCTTCGCCGGACTCTCCGAAAAAGAGCACCTTCGCCTTCGTTCGGGAGGCCATGGCCCGGACGTAGGGGTCGTCCGCGTTGAGAATCGCGGTGCCGCCCTCGGCCTCGGAGGGCAGGGCCTCGACGAGTTCGCCCTTGGCCTGCGCGATCTGCTCGCGGCCGCCGAACTCGCCGATGTGGGCGCTGCCGACGTTGAGGACCAGGCCGATCTTCGGGGGCGTCAGGCCGGCGAGGTAGCGGATGTGCCCGATGCCGCGGGCGCCCATCTCCAGGACGAGGAACCGCGTCTCCTCGGTGGCGCTGAGCGCGGTGAGGGGCAGCCCGATCTCGTTGTTGAGCGAGCCGGGCGTGAAGACCGTCGGCGCCTTGCGCTGCAGCACCTGCGCGATGAGGTCCTTGGTGCTGGTCTTGCCCGCCGAGCCGGTGAGGGCCACGAGGGTCGCGCCGAGACGCCGTACGACGTGCCGCGCGAGGGCGCCGAGAGCGCTCTGGACGTCGTCCACGACGATCGCGGGGACGCCGACGGGCCGGGTGCCGAGCACGGCCACCGCTCCCGCCTCGACGACCGCCGCGGCGAAGTCGTGGCCGTCCACGCGTTCCCCGGCGAAGGCCACGAACAGGCTGCCCGGCCCCGCCTCTCGGGAGTCCCGGACCACCGGGCCGGTGACCTGGACGGACGGATCCGGTATGTCGTGCGTCTGCCCGCCGACGACTTCTGCGATCTCGGCGAGGGAGAGGGCGATCACAAGTTCATCCCCTGGGTCTTCTGGATTTTCATCCCTGGGTCTTCTGGATGGCTTCGCGGAGCACCTGGCGGTCGTCGAAGGGACGGACCACCCCGGCGATGTCCTGGCCCTGCTCGTGGCCCTTGCCCGCGACCAGCACGGTGTCGCCGGGCTCGGCGCGGGCCACGGCGGCGGCGATCGCCGCGGCCCGGTCCTCGAAGACCTGCACCTCGCCGCGTTCGTGCGCGGGCACGGACGCCGCGCCCTGGAGCATGGTGGCGAGGATCGCGAGGGGGTCCTCGCCGCGGGGGTTGTCGGAGGTCAGCACGGCGGTGTCGGCGAGCCGCGCGGCGGCGGCGCCCATGGGCTCGCGCTTGGTCCTGTCCCGGTCGCCTCCGCAGCCGAGGACGATGTGCAGCCTGCCCTCGGTCACCTTGCGCAGGGCGCGCAGCACGGACTCGACGGCGTCGGTCTTGTGGGCGTAGTCGACGACCGCGAGGTAGGGCTGCCCGGCGTCCACGCGCTCCAGGCGGCCCGGGACGCCCGGGACGGCGGCGACGCCGTCGGCGGCGGCCTGCGGGTCGAGGCCGGCGACGGCGAGGGCGACGATCGCGGCGAGGGTGTTGGCCACGTTGAACGGCCCGGGCAGCGGCGACTTGGCACTGATCCGCTCGCCCTTGGGGCCGATGACGGTGAACGTCGAGTCCAGCCGGCCGACCTGGACGTCCTCGGCGCGCCAGTCGGCGTCGGGGTGGCCTTCCGCGGAGTAGGTGACGACGGGGACGGTGGCCTCCTTCGCCAGCCTGCGGCCGTACTCGTCGTCGACGTTGACCACGCCGAGCCTGCCGCGCTCCGGCGTGAACAGCTGCGCCTTGGCCTGGAAGTAGTCCTCCATGCCCGAGTGGAACTCCATGTGTTCCGGGCTGAGGTTGGTGAAGACGCCGATGTCGAAGACGCAGCCGTCGACCCGGCCGAGGACCAGGGCGTGGCTGGAGACCTCCATGGCGACCGCGTCCACACCGCGTTCGCGCATGACGGCGAACAGGGCCTGGAGGTCGGTGGCTTCGGGGGTGGTGCGCTCGGACTTGATGCGCTCGTCGCCGATGCGCATCTCGACCGTGCCGATCAGGCCGGTGGACCTGACCGTCTTCAGGCCGCCTTCGACGAGGTAGGCGGTGGTGGTCTTGCCGGAGGTGCCGGTGATGCCGATCTGGAGCAGATCCCGGCCGGGGTGGCCGTAGATCGTGGCGGCCAGCTCGCCCATCTGGGCGCGCGGGTCGTCGACGACCAGGACCGGCAGGCCGGACGCGGCGGCGCGCTCGGCGCCCGTCGGGTCGGTCAGCACGGCGGCGGCCCCGAGGCCCGCGGCCTGGTTGACGAAGTCGGCGCCGTGCACCCGGGCCCCCGGGAGGGCGGCGTACAGGTCGCCGGGGCGCACGGCACGCGAGTCATGGGTGATGCCCGTGACCTCTGCGGCGCTCTGAGGCGTGGGAGCACCCAGCTGACCGGCGAGTTCCGCGAGGGGTGTGGCGGAGACCTGAACCGGCCTGGGCGGCCCGGGGTATGTCACGGGATGGCCCTTCTGGGTGGTTTGCGACTGATCAGCGTGTGGCACGGCGGTGAGCGTACCGGGCGTACCCGCCTCCGGGCGAAGTGAGGGGCCGGTGCTGCTCTGGTTGCCGGGGTCGGGGGTGATCGTCGTCACGGAGGCGGTCCTGGTGGCTCGGTGGGGCTGAGTGCTGATCAGGGCGGGTCGGCCCTGATCACTGCTTGAAGGAGACGGGCAGTTTCGCGGCCTTGGCGCCGGTCGGCGGGACCTGGAGGGACTTCAGTGCGAACTCCATGACCTTCTTGTAGACGGGGCCGCAGATCTGCCCGCCGAAGTAGCTGCCCTGGGTGGCGTTCTGAATGGCGCAGTAGACGGTGACGCGGGGCTTGTCGGCGGGGGCGAACCCGGCGAACGACGAGGTGTAGCCGTGGTACTTGCCGGTGGCCGGATCCACGCGGTTGGCGGTACCCGTCTTGCCCGCGACGCGGTAGCCGGGGATGCGCGCCTTGGTGCCGGTGCCCTGCTCGTCGTCCACGACGGACTCCAGCATCTGGGCGAGGGTCTTCGCCGTTTTCTCGCTGACGACCCGGTTCTTCTCGGGTTTCGGGGCGGGCGTGAACTGGCCGTCGGGGCCCCTGGTGCCGCGTACGAGGCTGGGCTGGATGCGGACGCCGTCGTTGGCGATGGTCGAGTACACGGAGGCCGCCTGCATGGCGTTGATGGAAACGCCCTGGCCGAAAGGGATCGTGTACTGCTGCGAGGTCGACCATTTGCCGGGCGGGGCGAGGATGCCCTTGGTCTCGCCGGGGAAGCCGAGCCCGGTGTAGCTGCCGAGGCCGAACTTGCGCAGGTAGTCGTAGAGGACCTTGTTGGCCTGGGCCTGGGTCTTGCCGAGCTGTCCGGTGGCGAGGATGGTGCCGATGTTGCTGGACTTGGCGAGGACGCCGTTGAGCGTGAGGTACCAGGTCGGGTGGTCGATGTCGTCCTTGAAGAGCCGGTCGCCGCGGTGCAGCCGGTTGGGCACGACCACGTGGGTCCCGGGTGTGGCGACGTCCTGCTGGAGGACGGCCGCCATCGACATGACCTTGGCGGTGGAGCCGGGCTCGAAGGCGTCCTGGACGGCGGCGTTGCCGAGGGCGGCCGGGTCGGCGTCGGACAGGTCGTTCGGGTCGAAGCCGGGCGAGTTGGCCATGGCCAGGACCTGTCCGGTGCGGGTGTCCTGGACGATGACGTAGCCGCGGTCGGCCGCGGACTCCTTCACCTGCTCGCTGATGGCGTTCTGGGCGGCCCACTGGATGTCGCGGTCGATGGTGAGCTCGACGTCGCTGCCGGGGACGGCGGGTGTCTCGGTGGAGCCCGCGGTGGGCACCAGACGGCCGCCGGACTGGGCGTAGCGGATCTTGCCGTCCTTGCCGGCGAGCTGCTTGTCCAGCTGCAGTTCGATGCCGCCGCCGGGCTTGCCCTCGCCGTTGACCCAGCCCAGTATCCCGGCGGCGAGGTCGCCACCGGGATACACGCGCTTGCTGGTGGCGACGGAGAAGACGCCGGACAGGACGTTGGGAGTGGACTTGTCGGTCTCGGCCTTCTTGGCGAGTGCGGACTTGAGGTCCTTGATCTGCGTCCAGACCTGCGGGGTCTGGCGGGAGGCCAGCTTGACGTAGCGCAGGGCCGTGTTCTTCGGACGCAGCTTCTTGACCAGGTCCTCCTGCTCCTGGCCGAGGATCGGCGCGAGGAGTGCGGCAGCCTGCTCGGGCCCGTCCGCGATCTTCAGCATGCCGGGGGCGAACATCGTGGGGTCGGCGGTGATGTCGTAGGCGTCCTCGCTGGTCGCGAGGGCCACACCGGACCGGTCGGTGATCTCGCCCCGGTCCGCCGCCAGCACCTGCCCGACGTACCGGTTCTGCTCGGCCTTGGCGGCGTAGGTGCTCGCGTCGACGGCCTGCACCTGGAACAGCCGGACGACGAAGGCGGAGAGGACCAGGGTCAGCGCGAGCCCCACCAGCCGAAGGCGGGGCCGGGGACTGCCCAGCCGCAATGGCCCGGGCGCCCCCGGGCGGTTCTGTCCCGGGCGCCGGGCCGGACGGGGACCGGGGCCGGGGCGGCGCCGGGCGTCGGGGCGGGCGGGCTTCGCGGGGCCGGGCACGCGACGACGTGGCGGTTGCCTGTCGGACACTTCCGTCACCTGCCGGGGGTCGGGGCGAGGCCGTTGGGCATGGCCTCGGGGGCGAGGACCAGAGGGGTGTGCGCGGCGGACCGCCGGACACCGGGAGCGGCGCTGGGGACGCCCTTGACGGTGCCGTCGGGGTCCAGGAACGCGGGGTCGCCGCCGGGCACCATGCCGAGCTCGCGGGCGCGGCGCTGCAGGGCGTCGGGGGCGGAGTAGGCGTCGATGTCCCGCTGGAGGGCCTGCTCCTCGTCGGTGAGGTCCTTGGTTCCGCGCTGGAGGTCGTCGAGTCGGAACGCGCCCTCGCTGAGGGCCGAGTTCAGCACCAGGAGGGCGATGAGACCGCCGCCGAGGAGGAGGACGACCAGGAGGACGAAAGGCGTGCGGGCCGCCTGCCCGGGGCCGGTCGGGAGGAGCCGCGCGAGTCGGGCCGCCCTCCCCTTGAGTTCGGGTTTGCCGCTCACGCACGCTCCCTCGGTCCGGCCTGCACACGCCTCACTCGACGTCCTCCCTGATGCGCTGGGCCCCGCGCAGTCGCGCCGGTGCCGCCCGCCGGTTCTCGGCGATCTCCTCTTCGGTGGGGAGTTCGGCACCGCGGGTGAGCAGCTTGAGCCGCGGCTGGTAGCGCTCGGGGACGACGGGCAGTCCTGGCGGCGCGGTGGTGGCCGCGCCCGCCGCGAAGACCTGCTTGACCAGCCGGTCCTCCAGCGAGTGGTACGACAGCACGGCGATCCGCCCGCCCACGTCGAGCGCCTTGACGGCGGCGGGGATCGCGCGTTCCAGGACGGAGAGCTCGCCGTTGACCTCGATGCGCAGGGCCTGGAAGGTGCGCTTGGCCGGGTTGCCGCCGGTGCGCTTGGCGGCCTGCGGCAGGGCGTCGCGGATCAGTTCGACGAGACGCGCGCTGTTGCTGAACGGCTCCTTCTCCCGCTCCCGCACGATCGCGCTCACGATCCGCTTGGCCTGCTTCTCCTCGCCGTAGGCCCGCAGGATGCGCACGAGTTCGCCCGGCGGGTAGGTGTTGAGGACCTCGGCGGCGCTGACGCCGGTCGTCTGGTCCATGCGCATGTCGAGGGGGGCGTCCTGGGCGTAGGCGAAACCGCGGTCGGCCTCGTCGAGCTGCATGGAGGAGACGCCCAGGTCGAACAGCACGCCCTGCACGCGCGCGATGCCGAGTCTGTCGAGCACCTCGGGGAGCTCGTCGTAGACGGCGTGGACGAGGGTGGCGCGCTCGCCGTAGGGGGCGAGGCGCTCGCCGGACAGGCGCAGGGCCTCCTTGTCGCGGTCGAGGGCGACGAGCCGGGCATCGGGGAACCTCGCGAGCAGCGCCTCGCTGTGGCCGCCGAGGCCGAGGGTGCAGTCGACGACCACGGCGTCCGGGCCCTCCAGCGCGGGTGCCAGCAGATCCAGGCACCGCTGGAGCATCACCGGGACGTGTCGACTCTCGCTCAAGGGGCCCTCTCAGATCCGGCGCGGCCATGCGCACCGCCGGGTCACCGCCCGCTCGTGGACATGAGACCTGCCGGCGCCGGAAGCGTCAGCCGACCGGGAGCGGGAGGAGGCCGAGCCGTACGTACGCGCCGCGCACGCGGGGAGATCTCCGGTCGTCGCCGGGGTCTCCGAAGAACATCAGTCCAGCGGGGAGAGTCTCGCCTCCCGCTTCGCGTCACTTTAGTCCACGGTGTCGCCCGGTCAATCAACCGGCCTGCGCGTCGCCGCCGTTCGCACGCCGACCGGGGCACCGCCCGTGTGGGGTACCTCACAACCACCCCTCGGCGGCATTCTTTGTCCACTTCCACAGGAGGCCTGGACCGGGTGTGACCAGTAACGTCATGCCTATGACGACTTCTGCATCGGTACCCACAGGTTCGGAGAGCGCCATAAAGGCCGGCGACACGGTCACCGACCGTCTCGTAGAGGCGAACGCCCGGTACGCCGACGCCTTCACCGACCCGGGGATGGACGCCCGGCCCGTGCTGCACGTCGCCGTCGTGGCCTGCATGGACGCCCGCCTCGACCTGCACGCGGCCCTCGGGCTCGAACTCGGCGACTGCCACACGATCCGCAACGCGGGCGGCGTCGTCACCGACGACGTGATCCGCTCCCTCACCATCAGCCAGCGCAAGCTGGGCACCCGCAGCGTGGTGCTCATCCACCACACCGGCTGCGGCCTGGAGAGCCTCACCGAGGACTTCCGCAACGAGCTGGAGGCCGAGGTCGGCCAGCGTCCCGCGTGGGCGGTGGAGTCCTTCCGGGACGTCGACCAGGACGTGCGGCAGTCGATGCAGCGCGTGCGCACCTCCCCGTTCGTGCCGCACACCGACGACGTGCGCGGATTCGTCTTCGACGTGAAGACGGGCCTGTTGCGCGAGGTCGACCCGGCCTCCTGACCTGCGCGGCGGGAGCGACCCCGCCACCCGCCGCAGCTGTCGACTTCCTGTCAGTCACGCGTTCGAATGGCCGCAAGACAGACATATCGCGGCCAGTTGTCCACAGTCGAGTGACACGAAACGGTAACGGCAGCAAGAATGCGGGGGTGGCGTCACGCGGAACCTTTCACGCGTGGTGTCCGTGGTTCGGGGTGGGCCGGCCCGCGTCATGCGGCGTCGGCCCGGGAAAATGGGGTATTCCGTGCTTCCTGGGAGCACGGGAAAGGCCGAGGAGCGCCGGGTGACGACCTATGACGATCGAGCGAGCCATGGGGGTCCCCCAGCCCGGGATTTCTCCCGGGTGGGGGACGATCTGACCGCCGTGGTGGAGCGCGTGCGGCAGTCGGTGGAAGGCGTGATCGAGGGCAAGCCCGAGGTCGTACGGCTCTCGCTGACCGTGCTGCTCGCCGAGGGACATCTGCTGATCGAGGACGTCCCGGGCGTCGGCAAGACGATGCTGGCCAAGGCGCTGGCGCGGTCCATCGACTGCTCGGTGCGGCGCATCCAGTTCACGCCCGACCTGCTGCCGTCGGACATCACCGGCGTGTCGATCTGGGACCAGCAGCGCCGTGACTTCGAGTTCAAGCCGGGCGCGATCTTCGCGCAGGTGGTGATCGGCGACGAGATCAACCGCGCCTCGCCCAAGACGCAGTCCGCGCTCCTGGAGTCGATGGAGGAGCGCCAGGTCACCATCGACGGCAAGACCTACGAGCTGCCCAGCCCCTTCATGGTGGTGGCGACGCAGAACCCGGTCGAGATGGAGGGCACCTACCCGCTGCCGGAGGCCCAGCGCGACCGCTTCATGGCCCGGGTCTCGGTCGGCTACCCGAGCGCGGAGGCCGAGCTGCAGATGCTGGACGTGCACGGCGGCGTCTCGCCGCTGCAGGACCTCCAGCCGGTGGCCCACGCGGACGAGATACTGAAGCTCATCGAGGCGGTGCGTGGAGTGCACGTCGCCGAGCCGGTGCGGCGCTACGCCGTCGACCTGGTCGGCGCCACGCGCACCCACCCCGACCTGAGACTCGGCGCCTCCCCGCGCGCGACGCTGCACCTGCTGCGCGCGGCGAAGGCGTCCGCGGCCCTCAGCGGCCGGGAGTACGCGCTGCCGGACGACGTGCAGGCCCTCGCCGTCGCCGTCCTGGCCCACCGCCTGCTGCCCACCGCCCAGGCCCAGCTCAACCGGCGCACCGCCGAACAGGTCGTCGAGGAGATCCTGCAGCGCACCCCGGTGCCGGCGGGGCCGCAGCAGCAGAGCGGCTTCGGCGGCCTGGGCCGTACGGCGCCGGCGTATCCCCAGCAGCCGCCGCGGAGGCTGTGATGACCACCGCGGGGGCGGGCCGGGCGGAAGCCGACCGGGGCGAGAAGGGCGGCGTCCGCACCGCTCTGGCCGGTCTGACCACCCGCGGACGTTCCTTCCTGGCCGCCGGCGTCGCGGCCGCGATCTGCAGTTACGTGCTCGGTCAGAGCGACCTGCTGCGCGTGGGGCTGCTGCTGGCGGTGCTGCCGCTGGTGTGCGCGGCGGTGCTGTACCGCACCCGCTACCGGGTCGCCGGCAGCCGCCGGCTCTCCCCCGCGCGCGTGCCCGCGGGCAGCGAGGCCCGGGTCCACCTGCGGATGGACAACGTCTCGCGGCTGCCCACGGGCCTGCTGATGCTCCAGGACAAGGTGCCGTACGTGCTCGGTCCTCGGCCCCGCTTCGTGCTCGACCGGGTGGAGGCGGGCGGCCGGCGCGAGGTGTCCTACCGGGTTCGTTCCGACCTGCGCGGCCGCTACCCGCTGGGCCCGCTCCAGCTGCGCCTGACCGACCCGTTCGGCATGTGCGAGCTGACCCGGTCCTTCTCGACGTACGACACCCTCACGGTCATCCCGCGCGTGGAGCCGCTGGCGCCGGTGCGCCTGGGCGGCGAGGCGAAGGGCTACGGCGACGGGCGGCAGCGGTCGCTCGCGCTGGCCGGCGAGGACGACGTCATCCCGCGCGGCTACCGCTACGGCGACGACCTGCGGCGCGTGCACTGGCGGTCCACCGCCCGCTACGGCGAATTGATGGTGCGCCGCGAGGAGCAGCCGCAGCGCGCCCGCTGCACGGTGCTGCTGGACACCCGCGGCATCGCCTACCAGGGCGCGGGGCCCGACTCGCCCTTCGAATGGGCCGTGTCGGGCGCCGCCTCGGTGCTGGTGCACATGCTCGAACGCGGCTACTCGGTACGGCTGCTGACGGACACCGGCAACGCGGTGCCCGGCGAGGGCGGTGACGGCTTCGCGGGCGCCAGCCAGGAGTCGGCGGACGCGGCCGGGCTGATGATGGACACCCTCGCGGTGATCGACCATTCCGACGGCGCGGGCCTGTCCCGGGCCTACGACGTGCTGCGCGGCGGGAACGAGGGGCTGCTGGTGGCCTTCCTCGGAGATTTGGACGAGGAGCAGGCGGCCGTGCTGGGCCGGATGCGGCAGCGCAGCCCGGGGGCGGTCGCCTTCGTGCTGGACAGTGACACCTGGGTGCGGGAACCGAGCGATGTGCCCGGCCCGTTGGACAGGAGCGGAGACCGGCTGCGCATGCTGCGCGAGGCGGGCTGGACGGCCCTGCGCGTGCCGCGGGGCGCCTCCATGGACGAGCTGTGGCGGCTGGCGGACCGGGAGCGCAGGGGCGTGGCCGCCGCGAGCGGCGGGGAGGGACCGTGATGAGCGGGCGGGTACGACTGACGCTGGGCGCCTGGGCGGCCACGCTGATGGCCGCGTGCGCCCTGCTGCCCCTCGTCCGGCCGGCCACGTGGATCGTGCAGGCGGCTTTCCTGCTGGCGCTGCAGTCCGGCGTGGGAGCCGCTGCCCGCCGGGTGCCCCTGGCCCGGCCGCTGACGGTGGCGGCGCAAGCCGTGGTCACCGTGATGCTGCTGACCTTCGTGTTCGCCCGTGAGCAGGCCCTGGCCGGGCTGATCCCCGGACCGCAGGCCTTCGACCGCTTCGCGCTCCTGCTCCAGCAGGGCGGTGACGACATAGCGCGGTACGCGATCCCGGCGCCCCTGGAGTCCGACGGCATACGACTGATGCTCCTGGGCGGGGTTCTGATCATCGGGCTGCTGGTGGACACCCTCGCGGTGACCTTCCGCAGCGCCGCTCCGGCCGGCCTGCCCCTGCTCGCCCTGTACTCCGTGGCGGCGGGGCTGTCCGACGGGGGCGCGGACTGGCTGTGGTTCCTGCTGGCGGCGGCCGGCTATCTGACGCTGCTGCTGGCCGAGGGGCGGGACCGGCTCTCGCAGTGGGGGCGGGTCTTCGGCGGCTCCCCGCGCACGGCGGGCGGGGAGCCGAGCGGCGCGGTCGCCCCGGTCCGCACCGGCCGGCGCATCGGCGTGGTCGCGCTGGGCATCGCCCTGGTGGTGCCGCTCGGCCTGCCCGCGATGGACGGCGGCCTGCTGGACACCGTGGGCGCGGGAGCGGGCGGCGGTTCCGGCGGCGGGGGCACCATCTCCGCCGTGAATCCGCTGGTGTCGCTGCGGGACAGCCTGAACGCGGACGAGGACCAGCAGGTCCTGTCCCTGCGGACCAAGACGCCGGACGTCTCGGACCTCTATCTGCGGATCGTGTCCCTGGACGACTTCGACGGCACCACGTGGAAGCCGTCCCGGCGGTCCATCACCGCCGTCCCCGACGGCGCCTTCCCGGACCCGGTCGGGCTCAGCCCGGACGTCAAGCGCACGAAGTTCGACACCGCGATCACGGCGGCCGGCTGGTACGCCCAGGACTGGCTGCCCATGCCGTATCCGCCGAGCGGCGTGCGCATCAGCGGCAACTGGCGGTACGAACCGCAGGGCATGACGCTGGTCGGCGACCACGGGCAGAACACCCGCGGCCTGACGTACCAGGTCACGAGCCTGGACGTGCAGCCCACGGCAGAGCAGCTGGCCTCGGCGGGGCCGGCGCCCGCGAACATCGAGCGCGACTTCACGAAGCTGCCCGACTCGCTGCCGTCGGTGGTGGCCCGCACCGCCCGCAAGGTCACCGCGGGCGCGGCCAACCCGTACGACCAGGCGGTCAAGCTCCAGGACTGGTTCGCCGTGACCGGCGGCTTCGAGTACGACACGCAGGTGCAGGTCGGCAGCGGCTCGCAGGGGATCGCCCGCTTCCTGAAGGACAAGCAGGGCTTCTGCGTGCACTTCTCCTTCGCGATGGCGGCCATGGCCCGTTCCCTGGGCATACCGGCCCGGGTGGCGGTGGGCTTCGCGCCGGGTTCCCCGCAGGCGGACGGTTCGGTGTCGGTGGGGCTGCGGGACGCGCACGCCTGGCCCGAGCTGTACTTCGAGGGCGTGGGATGGACCCGCTTCGAGCCGACTCCGACCCGCGGCTCGATTCCGTCGTACACCCTGCCCGACAACCCCGGCAGTTCGGTGCCGAACCCGTCGCGTCCCTCCCAGTCGGCGTCGGCCGCGCCCTCCGCGGCGCCCTCGGCGAGCGAGAGCTGCACGCCTCAGCAGAAGAAGCTGGACGGCGGTTGCGCGAGTGAATCGCCGCAGGCGGCGCTGCCCACGGACGACGACGGCCCCAAGTGGTACGCGTTCCTGGTGTGGGCCCTGGCCGGTCTCGCCGTCCTCGCGCTCCCCCTGGCACCGATGCTGTGGCGGCTGCGGGCACGGTCGGCACGGCTGGGGGCGCACGGCCGCGGCGAGGCGGACACGGCGCCCCACACCCTGGCCGTCTGGCAGGAGCTGACCGATACGGCGTGGGACTTCGGGATCACGCCGGACGAGTCGCAGACCCCGCGCAAGGCGGCCGCCCGTATGGTCCGCCTCGGCGATCTCGACGCGACGGCCGCGGGCTCGGTGCACCGGGTGGCGAACGCGGTGGAGCAGGTGCTGTACGCACCGCAACCGCGTCCGGTGGCGGGTCTCACGGACGACGTCCGCCGTGCGGCGGCGGGCTTCGGCGCGGCGGCCGGCCGGGCGGCCGGGCTCCGTGCGCTTCTGGCCCCCCGTTCCACCGCGCGTGTGGTGTGGGCGGCGTCGGCCTGGTGGACGAGGGTCCGGGAGCGCGCCGTGGCGCTGCGGCCGACGTGGCGGAAGGCCTCGGGGCAGCAGGGCTGAGGCGATGGCAGGGCGCAGGGTGCGGCGGGACTGAGGAGCAGCGTCGCTCGGACCGGCCGGTGCGGATGCGCCGGCCGGTCTTGTCGCGTCCGGGGGCGCGTCGGCCTGGGCCTCGTCCGGGAAAGGTCAGCCGCCGCGTCCGAAAGGGTCGGCCTGGCAGCGGCCGGGAACGGTCGGCCTGGCCGTGGCCGGCCTCTGCCGGTCGTATGGCGGCACACGCGCAAAGGTCAGGGGGTGACCACCGAGTCGGTGGTCACCCCCTGACCTACGTTTTCACGTGGTCCTGAAGCGGCTGCGGGGGGGCTAATGGCCACCCTGTTCGTCGCGGCGCTTCTGCCAGCGCTGTTCGATGCGGTCCATCACCGAGCGGCGCTGCCGACCCTGTGAGCGGGCCTGGTGTCCGGCGGCACCGGACGCCTGCTCACCCGGCTTGGGGGCCTTGCGCCAGCCGGTCACGGCGAGCACCGCACAGCCCAGCATGACGAGGAAGCCCACGACGCTGAGCCAGACCTGCTTGGCGACCATTCCAGCCATGAGGAGCGCGATACCTACGAGGAAGCCCGCGACCGCCTGGTAGACCCGTCGCCGGGTGTACGTGCGCAGCCCGCTTCCCTCAAGCGCTGTCGCGAACTTGGGATCTTCGGCGTACAGCGCTCGCTCCATTTGCTCGAGCATGCGCTGCTCGTGCTCCGAGAGCGGCACGGAGTCCTCCTCATCGTGCAGTCGCCGGGGCGACCCGGGGGGTCCCTTCAGGATAGGCAGGGAATCGCCCCCGTGAAACCCGCCCCTCTGCGCCAATTGACCAACCGGAACCCGCCATGGGCGTCCGGCTCGCTGAGGCTTCCATTCCCCGGCGGCCGACACGTCATGCCGGAACGGTCTCCCTCGATCATACGGCGCGCCGTCCCCATTCGGGTGGCCTGTGGCGTACTCCATGCGCAGCCAAGGCGCTGATCAGCGGTGGTGCCTCACGAGGAGGCTCAGGCCTCGACCGCCCCATCGGTCTCGCCGGTCCCACCAGCCCCGCAGATTTCAGCGCGCCCCACCGGTCTCCCCCAGGACGTGCAGCTGCGTGGCCACGGAGTGGAACGCGGGGAGCTCGGCGGCGACCTCCTCCAGCTTCAGCAGCGCTTCCAGGGCTCCGGGCTCGGTGTCCACCAGGACGCCGGGCACGAGGTCGGCGAAGACCCGAACCCCGTGCACGGCACCGACGCGCAGGCCCGCTCCCTCGACCAGTGCCGTGAGCTGCTCGGTGGTGAAGCGGCGCGGTACGGGGTCACCCGCGCCCCATCGTCCGTTCGGGTCGTCGAGCGCCTGCCGGGCCTCCTTGAAGTGCCCGGCGAGGGCGCGGGACAGCACGGCACCGCCCAGTCCGGCGGCGAGCAGGCTGAGGACGCCCTCCGGGCGCAGGGCCGCCACCGCGTTGCGGATGCCCTCGGCCGGGTCGTCCACGTACTCCAGGACGCCGTGGCACAACACCACGTCGTAGCCAGCGCGCTCGGCCACGTCGAAGAGGCCGTGGGCGTCGCCCTGGACGCCCTTGACCCGGTCGGCCACGCCGGCTTCGGCGGCCCGGCGCTCCAGGGCGAACAGGGCGTTGGGGCTGGGGTCGACGACGGTGACCCGGTGGCCGAGACGGGCGACGGGCACGGCGAAGTTGCCGCTGCCGCCTCCGGTGTCGAGGACGTCCAGCGACTCCCGGCCCGCGGCCTTGACCCGGCGGTCCAGGGCGTCCTGGAGGACCTCCCAGACCACGGCGGTACGGAGGGAGGCGCGGGGGCGCATCGGGTCCGACACGGCAGTTGACTCCTCGGCGCGGCACCGCCTCTGGCACGGCGGCGCGAACGGGGTGTCTTCCCCGGCCCCGGCCACGGGGAGGGAAGACTTCAGGCGTCCCCCACCCTATTGCCTGGGCCGCGGCGTGCGGATGACCCGGTCCGGGGATGCCCCACGACCCCGGCCTTCCGGCGCCGGACCTCGTCCGTCCCGTACGGCCGCAGGCCGCCACGCCGGATCCCGGCCCCCTGCCTGACCCGGACCACTGCGGCTACGGGCTGCGGCTGCGGACCACCGCCCGACCCCCGATCACCGCCAAACCCACGACCACTGCCGAACCGGCGACCGCTGCCGGACCGACGACCGCTGCCGGACCCGGGCCGCCACCGGATCGCTACCGCCGCGGCCGGTCAACCCGCGTCCGGCATGTCACTCCCCGTGCCGGGGCCCTCCGGCTGGTCATGGTCCGGGCGGGGCTGTGGGAGGACCGGCTGGAGGACCAGCATCCGCTCGACGAGGCGCAGGAACATCGCCACGTCGCGTATCAGGTCGTCGGCGTCCCGGCCGGTGGCGGCGTCCTGGATGCCTGCTTCGGCGCGGGCGCGGCGCCGGGCGCCCGAGGCGAACAGCGCGCTCCACTCGGTCAGTTCGGGGGCGATCTCGGGGAGCACTTCCCAGGCGCTCCGGATCTTGGCCCGGGCCCGGGGCGAGGTCTCCGGGCGTCCCCGGGCGGCGAGCACCGCCGCGGCGGTGCGCAGGGCGGCGAGGTGAGCCCGCGAGTACCGCTCGTTCGGTGTCTCCAGGGACGTGGCCTCGTCGAGGCTGGCACGGGCCTGGGCGAGCAGGTCGAGGGCGGCGGGCGGGGCCGTGGCCCGGCGGAGCACCGGGTGCACGTCGCTCGCCGGGCCGGTCAGTGAGGGGGCAGGGCCGGTGGCGCGGCGCCGGCGGGCGGCTGCTGCGTGATAGCTGGCCATGACGAACCTCCTGTCGTCTGGTTGACGGCACGTCCGGTCACGGAGTGCCGTATGTGACCCATCGTGAGGTATGGCACTGACAATCCGTTCTGACCTGCCGTTTTGCCTCGCTCGTAGGTTCGGAGTAGTTTTTGCACTGACCAGTCAGTTCAAATTCAGGGGAGACTCGTGGGGGAACAGGCGGGAGGGGTGCGGATCGCCGCCGACGGCCTCGGGGTCAAGGGGCCACGGGGGTGGGCGGTCCGCGGGATCTCCGTCGACGCCGAGCCGGGTGCGCTCGTCGCGGTCGAGGGCCCGTCCGGGTCCGGCCGGACGTGCCTGCTGCTGGCGCTGACGGGGCGGATGAAGGTCTCGGAGGGCATGGCCGCCGTGGGCGACGCGCGGCTGCCGAAGCAGATGGCGGCCGTGCGTGGCAACAGCGCGCTGGCGCACGTCCCGGGGGTCACCGACCTCGACCCGGCGCTGACCGTCGGCGAGCACCTGCGGGAACGGGCGCTGCTCCAGCGGCGGTTCGGCGCATCGCTGCGCGGACTGCTGCGGCCCCGCCGCGAGCGGGCGGCCGAGGCCGAACAGCGCGTCGACGCCGCGCTGGAGGCAGCCGGGCTCGACCTGGAGACCCTGCCCAAGGGGCCCCGCACGGCCGTACGGGACCTGGAGCGCCTGGAGGCGCTGCGGCTGTCGATCGCGCTCGCCCTGGTCGGCGGGCCGCGGCTGCTCGGCGTCGACGACGCCGACCTCAAGCTCTCGGACGGTGAGCGGGAGGAGGTCCACGCGCTGCTCAGGTCTCTGGCCGACGCCGGGACGACGGTCGTGGCGGTGTGCAGCGAGGCTCCCGAGGGCGCCGTCCGGGTCTCCACCACGCAGAGCCACGCAGACCCGGCCGTCGGAGACGACCAGCCGGACGAGGCCGGGAAGGCAGACCAGCCGGACGTGGCCGAGAAGGCAGACCGGGCGGACCAGGGAGAGGAGAAGGCCGATGCGATCGCCGAAACTGGCCGCGCTTGAGCTGCGCCGCTTCGGGCGGGGGAAGCTGCCGCGCGCCGCGCTGGTCGCGCTGCTGGTGCTGCCGCTGCTCTACGGCGCGCTGTACCTGTGGTCGTTCTGGGACCCGTACGGCCGTCTGGACCGGATTCCGGTCGCGCTCGTGAACGACGACAAGGGGGCGACCGCCGACGGGAAGAAGATCACCGCGGGCGACGACATCACGAAGGGCCTACACGACAGCAAGACCTTCGACTGGCAGGAGGTGAGCGCCGCCGAGGCCCGCAGGGGCGTCGAGGACGGCAGCTACTACCTGTCGCTCACCCTGCCCGCCGATTTCAGCGAGCGGATCGCCTCCAGCTCCGGCAACAGCCCGGAGACCGGCGCCCTCCAGGTGCGCACGAACGACGCGAACAACTACATCGTCGGCCAGATCTCCCGCACCGTCTTCAGCGAGGTGCGGCAGGCGGCGTCCACCAAGACGTCCCGGTCCTTCCTGGACAAGATCTTCGTGTCGTTCTCCGACATCCACGGCAAGACCGTGAAGGCGGCGAAGGGCGCCGACCGGCTCAACGGCGGCATCGACAAGGCCGAGAAGGGCTCCAAGGACCTCGCCGACGGCCTGAAGAACGCCAAGGGCGGCAGCGGCAAGCTCGCCACCGGCCTGAAGAAGCTCCACACGGGCGCGGGCGACCTGGAGGACGGCTCAAAAAGGGTCGCGGAGGGCACGCAGAAACTCGCCGACCGGGTCAACGGCACCGCCGACAAGGTCGGCCCCTTCCTGAAGGGCAATGAGAAGACCATCGGCGACACAGCCCAGCTGGTCGCCGACTCCTCTGGGGTGATCCGCAAGCACCTGGACACCCTGGTGAAGACGGCCCCGACCGCCGCCAAGGGCGCCCGGGCGGCGTCCGGGACACTGAACGGCGTCTATGCCCGGCGCTGCGACGATCCGGTCCTGCCCGACCCGGCCTGCTCCGACCTGAAGAAGGCCAAGGAGGCGGCCGCCGACGTGACGACCATCGCCGACGACCTCAACACGCTGATCGCGGACCAGGACGGCGACCTCGACAAGCTCGACAAGAACCTCGCCACCCTCCAGAGGCAGTCCCAGGCGCTCGCGAACCGCGCACCGCACCTCTCCGAGGACCTCACCGACGCCGTCAAGAAGATCAACGCGCTGAACGACGGGGCGGCCGAGGTGGCCTCCGGTGCGAAGAAGCTGCACAAGGGGATCGGCACGGCCAAGACCGGGGCCGTCGCCCTGGACAAGGGCGTCGGGAAACTCAAGACGGGCGCGGACGACCTCAACGGCGGCATCTTCAAGCTCGTCGACGGCTCCGGGAAGCTCGCCGGCGGCCTGCACGACGGGGCGGAGAAGATCCCCGACTACGACGAGCACGACCGCGACCGGCGCACCGAGGTCATGGCCGACCCCGTGCGGCTCGCCTCCCACGACCTGCACAAGGCGCCCAACTACGGCACCGGATTCGCGCCGTACTTCATCCCGCTGTCCCTGTGGGTGGGTGCGATGGTGGCGTACATGCTGATCGCGCCCATGAACCGGCGGGCGCTGGCCGCGGGCGCCCCGGCATGGCGGATCGCGCTGTCGGGCTGGCTGCCGGTGGTGGCGATCGGGGTGCTGCAGACGGTGGCCCTGATGTCGGTGCTGCACTGGGCGGTCGGCCTGGAGATGGCCCGGGCGGCCGGGACGGTGGGCTTCCTGTTCCTGGTGACGGCGTGCTTCGCGGCGATCGTGCAGTGGCTGAACGCACGCTTCGGGGCGGCGGGCCGGATCCTCGTCCTGGCGTTGCTGATGCTCCAGCTGACCTCGGCGGGCGGCACGTATCCCGTGCAGACCAGCCCCGGGTTCTTCAACGCGCTCCACCCCTTCCTTCCGATGAGCTACGTCGTCGAGGCCCTGAGGCGGCTCATCACCGGCGGTGGACTCGAACCGGTGTGGCACGCGTGCGTGGTGCTGACGGCGTTCACCGCCGGCGCCCTCGCGCTGACCGCCGTGGCGGCCCGCCGGCGCCAGGTGTGGACGCTGGACCGGCTGCACCCGGAGCTGAGCCTGTGAGCCCCACCGTCGCTTCCCCCGGAAAGGTTCCTGTGACAATCGGGGCCATGGAAAGCAGCAGTGCCGCGTCGGGCGGCAGCACGCGCCGCGAGGCCACCCGGCAGAAGCTCTACGAGGCGGCCGTCACGCTCATCGCCGAGCAGGGGTTCTCCGCCACGACCGTGGACGAGATCGCCGAGCGTGCCGGGGTCGCGAAGGGCACGGTCTACTACAACTTCGCGAGCAAGTCCGTCCTCTTCGAGGAACTGCTGCGGCACGGGGTGGGGCTCCTCACCGCCTCGCTGCGGGAGGCGGCCGAGCGGACCGCGCGGGAGGGCGGCGGCAAGGTCGACGCCCTGGACGCGATGATCCGTGCGGGACTGGTCTTCATCGACCGCTACCCGGCCTTCACCCAGCTGTACGTCGCCGAGCTGTGGCGCACCAACCGGACCTGGCAGTCCACGCTGATGGTGGTCCGGCAGCAGGCCGTCGCGGTCGTGGAGGACGTACTGCGCGAGGGGGTCGAGGGCGGTGAGTTCAGCGAGGAGATCGACGTCCCGCTGACGGCCTCCGCGCTGGTCGGCATGGTCCTGGTCGCCGCGCTCGACTGGAAGTCCTTCCAGGCGGAGCGTTCCCTGGACGACGTCCACGCGGCGCTGTCCCGGCTGCTCCAGGGCCGGGTGAGCGGCTGCCGCTGACCCGTCGTCCCGTGCGCATGTGAAGGCGCCGGTCCGTCGTGGCCGCGTCCCCCGCGGGCCAACTCGAACCGGCGCCTTCCCCACTCCCCCGTTTTCCTTCTCCTGCTCCCCCGTGCGTCCCCCCGCAGGACCCCCGTTCGGTCGTCCCCCGGTTTCCTCCCGTTCCCCCGGTTCTCCCCCGTGTCTCGCTCCCGCCGACACCGCCGGCGGAAGGAGCGGATCGCGGGCCGGCTCCGTTCCGGCGCCCCGTGTCGCCGGTGCCGGAGCCGTGCCCCTCTCCGTGCCTCCACTCTCTCCTCCGCGCAGGTCGTCCCCCATCCGCACGCGTACTCAACTGACCGGCTAGGTATACGTACTCAGTGCTGCGCACAGGGCCCCACACCGCTCCGTCGCCACCTGATGACGACCGCCTCCGCGCCCGTACTCGCAGGCCGGTCGGCAAGTGCCGCCTGTGAGGGCTGTCAGTGCGGGCCGATAAAGTCCCTGACATGGCACGGATTGCGATGATCGGCGCCGGGATGGGCGCGCTGGCGGCTGCCGCCCGGCTGGCCGTCGCGGGCCACCGGGTGGCGGTGTACGAGCGGACGGACACCTACGGCGGAGCCCTGCGCCGCTTCGAGCGCGACGGGTTCTCCTTCGACACCGGCCCGACCCTGCTGCCGCTGCCCGCCGTCTACCGCGATCTGTTCGTCAAGACCGGCAAGGAGCCCCTGGAGTCCTGTGTCGAGCTGGTCCAGGTCGACCCGTCGGCCCGGCACGTGTTCGCGGACGGCACCGAGGTCTCGCTGCCGAACGCCTCGCGCGCGGGCGTCGTCGCCGCCCTGGACGAGGGGCTCGGGGCGGACGCGGGGAAGCGCTGGGGCGACTTCCTGGTCCGGGCCCGCGAGGCCTGGGACCGGACCCGCCGGCCGCTGCTGGAGGAGCCGCTGTGGCCGAACTGGCAGGTGCTCGCCGAGCGCGAGCCCTATCCGTCGGTGCCCCACAAGCGGCTGCTGCGCACCCGCCGGGCCGGCACACTCGCCGAGATCGGCGCCTGGGAGCTGCGCGACCCCCGGCTCGCGGCTCTCCTGGAGAGTCATGCCCTCGGCCACGGTCTGGACCCCCGGGCCACCCCGGCGAGCGCGGCCGTCCTGCCCTACCTGGAGCACGCCTTCGGCACCTGGTACGTGCGCGGTGGTCTGCGCGAGCTGGCCCGGGCGGTGTACGAGCGGTGCCTGGCCCGCAGGGTCGAGTTTCACTTCGGCGCCGACGTCACCCGTGTGCTCGAGAAGGACGGCGAGGCGTCGGGGGTGGAACTCGCCGGCGGGTCGGTGGCGGAGGCGGACTTCGTGGTGGCCGGTGTCGCCCCCGGCGTACTGGCCCGGCTGACGGAGGGCACCGTAGTCCGGGGCGACGGCGAGGTGCCGCCGCAGCCGGCTGCGGCGTCCCGGGTGACCGTCCTGCTGGCCCTGCGCGGTGCCCGCCCGGAGGGCACGGCTCACCGCACGGTGGTGCACGCCCAGGACCGCGAGGCGGAGTTGGACGCCCTGTTCGGCGGGGCGGCCGGAGATTCTGGTCCCACGGTCACGGTGCTGCGGCCCGACGACCCGGGCACCGCTCCGGCGGACCACGAGGCGGTCACGCTCACGACGGTGGTGCCCGCGCGGCCCGGCCGGGCTCACGACGACCTCGCCCACCACATGATCACCGTCGCCGAACGCGCCGTACCGGTCCTGCGTGACCGCCTGCTCTGGCACGAGGTGCGCACCCCGGCCGACATCGCGGACACGACGGGTGCGGAGGGTGGCGCGGTACCCGTGCCGGCCCTGGCGGCGGGCGGCGGACGGCTGCTGCACCCGTCCAACGGCACGCGGCTACCCGGTCTGTTCACCGTGGGCGGCTGGGCTCACCCCGGCGGCGGGCTGCCGCACGCGGGTATGTCGGGCGCGCTGGTGGCGGGACTGATCGTGGAGGGGCCGGAGTTCCGCGGCTCGCAGTGAGCACAGCACCCCGGCGGGGCCGGGGCTTCAGAAACGGTACTGCTCGTCGTACCCGTTCCCCTGCGGCTGCTGCCCGCCGCCCTGGTAGCCGTACGGCTGCTCCGGCGGCAGTTCCTGCCCGTACTCGTCGGTGTTGCGCTGCTGCGGGACCCAGACCCCGCCGGGCGGGCTGTCGCCGCCGTAGGTGCCGGAGTACTGGTCCTGGCCGTAGCTCTGCTGGCCGTAGTACTGCTGGTCGCCGTACTGCTGGTCGCCGTACGTGCCGTCGTACGTGCCCTGGCCGTAGTTCGACGAGCCGATGTACGGGTCGGAGTATGCGGCGTACTGCTGCTGACCGGTGGCGTCGTAGCCCTGCTGCTGGCCGTAGCCGGAGTAGTCGTAGGCGTAGGACTGGTCGGCGGACTGCTGTCCCCCCGACTGGTACCCGTGGTCGTAGACGCCGTAGGAGCCGGTGTCCTCGGGCATGGGCTGCGGCTCGTAGACGGCGGTGGTCTCGGCGGACTCCGGCTGGTGCATGGGACGGGCGGGGGTGAAGACGTCGTCCCGGTCGTAGTCGTCGTCCTGGCCGTGAGGGGCGGGGTCGCGACGGTAGGCGCCGGCCTCGTCGTCATGACCGCCCTCGGCCTCCAGGCCGGAGACCTCCAGGGTGGGCTCCTGGCGGCCGCGCTCACCGCGGCGCCGCTTGCTGCCGCCCAGCGCGGGCGCGTTCATCGCCCAGCCGGCCGCGAAGCCGCTGCGGAACGACAGAGTGACGTAGGTCTGCCCGACCGCGAAGGCGGCCGCACCCAGTCCGATCACGACGACCGACGGGATCAGGACACCGACGACCACACCGAGGAACCCGGCGAAGGCCAGCAGGCGCCAGCGCAGTCGCGCCTTGTACTGCAGGAGCACCTCGCCCAGCAGCCACAGCGCGACGATGCCGAACGCGATGTAGAGGACCGCCCAGCCCATGTACGCCCCTCTCACAGTGGCCGCTACGCAGTGTGTCGTATACCGGTGCGAACGGTCTAGGCCTGCGGTGCGTGGTGCAGACCCAGGTTCTCGTAGATCTCCAGTGTCGCGGTGGAGTTGTTGAGCGTGATGAAGTGCAAGCCGGGCACGCCCTCGGCGAGCAGCCGCGCACAGAACTCCGTGGCGAATTCGATCCCAATGGAGCGTACAGCGGCCGGATCGTCTTTTGCTGTGAGGATCCGCTCTTTCAGGGCGTCCGGGAACGTGGCGTTGGTGAGGGATCCGATCCGTTCCAGCGTCTTCACGCTGGCGATCGGCATGATCTCGGGAATGATCGGGGTGTCGCAGCCGGCGGCCGAGACCCGGTCGCGCAGCCGGAGGTAGTCCTCGGGCTGGAAGAACATCTGCGTGATGGCGTAGTCCGCGCCGGCCCGGCACTTGTCGACGAAGTGGCGGACGTCGGTGTCCCAGTCGCACGAGCGGGGGTGCATCGCCGGGAAGGCGGCGACTCCCACGCAGAAGTCGCCGGAGGCCTTGATCAGTTCGACGAGTTCGGCGGCGTAGGCCAGACCTCGGGGGTGCGGCACCCAGTCGCCCATCGGGTCGCCGGGCGGGTCACCGCGCAGGGCGAGCATGTTGCGGATCCCGGCGTCGGCGTACTGGCCGATGATGTTGCGCAGGTCGGCCACCGAGTGGTCGACCGCGGTGAGGTGGGCGATCGGGGTGAGGGTGGTGTCGGAGGCGATCGCCTCGGTCGCCTTGACCGTGCCCGCACGGGTGGAACCGCCCGCTCCGTAGGTCACGGAGACGAAGTCGGGCGCCACGGCCTCGACCCGGCGCAGCGCGTTCCACAGGTTCCGCTCGCCCTTCGGGGTCTTGGGGGCGTAGAACTCGAACGAGTACGTCGTCTTGCCGGCCGCGAGCATGTCGCGGACGGTGCGGGCGTGGTCCGACCTGATGGATGCGGTGCCGAGGGCCATACCGGCAGGTTAGCCAGGGGCGGTCGGTCCCCCAACCGGGGGCCGACTTTTGCCCTAATTGTCCACTTGTTGTCCATCCCTTGGACAAGCCGTGGGGACTACGCCTCACGCAGCCGCTTCGCGAACGCGGCCGCCGCGGCCCCGGGATCGTCCGCCTCGGTGATCGCCCGGACGACGACGACCCGCCGGGCGCCCGCCTCCAGGACCTGGTCGAGATTGCCGAGGTCGATGCCGCCGATGGCGAACCAGGGGCGGTCGGTCCTGAGAGCGGCGGTGTGGCGGACGAGGTCCAGGCCGGGTGCGTGACGGCCGGGCTTGGTGGGCGTCGGCCAGCACGGGCCGGTGCAGAAGTAGTCCACGCCCTGTTCGACGGCGGCCGCCCCGGCCTCGGACTCGGCATGGGTGGAACGGCCGATCAGGACGTCGTCGCCGAGGAGCGCACGGGCCGCGGGGACCGGCAGGTCGCCCTGGCCGAGGTGCAGGACGTCGGAGCCGGCGGCATGGGCGACGTCCGCACGGTCGTTGACCGCGAGCAGCTTGCCGTGCCGGGCACAGGCGTCCGCGAAGACGGCCAGGTACTCCAGTTCCTCGGCGGCCTCCATGCCCTTGTCCCGCAACTGCACGATGTCGACCCCGCCGGTCAGCACGGCGTCGAGGAACTCCCCGAGGTCGCCCTGCCGCTTGCGCGCGTCGGTGCAGAGGTAGACCCGGGCGTCGGCGAGCTGGGCCCGTGCGGTGGCGGCGGCGGTGCCGGTCATGCGTGTCCCCCTGGGTGTCGGTGGCGTGCGGGTGGGCCCGCGTGGGCGGCGTGCGGTGGCCCGCGTGAGCGGCGTGCGCGGGCGGCGTGCCTGAGCGTGCGGCACGGGCCGCACCCGTCCCGCCGCGACCGCCTCGGGCACCCTACGCCTGCCCCGGCCCGCCACGGACCCGTCGGCCAAGGCCGGTGAGGTCCGCGGCGCCATGGGTGGCGTTCGCAGCCACGCCGGTGGCGTTCGACTCCCCGCACGCGGCGCATGCCACCCCTGGGCCGTGACCCCTCGGGTCACGGCCCCCACATCGGGCGGTTGTTCAGGTCCGGCCCCGCTCACACGGCACCGGACGGTTGTCCCGTCGCGGCCGGGTCAGACCGCGAGCGCCTGGGCGCGGCGCTTCACCTCCGTGCCGCGGTTCTCGCTGAGCGCCTGCGCGGGGGTGCCGGGCAGGCTGGGGTCCGGGGTGAAGAGCCACTCCAGCATCTCTTCGTCCGTGAAGCCGTCGTCCCGCAGGAGCGTCAGGGTCCCGGACAGGCCCTTGACGACCTTGTCCCCGTCGATGAAGGCGGCGGGGACGTGCAGCGCGCGGTTCTCACCTCGGCGTACGGCGATGAGCTGGCCGTCCTTGACCAGCTGCCGCACACGCGTCACCTCGACGCCGAGCTGTTCGGCGATGTCGGGGAGGGTGAGCCAGGCGGGGACGAGAGCATCGATCTTTGCGTCAATCTCGGTCACGGAAACCAGCCTGCCATTTGCCGCTGACAGTCGGAAGCCGGACCGGTCCACCCGGCGGACGCGCCGCGCCCGGCCGCACCGCGCCCGCGGCCCTCACCGAGGCGGTGGCGTCTGGGCCGTCGCCGCTTTCATGGGCCTGGCCGGATCGGCCAGCAGCACCGGATTCATCGGCGTGCCGGACTCGATCAGGCGGCGGCCCTGCGCCAGGTCGCGGGGCCGGCCCACCGCCAGCAGCGCGACCAGCCGCTCGGCCCGCAGCCAGCAGACCGTCCAGGCCGGACCGGAGGGGTCGCCCCTCCACAGGGTGGTGTCCGCGGCCGCGTGGTGCCCGGCGTACTGGACGAACCGCCCGAACTGCTCGGACCAGAAGTACGGCACCGGGTCGTACACGGCCGGTGTCTCCCCCGTTGCCCCGCCGACGATGTTCACGGCGACCGTGCGCGGCCCCTGGAGGGCGTTGTCCCAGTGGTGGATCAGAAGGCGCTCGCCGTAGCGCCCCGAGGGGAAGGACGCGCAGTCGCCGACCGCGTACACATCCGGCACGGCCGTGCGCAGATGCTCGTCGGCGACGATCTCGCCGTGGGGGCCCAGTTCGAGGCCGGAGCCGGCCAGCCAGGCCGTGGCGGGGCGGGCGCCGATGCCGACGACGACCGCGCCCGCGGGCAGCCGCGTGCCGTCGTCGAGGACGACGGCACCGGGTTCGACGCGCTCCACGCGCGCGTGCGTCCGCAGGACCGCGCCCGCGTCGGCGTACCAGCCGGCCATGGGGGCGGCCACCTCGGCGGGCAGCGCCTCGGCGAGCGGGCGTTCGGCGGCCTCCACGACGGTCACCGCGCAACCCGCCTCGCGCGCGGCGGTGGCGAACTCCGCGCCGATCCAGCCCGCGCCGACGACCACGATGTCGTGCTGGCGGGCCAGCACCGGCCGCAGCCGCTCGGCGTCGTCCAGGGTGCGCAGCAGATGCACCCCCGGAACGCCCTCGGTGCCGGGCAGCCGGACGGGTTCCGCGCCGGTCGCGACGACGAGGACGTCGTACGGCACGGGCCCGTCCTCGGTGTCCAGCTCGTGGTCGGCGTGGCGCAGGCCCAGCACCTCGCAGCCGAGCCGCAGTTCGATGCCGAGGGCCTCGAAGTCCACGTCGAAGGCGGAGCTTTCGGACTTGCCGAGCAGGACGGCCTTGGACAACGGGGGCCGGTCGTAGGGCTGGTGGGGCTCGGCGCCGATGAGGATCACGTCCCCGGCGAAGCCCTGCTCGCGCAGGGCGACGGCGGTCTGCACCCCGGCCATGCCCGCACCCGCCACGACGACGCGCCGCGGCGCGGACGGACCTGGTTCCTGCGTCTGCTCGCTCACCTGATCACCATAGACACCTGACGTTTTGTCAGTCAGTGCTCATGCGCCGTGACCTGCTCCACAACGCTCGTGCCGTCGCCCCGCCGGGACTCCCACTCCCAGGTCTCCTCCAGCCGCACCCGCCCGTCGGGCAGCTCCACGACCGCCGAGACGCAGTGCCCCGAGGACGTGGTGCCGTCCCGCTTGAGCTGGACGTACCGGAAGTCCAGCCGGTCACCTTCCCGGGTACCCACGAGGTGCCCGCGTACGACGTCGCCGCCCGTGTACTCCGCCCAGATCTCGCCCGCCCGCTCGTGGTACGTGAACCGGGTCCGGGTGCCCACCTGACCCGGTGCCTGGTCGGCGACCGGGGCAAGGACGAGACCGTCGAGGGATCGGGCCATGGGCTGAGGCTCCCTTACTGCGGGGCAGGGCATCGGGCTAGGGTGGCCAACGTAAAGCACTCGCGGGAGCCCGGACGCACCGGGCTGAGAGGGAGGCTGGCGGCCTCCGACCGTACGAACCTGATCCGGGTCATGCCGGCGAAGGGAGGGGCTGGACGCCCATGTCGCGTACGTCCACATCGTCAGACGTCCTGGTCATCGGGGGCGGGATCATCGGCCTGGTCACGGCCTGGCGGGCCGCGCAACGCGGGTTCGCCACGGCCGTCGTGGACCCCGAGCCGGGCGGCGGTGCCGCTCAGGTGGCTGCCGGCATGCTGGCCGCCGTCACGGAGCTGCACTACGGCGAGCAGACCCTGCTCGGGCTGAACCTCGCCTCCGCCCGGCGCTATCCGGACTTCGCCGCCGAGCTCACCGAGCTGACCGGCCGGGACCTCGGCTACCGCCGCTGCGGCACGCTCGCCGTCGCCCTGGACGCCGACGACCGGGCCCACCTGCGCGAACTGCACGCCCTGCAGCAGCAGTCGGGGCTGGAGTCGCAGTGGCTGTCGGGGCGCGAGTGCCGACGCCTGGAGCCGATGCTCGCGCCGGGCGTGCGCGGAGGGCTGAGGGTCGACGGCGATCACCAGATCGATCCCCGGCGGCTGGCCGGGGCGCTTCTCGCCGCGTGCGAGCGGGCGGGTGTGGTCGTCCACCGGACGTGGGCGGAGCGGCTGACCGTGGTCCGGGACCGGGCCGCGGGCGCCGCCCTGGCCGACGGGACCGGGGCGGCGGCCGGGCAGGTGGTGCTCGCCGGGGGGAGTCTCAGCGGGCGGCTGGCGGGCGTCCCGGAGGACGTGCTGCCTCCCGTGCGGCCGGTGAAGGGGCAGGTCCTGCGGCTGACCATGCCGCAGCGGCACGGACCCTTCCTGAGCCGGACCGTGCGGGCGGTCGTGCGCGGCAGCCACGTCTACCTGGTGCCGCGGGCGAGCGGCGAACTGGTCGTCGGGGCCACCAGCGAGGAGCTGGGCTGGGACACCACGGTGACCGCGGGCGGCGTGTACGAGCTGCTGCGGGACGCGCACGAGCTGGTCCCGGGCATCACCGAGCTGCCGCTCACCGAGACCAGGGCGGGGCTGCGGCCCGGCTCCCCCGACAACGCGCCGCTGCTCGGACCCACCGGTCTGGAGGGGCTGCTGCTGGCCACCGGGCACTACCGCAACGGCGTCCTGCTCACACCGGTGACCGGTGACGCCATGGCGCACGTCCTGGCGACGGGCGAACTCCCCGAGGAGGCCCGCCCCTTCACCCCGAAACGCTTCAGCCCCGCCACCGCACTCACGGAGCAGCCCGCATGAACATCTCGGTCAACGGCGAGCCCCGGGACGTCGGGCCCGGCACGGCTCTGGACACCGTCGTGAGGTCGCTCACGGCCTCGCCCTCGGGCGTGGCCGCCGCCCTCAACGAAACCGTCGTCCCCCGCACCCAGTGGCCCTCCACGCCCCTGTCCGAGGGGGACCGCGTGGAAGTCCTCACCGCCGTCCAGGGAGGCTGACGATGGCCGACGATCCGTTCGTCCTCGGCGGCACGTCCTTCACGTCCCGTCTGATCATGGGCACGGGAGGGGCGCCCAGCCTCGACGTGCTGGAGCGGTCGCTGGCCGCGTCCGGGACGGAGCTGACGACGGTCGCGATGCGCCGGGTGAACGCCTCGGTGCACGGCTCGGTGCTGTCCGTCCTCGACAAGCTCGGCATCCGGGTGCTGCCGAACACGGCGGGCTGCTTCACCGCCGGCGAGGCCGTCCTCACGGCCCGCCTCGCGCGCGAGGCCCTCGGCACGGACCTGATCAAGCTGGAGGTCATCGCCGACGAGCGCACGCTGCTGCCGGACCCGATCGAGACGCTGGAGGCGGCCGAGACCCTGGTCGACGACGGCTTCACGGTGCTGCCGTACACCAACGACGATCCGGTGCTCGCGCGGAAGCTGGAGGACGCGGGCTGCGCGGCGATCATGCCGCTCGGCTCGCCGATCGGCTCCGGGCTGGGCATCCGCAACCCGCACAACTTCCAGCTGATCGTGGAGCACGCGCGCGTGCCGGTGATCCTGGACGCGGGCGCGGGGACGGCCTCGGACGCGGCGCTGGCGATGGAGCTGGGGTGTGCGGGCGTCATGCTCGCCTCGGCGGTGACGCGGGCGCAGGAACCCGTGCTGATGGCCGACGCCATGCGGCACGCCGTGGAGGCGGGGCGGCTGGCGTACCGGGCCGGGCGGATCCCCCGGCGGCACTTCGCGCAGGCGTCGTCGCCCGTGGAGGGCATGGCCGCGCTGGACCCGGAGCGGCCCGCTTTCCAGTAGAGGCCAGGAGAAGGTGGGACACACGTCACAGGTCGGCTGCAGTCCCGCCCCGGAAACAGCAGGGGGGACAGGGCTGTCGGTCGTGGCTCGTACACTCGCCTGCGTGGACACGACCCTTCAGGACCCCTTGGTTGGGCAGGTGCTCGACGGCCGGTATCGCATCGACGCGCGGATCGCGGTCGGCGGGATGGCCACGGTCTACCGGGCCGTGGACACCCGGCTCGACCGGGTCCTCGCGCTCAAGGTGATGCATCCCTCGCTCGCGGTCGACGCCTCGTTCGTCGAGCGGTTCATCCGCGAGGCGAAGTCGGTGGCCCGACTGGCCCATCCGAACGTGGTGCAGGTCTTCGACCAGGGCACCGACGGCTCCTACGTGTACCTGGCGATGGAGTACGTCGCGGGCTGCACCCTGCGGGACGTGCTGCGCGAGCGCGGGGCCCTGCAGCCGTGTGCCGCCCTGGACATCCTGGAGCCGGTGCTGGCCGCTCTGGGCGCGGCGCACCGCGCCGGGTTCGTGCACCGCGACATGAAGCCCGAGAACGTCCTGATAGGGGACGACGGGCGGGTCAAGGTCGCCGACTTCGGCCTGGTCCGGGCCGTGGACACGGTGACGAACACCACCGGCACCGTGCTCGGCACGGTCTCGTACCTCGCCCCGGAGCAGATAGAGGACGGCACCGCCGATCCCCGCGTCGACGTGTACGCGTGCGGCGTGATGCTGTACGAGATGCTGACCGGTGACAAGCCGCACGACGGGGACTCCCCCGCCGTCATCCTCTACAAGCACCTGCACGAGGACGTGCCCCCGCCCTCGGCCGCCGTGCCCGGCATGGCGTACGAGCTGGACGCGATGGTGGCCTCGGCGACGGCCCGCACCCCGGCTCTCCGCCCGCACGACGCGGTGGCCCTGCTCGCGCAGGTCCGTGACGGACGCGGCCGGCTGGACGAGGACCAGCTGGACGCGGTGCCGCCGCAGGCGCTCGCGGCGGACCACGACAACGGCGGCGACCGGACGACCGTGATCCCGCGCGCCCTGACCACCCCCCGCCCGCTGCCGGTGAACGAGGACGACGAGGCCTCCGGGGCCGCCGCTCTCGACCGCACCAGCCGCTTCGCGTCCCCGCCGCCGCCCCCGCCGTCCCGGCGCAGGGGGCCCCGGCGCGGCCCGGCGGCGATCGTCGTCGCCGTCCTGCTCGCGCTGGGTGTCGGCGTCGGCGTCTGGTACATCAACTCCGGCCAGTTCACCGAGGTCCCGCCGCTGCTGACGAAGACCCAGGAGCAGGCAGAGGACCGGCTGCGCGACGCCGGTCTCGAGCTCGGCAGGGTGGAGCACGCCCACAGCGACACCGTGGAGCGCGGCCAGGTCATCAGCAGCGACCCGAAGGCCGGGACGCGCATCCGCGGCAACGACTCGGTGGGCATCACGGTCTCCGACGGCCCCGAGACCGTGCGGGTGCCCGCCCTCGCGGGACAGAAGCTGGGCGAGGCGCGGGACCTGCTGAAGGACGACGGGCTGGAGCCGGGCATGGTCACCCGGGAGTTCAGCGAGGACGTGCCCCGCGGCTCGGTGGTCTCCGCGAGCCCGGCCGACGGCACGAAGGTGCGCGCGGGCACGGCCGTCGCACTGGTCGTCAGCAAGGGCGCCCCCATCGACATCCCCGACGTCACCGGCTCGGACGAGGCGGACGCGCGGTCCGAGCTGACGGAGGCCGGGCTCAAGGTGAAGATCGCCACCGAGCGGGTCAACTCCTCCGAGTACGACAAGGGCCAGGTGGTCCGGCAGACGCCGAAGTCCGGCAGGGCGGCCGAGGGCGACACGGTGACGCTGACGCTGTCGAAGGGCCCCGAGATGATCGAGGTCCCGGACGTGGTCGGCGACGCCGTCGACGACGCCAGGCAGGCGCTGGAAGGTGCCGGGTTCGAGGTCGACGAGGACCGCGGGCTGCTCGGCCTGTTCGGCGACGAGGTCAAGAGCCAGTCCGTCGAGGGCGGTCGGACCGCGCCCAAGGGCTCCACGATCACCATCAAGATCAGGTGAGTCGGGCGGGCCTGAGGCCCGCGGCCGGGGCAGGGCCGGACGCATGACACCCTGAACGGGTGAACAGTCAGCTGTCCGGCCCCTCCCGCAACCCCGTGGGCGGCCACGTCCCCGTGGCCGGTGGGCTCCACTCCGTCGGCCTGTCGTACGCCCGTGATCTGGCGGCGGAGGCCGTCCAGGTCTTCGTCGCCAACCCGCGCGGCTGGGCCACTCCCACCGGTAACCCCAAGCAGGACGAGGCGTTCCGCGCGGCGTGCGCGGACGGGTCGATCCCGGCGTACGTCCACGCCCCCTACCTGATCAACTTCGGCTCGCACACCGAGGCGACCGTGGAGCGGTCGGTGGAGTCGCTGCGGCACTCCCTGCGGCGCGGGCGGGAGATCGGGGCGCTGGGGGTGGTCGTGCACACCGGCAGCGCGACCGGCGGCCGGGAGCGGTCGGTGGCGCTGAAGCAGGTACGGGAGCATCTGCTGCCGCTGCTGGACGAGCTGACCCACGACGACGATCCGTTCCTGCTGCTGGAGTCGACGGCCGGCCAGGGTGCCTCACTGTGCTCACGGACGTGGGACTTCGGCCCGTACTTCGAGGCGCTGGACGCCCACCCGATGCTCGGCGTGTGCCTGGACACCTGCCACATCTACGCAGCCGGGCACGACCTGACCGGACCGAGCGGAATGCACCAGACGCTGGACCTGCTGGTCGACACGGTCGGCGAGGGCCGGCTGAAGCTGATCCACGCCAACGACTCCAAGGACGTCGTGGGCGCGCACAAGGACCGGCACGAGAACATCGGCGTCGGCCACATCGGCGAGGACCCGTTCCGGGCGCTGATGACGCACCCCGCGACCGCGGGCGTGCCGCTGATCATCGAGACGCCGGGCGGCAAGCAGGGGCACGCGGCCGACGTGGAGCGGCTGAAGAAGCTGCGCGACGGCTGAACCTCAGAGGTCGGGGCCGTCCCCCGGGAGCTCCTGGTAGGAGTAGCGCTGCTCCCGCCAGGGGTCGCCGATGTTGTGGTAGCCGCGCTCCTCCCAGAAGCCGCGCCGGTCGGCGGTCATGTACTCCACGCCGCGCACCCACTTCGGGCCCTTCCAGGCGTAGAGGTGGGGGACGATCAGGCGCAGCGGGAAGCCGTGCTCGGCGGTGAGCAGCTCGCCGTCCTTGTGGGTGGCGAACAGGACCTGCTCGTCGGCGAAGTCGGACAGCCGGAGGTTGGAGCTGAATCCGTACTCGGCCCACACCATCACATGGGTGACGTCGTCCGCGGGCGGGGCGAGGTCGAGGAGCGTGCGGGCGGGGATGCCGCCCCACTCGGCGCCCAGCATGCTGAACTTCGTGACGCAGTGCAGATCGGCCACGACGGTGGTGTGGGGCAGGGCCGTGAACTCCTCGTGCGTCCAGCAGTGCTTGCCGCCGCCGGCGGTGGCACCGAAGACGCGGAACTCCCAGCGCTCGGGCCGGAACTTGGGGACGGGCCCGTAGTGCGTGACCGGCCAGCCGCGTTGCAGCCGCTGGCCCGGGGGCAGCTCCGGCTGCGCCGCTCCTGCTGGATCGCGCCCTTCTCCCGATTCGTGTTCCAGCGGCTGACCCATGACTCCATCCTGACAGACCCCGGGTGATGCCCCTGACCGAGGCCACCCCGAAACGGAACAAACTCGACTAAGCATGCCCTTACTTACTAAGTGCAGACTTACTGGACGATCTTCTTCCTCAGTGGAATCATGCGGCGCAACCTGCCAGTTCCCCCCGCGCGGAAGGAGCCTCTGCGATGCAGGGCGACCCCGAGGTCCTCGAATTCCTCAACGAGCAGTTGACCGGCGAGCTGACGGCGATCAACCAGTACTGGCTGCACTACCGGATCCAGGACAACAACGGCTGGACCAAGCTCGCCAAGTACACGCGTGAAGAATCCATCGACGAGATGAAGCACGCGGACAAGATCACCGAGCGCATTCTCATGCTGGACGGCCTGCCCAATTACCAGCGGCTCTTCCATGTACGGGTCGGCCAGACGGTCACCGAGATGTTCCAGGCGGACCGGCAGGTCGAGGTCGAGGCGATCGACCGGCTCAGGCGCGGTATCGAGGTGATGCGCAGCAAGGGCGACATCACGTCCGCGAACCTCTTCGAGTCCATCCTCGAGGACGAGGAGCACCACATCGACTATCTGGACACGCAGCTCGAGCTGATCGACAAGCTCGGTGAGGCGCTGTACATCGCGCAGCAGATCGAGCAGCCGAGCTGAGGGCTGCCGTCAGGCGGCGTCTTCCAGCTCCGAGAGCACCGGCTCGCCCCGGTCGGCAAGGTCACGACGGGGGCAGGACCCCCTGCCCAGGATGGCCTGGATGCGGCGTACGCAGGACCCGCAGTCGGTGCCCGCCTTGCAGGCGGAGGCTATCTGGCGGGGAGTGCAGGCGCCGCCGTCCGCGTGCTGCTTGACCTGCTGCTCGGTGATGCCGAAGCAACTGCACACGTACACGCGGTTCACCTCCCGACGGGTCGTTCCCGGATTGCCGCCCCGTTGATCGGTGAGGCAAACCTAACCTTACCCGTCGGGTCGCGAGCGGAAAAGTGGAGTGGGGCGCGGATCGTGTGATCCGCGCCCCAGTCCGTGCCCGGGTAACAGGCGGACCTGCTACTGGTCCCTGTACATCTCGGCCACGAGGAACGCCAGGTCGAGCGACTGACTGCGGTTGAGCCGCGGGTCGCAGGCCGTCTCGTAGCGCTGGTGCAGATCGTCGACGAAGATCTCGTCGCCGCCGCCCACGCACTCGGTGACGTCGTCGCCGGTGAGCTCCACGTGGATGCCGCCCGGGTGGGTGCCGAGGGCCTTGTGGACCTCGAAGAAGCCCTTGACCTCGTCGAGCACGTCGTCGAAGCGGCGGGTCTTGTGCCCGGAGGCCGCCTCGTAGGTGTTGCCGTGCATCGGGTCGGTGATCCAGGCGACGGTGGCACCGGAGGCGGTGACCTTCTCCACCAGCTCGGGGAGCTTGTCGCGGACCTTGTCGGCACCCATGCGGACGATGAAGGTCAGCCGGCCCGGCTCGCGGTCCGGGTCGAGACGGTCGATGTACTGGAGCGCGTCCTCGGCCGTCGTCGTCGGACCCAGCTTGATGCCGATCGGGTTGCGGATCTTCGAGGCGAACTCGATGTGCGCGTGGTCCAGCTGCCGGGTGCGCTCACCGATCCACACCATGTGCCCGGAGACGTCGTACAGCTGCCCGGTGCGCGAGTCGACCCTGGTCAGCGCCGATTCGTAGTCGAGCAGCAGCGCCTCGTGCGAGGCGTAGAACTCGACCGTCTTGAACTCCTCCGGGTCGGTCCCGCAGGCGTGCATGAAGTTCAGCGCGTTGTCGATCTCGCGCGCCAGCTGCTCGTAGCGCTGCCCCGACGGGGACGACTTCACGAAGTCCTGGTTCCAGGCGTGCACCTGGCGCAGGTCGGCGTAGCCGCCGGTGGTGAAGGCGCGCACCAGGTTCAGCGTGGAGGCGGACGCGTGGTACATCCGCTTCAGCCGTTCGGGGTCCGGGATGCGGGCCTCTTCGGTGAAGTCGAAGCCGTTGACGGAGTCGCCGCGGTAGGTCGGCAGCGTCACGCCGTCGCGGGTCTCGGTCGGCTTGGAGCGCGGCTTGGAGTACTGCCCGGCGATCCGGCCCACCTTCACGACCGGCACGGACGCGGCGTACGTGAGCACGGCGCCCATCTGGAGCAGCGTCTTGAGCTTGTTGCGGATGTGGTCGGCGGACACCGCGTCGAAGGCCTCGGCGCAGTCGCCGCCCTGGAGGAGGAACGCCTCTCCCTTGGCGACGGCCGCCATCCGGGCGCGCAGCTGGTCGCACTCGCCCGCGAAGACGAGCGGCGGATACGACTCGAGGTCCGCAACGACTGCGCGCAGAGCCTCGGTGTCGGGGTACTCGGGCTGCTGCGCCGCGGGCAGGTTTCGCCAGGTGTTGCCAGCACTCGCGCTGGTCTTAGCGTTCACGGTCACGTCACCAACATTACGGGGTCGTGTCGGGCGTCCTGAGCCATGCCCAGCAAGTGAGACACCCCGAACACCCCTCGGACATGGGGTAGGGTGCGTCGCATGTTCGCGCACTCGATCCAGACCTGGTGGTGGACCGCTCATCCGGCGGCCCGCTGACTGCGCGTACTCAAGACTTCGCGAAGGCCGCCCGAGGGGCGGCCTTCGGTGTTTCCCGGGGTCCGTTCCTCTCTCACCGAGATGGAGCACGGACCCATGAACCTGCTCGGCTTGCCGGACGACTCCCGTCCGTTCGCCCTGCTGCGCCGCCGCACCCCGGGCCACGACCACGATCTGGTCGAGGTCCTGATCGGCCCGGTCGCGTCCTGCGACAGGCTCGCCGACCTCCCCGACCGGAGCCTCGCGCTGGTGCCCTTCCGGCAGATCCGCGAGCGCGGCTTCGACGTCCGCGACGACGGTACGCCGCTGCTGGCACTCACACCCGAGGAGTCGTACGCCGTCCCGCTCGTTGACGCCCTGCAGCAGCTCCCGGCGCACGACGTGCGCGTCGAGGGCGGCGGCTTCGACGTCGCCGACGAGGAGTACGGCGAGATCGTCGGACGCGTGCTGCGGGAGGAGATCGGCCGGGGCGAGGGCGCGAACTTCGTGATCCGGCGGACGTACGAGGGCGAGATCACCGGGTTCGGGCGGGCCGACGCGCTGGCGCTGTTCCGGCGGCTGCTGGAGGGCGAGCGCGGGGCGTACTGGACGTTCGTCGTGCACACCGGGGACCGCACGCTGGTCGGGGCCAGCCCCGAGGTGCACGTCCGGATGTCCGGCGGCACGGTCGTCATGAACCCGATCAGCGGCACCTACCGCTACCCCGCCGAGGGGCCGACGCCGGAGCACCTGCTGGACTTCCTCGCCGACGGCAAGGAGATCGAGGAGCTGTCGATGGTCGTCGACGAGGAACTCAAGATGATGTGCACCGTCGGCGACATGGGCGGAGTGGTCGTCGGACCCCGGCTGAAGGAGATGGCGCACCTCGCGCACACCGAGTACGAGCTGCGCGGCAGGTCCACGCTGGACGTGCGGGATGTGCTCAAGGAGACCATGTTCGCGGCGACCGTCACCGGCTCGCCGGTGCAGAACGCCTGCCGGGTGATCGAACGGCACGAGAGCGGGGGGCGCGGGTACTACGCGGGGGCACTGGCCCTGATCGGCCGGGACGCGGGCGGGGTCCAGACCCTCGACTCCCCCATCCTGATCCGCACCGCCGACATCGACGCGGGCGGGCGGCTGCGGGTGCCGGTCGGCGCGACCCTCGTGCGCGGCTCGGACCCGGCGAGCGAGGTGGCCGAGACGCACGCCAAGGCGGCGGGCGTGCTGGCGGCCCTCGGGGTGGGGCCCTCCCGGCCCCGCGCCGAGCACACCCGGCCGTGCCTCGCCGACGACCCGCGTGTGCGGGCCGCGCTGGACGGACGCAGGGCCTCGCTCGCGCCGTTCTGGCTGCGGATGCAGGAGCGCTCGCCGGAGCCGGCGGGGCACGCCCTGGTCGTCGACGGCGAGGACACCTTCACGGCGATGCTCGCGCACCTGCTGCGCGCCGGCGGCCTGGAGGTGAGCGTGCGGCGGTACGACGAACCGGGGCTGCGGGAGGCGGTGCTCGGGCACGAGGGTCCGGTGGTGCTGGGTCCCGGGCCGGGGGACCCGTCGGACCTGGCGGATCCGAAGATGCGGTTCCTGCGCTCCCTCACCGCCGAGGTGATCAGGGGCGAGCGGCAGGGCGTGCTGGGCGTCTGCCTCGGACACGAGCTGATCGCGGCCGAGCTGGGACTGGACATCGTGCGCAAGGACGTGCCGTTCCAGGGGGCGCAGACGGAGATCGAGCTGTTCGGGCGGCGGGAGACCGTCGGGTTCTACAACAGCTTCGTGGCGCGCTGTGACGACGAGGCCGCGGCCGAACTGTCGGCGCACGGGGTCGAGGTCTCGCGCGCTGCCGACGGTGAGGTGCACGCCCTGCGCGCGCCCGGGTTCGCCGGGGTGCAGTTCCACCCCGAGTCGGTGCTGACCCTGAACGGCGCGGCGGTGGTGCGGGAGCTGGTGGGTCGGCTCCGGGAGACGGGCGCGCCCTCGGTGTAGCACGGGCCCGGTCGGGGCCTGTCCGGCCCCGACCGGCATGTGGGCCGGGGCCGTCAGCCGAAGAACACCCCGACCTCCTCGTACAGCGCGGGGTCGACCGTCTTCAGGCGGGCGGTGGCGTCCGCGAGGGGGACCCGGACGATGTCGGTGCCGCGCAGGGCGACCATCCGGCCGAAGTCACGGTCACGGACGCAGTCGATGGCGTGCAGGCCGAAGCGGGTGGCGAGCCAGCGGTCGAAGGCACTGGGGGTGCCGCCGCGCTGGACGTGCCCCAGGACCGTCGTGCGGGCCTCCTTGCCGGTGCGCTTCTCGATCTCCTTGGCGAGCCACTCCCCCACCCCGGACAGCCGGACGTGTCCGAAGGAGTCGAGGGTCTGGTCCTTGAGGACCATGTCGCCGTCCCTCGGCATCGCCCCCTCGGCGACCACCACGATCGGCGCGTACGAGGCCCGGAAGCGGGAGGTTACCCAGGTGCACACCTGCTCGACGTCGAAGCGCTGCTCGGGGATGAGGATGACGTTGGCGCCGCCGGCCAGGCCGGAGTGGAGGGCGATCCAGCCGGCGTGCCGGCCCATCACCTCGACGACCAGGACCCGCATGTGGGACTCGGCGGTGGTGTGCAGCCGGTCGATGGCCTCGGTCGCGATGCCCACGGCGGTGTCGAAGCCGAAGGTGTAGTCGGTGGCGGACAGGTCGTTGTCGATGGTCTTCGGAACGCCCACGCAGGGCACGCCGTGCTCGTCGGACAGGCGGGCGGCCACGCCCAGGGTGTCCTCGCCGCCGATCGCGATGAGCGCCTCCACCTCCAGTCCGGCGAGGGTCTCCTTGATCCGGCGGATGCCGTTCTCCACCTTCAGCGGGTTGGTCCGCGAGGAGCCGAGGATCGTGCCGCCGCGAGGCAGGATGCCGCGGACCGCGGGGATGTCGAGGCGGACGGTGTCGCCTTCCAGTGGCCCTCGCCAGCCGTCCCGGAAGCCGGTGAAGTCATAGCCGTACTCCTGCACGCCCTTGCGGACGACGGCCCGGATGACGGCGTTGAGTCCGGGGCAGTCGCCGCCTCCGGTCAGTACTCCGACGCGCATGGAACAGTCCCTTCGCCGCAGGTACCTGACGAAGGGTCAGTGTGACGTGCGCCTCACTCGTCGTCGAGGCCGCGCTCTATCGCGTACCTGACGAGCTCCACCCGGTTGTGCAGCTGGAGCTTGCCGAGGGTGTTCTGGACGTGGTTCTGCACCGTGCGGTGGGAGATGACCAGGCGTTCGGCGATCTGCTTGTAGCTCAGGCCCTTGGCGACCAGGCGCAGCACCTCGGTCTCGCGGTCGGTGAGCCGGGGCGCCTTTGGTTCGTCGGTGTCGGCGGCGGGGGCGGGTTCGGAGGCCAGGCGGCGGTACTCGCCGAGGACCAGTCCGGCGAGGCCGGGGGTGAAGACGGGGTCTCCGACGGCCGTGCGGCGGACCGCGTCCTGCAGTTCCCCGGTGGAGGCGGACTTCAGCAGATAGCCGGTCGCGCCGGACTTCACGGCCTCCAGGACGTCGGCGTGCTCACCGCTCGCGGACAGCACGAGCACCCGCAGCGCCGGGTTCGCGGCGACGACCTCCTTGCAGACCTGCACACCGGGCTTGGCCGGCAGGTTCAGGTCGAGCACGAGGACATCGGGTGCGGCGGCCTTGGCGCGGCGTACGGCCTGGTCGCCGTCGCCCGCGGTGGCGACCACCTCGAAGCCCGACTCGGCCAGGTCGCGGGCGACCGCGTCGCGCCACATGGGGTGGTCGTCGACGACCATGACCTTGATCGGATCCTGCCGGTCTCCGGTCGTCTCCGTCATCGCTGCTCCGCCTTCCCCCGTGTGTTCGTCACGTTCTTCGGTACCTTCAGCTCGACCTCCGTGCCCTGCCCCGGCACCGAGATCAGTTCCGCGCTGCCGCCGAGGTCGCGCAGCCGGCCGCGGATCGACAGGGCGACACCGAGCCGCCCCTCGCCCTCGGCCTGGTCGAGCCGTCCCTCCGGGATGCCGGGCCCGTCGTCCCGTACGGTGACGATCACCTCGTCCGGCTCGTCCTCGACCAGGATCCACGCGCGTGCGTCCTGACCGGCATGCCGGCGGACGTTGTCCAGGGCGGCCCCGACGGCGGCGGCGACCTCCCGGGCGGCGCCCGGCGCCAGCGGCACGGGCGCGCCGGGCTCGGCGAGGCTGACCAGGGCGCCCGCGTACGGCGCGAGCAGGGCGCGCAGGTCGACGGGACCGCTCTCTTCCGGTTCCTCGTCGACGGCCCGTACGACCGCGCCCTGTGCGGCGTCCTCCGACACGCGGGAGACGGGCACGAGTCCGCCGGAGACCAGGGTGCGCAGCGCGACCTCCTGCTCGCCGGCCATCCGGCCCAGCTCTGCCGCCTCTCCCCCGATCACGGCCCCGCGGCGCTGCACCATCGCCAGCACCTGGAGCACGCTGTCGTGGATGTCCCGGGCCAGACGCTCGCGCTCGCGCGTGGCGGCCTCGATCTCCAGGGCGCGGGCGAGGGTGCGCTCGGAGGCTCGGGCGACCTCGACGACGTAGCCGATGGCGACGGAGGCGATGCAGACCAGGATGACGTTGTGGACGGTGTCGCGGGCCGGGCTGCCGCGCTCGGCCAGGTTGGCGACGGCCACCAGGCCGGAGGCGAGGGCCGCCCAGCGCCAGCCGCCCTTGATGGCGAAGGCGAGGACGGCGCCGGCGGTCCATATCGACGGCAGGGTCGGTCCGCCCGACTGGACCCGCTCGTGCGCGTCGGCGACGGGTGTGAGCAGGATGCCGGTGAGGGCGACGGTGAGATCGGCGACGAGGAACCGCTTGGTGCAGCGGGCCGCGTTCGCGACCCGGGGCAGGGTGGCCAGGGTCCAGCCGCACAGCACGGCGTAGTAGGCGACGGCGATCCAGGGGCGGGTGAACTCCTCGTAGGCGGTCGCGAACAGACCGATCGCGTACAGCATCGTGAGCACCCGGTAGCCGGTGAGCGCACGCCACAGCGGCTGCTCGACCGACATCCTCATGACGCGCTCGCGCTTGGCCATCTCCCCCGCCCCCCGACCGAAGCCCCGGCTAGGGCTCGGTCCGCCCCTGCTCCGCCTGCTTCTGCTTGTCGGCCTGTTCCTTCGCGGCCCGGGCGAGAGCGGCCTTGGCCGCCTTCTCGGCTTCCTTCTCCGCCTTCGCCGCTTCCGTGAGCTGCCGCTTCATGGCCGTGGCGTACATGTCGACGTATTCCTGGCCGGAGAGGTTCATGATCTCGTACATGACCTCGTCGGTCACCGCGCGCAGCACGAACCGGTCGTGCTCCATGCCCTGGTAGCGGCTGAAGTCCAGGGGCTTGCCGATCCGGATGCCCGGCCGCATCAGCTTCGGCATGACCTTCCCGGGCGGCTGGATCTTCTCCGTGTCGATCATGGCGACGGGGATCACGGGCGCGCCGGTGGCGAGCGCCACGCGCGCGAGGCCGCCCGGCTTGCCCCGGTAGAGCCGTCCGTCGGGCGAGCGCGTGCCCTCCGGGTAGAGCCCGAACAGCTCACCGCGCTCCAGCACCTCTATACCGCTCTTGATGGCGGCCTCGCCCGCGCCGCGCGCACCGGAGCGGTCCACGGGGAGCTGCCCGACCCCCTTGAAGAAGGCGGCCGTGAGCCGGCCCTTCACGCCGGGCGTGGTGAAGTACTCGGCCTTCGCGATGAAGGTGACCTTGCGGTCGAGGACGGCGGGCAGGAAGAACGAGTCGGAGAACGACAGGTGATTGCTCGCCAGGATCGCAGCACCCTCGGCGGGTACGTTCTCCAGGCCCTCCACCCAGGGCCTGAAGGCGAGCTTCAGCGGACCCCCGATGGTGACCTTCATCGCGCCGTACAACAACCGAGTGCCTCCTGTATGTGTCGATCAGACCTTAACCCGGAGCGCCGTCGAAGGAGCCGACGGCCCTGGTCGGTGTCAGTGCGGTCGCGTACGGTGAAGGTCCCGCGAACGCCGTGCGACCCCTTCCATGACGTTCCGTGACATTGCGTGATCGTGCCAGTCCCTTCTCACGACCAGGAGGCCGAAGGTGCCGGTCCTCGCCGGAGCCGAGCCGTTTCACCACGAGGGCGGAGAGGCAGCCGTCCTCCTCTGCCACGGCTTCACCGGATCACCGCAGTCGCTGCGCCCCTGGGCGGAGCACCTCGCCGAGCACGGTATGACCGTCTCCCTGCCACTGCTGCCCGGGCACGGCACGCGCTGGGAGGACCTGCGGATCACCGGCTGGCAGGACTGGTACGCGGAGGTGGACCGCGAGCTGCGCCTGCTGTGCGAGCGCCGCGAGACGGTTTTCGTGGCCGGTCTGTCGATGGGCGGCGCGCTGGCCCTGCGGCTGGCCGCGAAGCACGGCGACGCCGTCCGCGGTGTCATGGTCGTCAACCCCGCGAACAAGGTGCACGGCCTGGCCGCGCACGCTCTCCCGGTGGTGCGCCACCTCGTCCCCGCGACGAAGGGCATCGCCAGCGACATCGCCAAGCCGGACGGCAGGGAGCTCGGCTACGACCGGGTGCCGCTGCACGCGGCGCACTCGCTGCGGCAGTTCTTCCGGATCGTCGACGGCGAGCTGCCGCAGGTCACCCAGCCGGTGCTGCTGATGCACAGCCCGCAGGACCATGTGGTGCCGCCCGCCGACTCCGCCCGGGTCCTCAGCCGCATCTCGTCGACGGACGTGAAAGAGGTCATCCTGGAACAGAGCTACCACGTCGCCACGTTGGACCATGACGCGGACCTGATCCACGAGGAGAGCCTCGCGTTCATCGGCCGCATCGCGTCCGGCCTCGGCAAGGAGCCCGGGCTCGGCAAGGAAGGGACGACCGCAGGTGGCTGAGCACGACTCCGGCCGTGAGGGCCGGGAGCCGGACGACAAGGGCGTCCCCTTCGACGAGGAGGCCGCCTGGGCGGCGATCGTCGCCGGGTACGGCGAGGAGCCGCCTGACCCGCCGGGCGCCAAGCCGTTCAAGTCCATCGAGGATCTGGCCCTGCCCGCGACCGGGACCAACGACGCCGTGCTGGACGGCGACCGCGGCGACACGGCCGTGAAGTCCGGGGACGTCGTGAAGCCGGTCGAGTCGGAGGAGGCCGAGAGGCCCGGGCCCGGGGACGAAGCCGCGAAGCCCCTGGGCGGCTCGGTCTCCTTCGCGCCCGGTGTCGGTCCGCGCGACTACTCCACGCCCGAGCCCGCCGACGACGACTTCGACGAGGACGACGAGGGCCACTTCGTGCCCCCGGAGCCGCCCGCGCTGCCCGCCGCCGACCCCACCGCCAAGTTCGCCTGGCTCGGCGTACTCGGCGGGCCGGTGCTGCTCCTGCTGGCCGTGCTGCTCGGCTGGGACATGACCTGGTGGCTGGCCACGCTGGGGATCGGCGGGTTCCTCGGCGGGTTCGCGACGCTGGTGATACGGATGCGGACGGACGACGAGGAGGACGACGATCCCGGGCGGGGCGCGGTCGTCTAGGAGGACGGGACCCTGACGGCGGCCAGGACCGGGAGGTGGTCCGTGGCCGCCCTCAGGTCTGCCTGGGACACCCCGGGCTGCCCGGTCGGGACGCCGCAGCCCAGCACCTCGATGCCCTTCGTCACGAAGACCGCGTCGATGCGCTGGTAGGGGTCGGTGGGCGTCCAGGTGTGCTCGCCGCCCCAGGGGGCCGCGGCCCGGCAGTCGGTCAGGCTGTCGGCCAGCCGGCGGAAGGCCGGGCCGTCGGGGCGTTCGTTGAGGTCGCCGCCGGCGATCGCGTGTTCCACACCCATGCCGGCGAGCCGGTCCAGGAGCATGCCGGACTGCTCGTAGCGCTCGTCCTTCTGCAGGGACAGGTGGCAGCTGAGGACGCCGAGGCGGGCGCCGGCGATGCGGACGACCGCGGTGGCGAAACCGCGGCGGTGCAGGCCGGGAGTGGGGGGCAGGAGGATGTCCTCGGTGCGTTCGACGCTCGCCCGGAGCGAGCTGAGGATCGCCGGTCCGGTGGTGGTGGCGCCGCCGGTGACGATCACCAGGTCGGAGGCGAGGGCCAGGCGGGCGAGTTTCTTGCGCCAGCGGAAGAAGCGGGGGGCTTCCTGGATGAGGACGAGGTCGGGTGCGCAGGCCTTGATGACGCGGGCCAGGGCGTCGGTGTCGTCGCGCATGGAGCGGATGTTGTAGCCGAGGACCCTGATGACTGCGGAACCGTCGGGTTCTGTACGCGAGTTGGGGAGCAGCGACATGTGATCAATTTACGCCCCATGACTCGGGGCGCGAGGTACGTACGCGAGTGCCGGTCGTTCGTGGCCTGTCGCGCGGTTCCTCGCGCCCCCAAAAGCAAAAGCAGGGCGTTTACATGATCGGGTCGGGCTCGCGGGCCAGGTCGGCCGCTCCTACCAGACCGGCCTTGTTGCCCAGTTCCGCCGCTCTGACCTCCGCCACCGGGCGCCAGTTGCCGCCGACCAGCCAGCGCTTGTACGACTTGCGGATCGGGCCCAGGACCAGTTCGCCCTCGTCGGAGAGGCCGCCGCCGACGATGAACGCGGAGGGGTCGAAGAGGGAGGCCAGGTCGGCGAGGCCCGCGCCGACCCAGCGGGCCAGTTCGCGGTAGGAGTCGACGGCCACCCGGTCGCCCTGGCGGGCGGCCATGGAGATGTGCTTGCCCTCGATGCCCTCGGGTGTGCCGTTGCCGAGGCCGAGCAGGGTCTCGGCGTTCTCGGGGGTGGCGTTGGCGCGCTGCTTGGCGTACCTGACGAGGGCGCGGCCGGAGGCGTACTGCTCCCAGCAGCCCTGCGAGCCGCAGCCGCACAGCAGGCCGTCCGGCACCATGCGGATGTGGCCGAACTCGGCGGCGACGCCGAAGTGCCCGCGGCGCAGCTTGTTGCCGATGATGATGCCGCCGCCGAGGCCGGTGCCGAGGGTGATGCAGATGACGTTGCGGTGGCCCTTGCCGGCACCGAACTTGTACTCGCCCCACGCCGCGGCGTTCGCGTCGTTCTCCACGACCACCGGGAGGCCCACGCGGGCCTCGACCTTGTCCTTGAGCGGCTCGTTGCGCCAGTGGATGTTGGGCGCGAAGTAGACCTCGGAGCGCTGCCGGTTCACGTAGCCGGCGGCACCGATGCCCACGCCGACGATGTCGTGACCGACGCGTGCGCCGTCCACCGCCGAAGCGATGGCGTCCACGATGCCCTCAGCCGTGCCCGGGGTCGGCACCTTGTGGGTCGAGAGGATGTTGCCGTCCTCATCGACCACGCCGGCCGCGATCTTCGTGCCGCCGATGTCGACGCCGATGGTGAGTCCCATGAATCCCTCAGTTTCGGTCGAGCCCCGCTACGGCCAACGGTACCCGAGGCATGCCGCCGGGTCCGTCGTCGTCCGCACGCTGGGCACCCCGGGATGCCGTACCGGGGCCGCCTCTCGGCCGGGCCCGGGGACTCAGTCCAGGTCGATGCGCCCCCCTGGGCCGGCGTCCTCGCCGCCGTCCCGGCGCTCGCCCTGGTCACGGGGGTCGTGCCGGTCGTCGCGGCCGGTCCAGCGGCGTTCCTGGTCCTGGACGGCGGAGCGGTAGGCGGCGAGCAGTTCGTTGCCGGCCGCGGCCAGGTGGCCGAAGACGTCCGGATTGCGCTCGATGACGGGTTCCACGGCGTCCTTGGCCTGCTGCACGACCTGTCGCACGACCTGCTGGGCGGCGGGTCCCGCGACCGCGCCGAGCAGCGGGGACTGGACGCCGGACAGCTTCTCGGCGACGGCGTCGACGAGTTTCCTCAGTTCCTCGGCCGCGGAGCCGGGGGGCGTGCCGTACTCGGCGCGGCGACGGGCCTTCTCCGCCTGGAGGTCCTCGGCGCACGCGGTCGCCCAGGCGTCGGCGTCGGTCGCCCGCACGTCGTCCGCGGCCCCTTCCCGGGCGGCGCCGGACGGAGGGAGATCTTCGCTCATCACGGACTCCTGACTGCGGTTCGTCCTTACGACGTTACCCGAACGGGCGTCCCGGGTTCACGGGTCGGGCCGGCCACTGTCGCCCCCCGTTCGGCCCCGCTGTCTCACCGGCTCCGCGGCCACAGCTCCGGGTCGGGCGCGAAGCGGATCCGCAGCTCGCCGTCGCGCAGGGCGGCCCCGTCGACGGTGCAGCGGCGCAGCACGGAGGGCAGCGGGACGACCCGGCGGAACCGCCCCGCCGTGACGACGAGTTCGTCGCCGTGCCGGACGAGGTCCAGTTCCTCGCGTATGGCGCCGGGCAGCGGGATCCGCCAGACGAGCACGCCGTCCTCGCCGAGCCGGTCGGTCACGGGCCAGTCGGCGGCGGGGACCGCCTGCTCGGTGCCGGGCACGGCGAGGGCGGTGAGATCGTCGCTGCCGCGCGGGTCGCGCCCGAGGTGGGCGACGGTGCGGACGTCGTAGGCCTCCCGCCACTCCTCCAGCGTCTTGCGCTGCTGGGCGACGGGGCCGGCGAGCCAGGTGTCCGGGGACGCCTCGGGCAGGACGCGGTTGGCGACCACGACGTCGGTGCGCAGACCGCGCAGGGCGAGGCCGAGCCGGGCGGTGCGCAGCGCGTCGGTGCCGGCCGGGCCGGGCTCGGCGACCAGCCGCACGACGGTGCCGCGGTCGGCGACGACCGCTTCCACGGCGGCGAGTTCCAGGTCCCAGCGGGCCGCCGTCTCGTAGAGCCACTCGGCGGGCATGGGAACGCCGGCGAGACGGCCCAGGACGGGGCGCAGGGCGCGGGCGGCCTGCCGTTCGGGCGGGAGGAGGCGGCGCAGGTAACGGCGGAGTTCCTCGGGCAGGGCGAGCAGGGCGAGGGCCTGCGGGGCCGGAGGGAGGTCGACGACGAGGGTGTCGTACTTCTCCGACAGCGCGGCGTCGCGCAGGGCGCGCAGTAGGGCGAGTTCCTCGGCCCCGGGCAGGGGGGTGAGCTCGTCGGGGTCGAGGCGGGAGGCGCCGAGGAGGTCCAGGGCGGAGGAGGCGCGGTCCTGGAGGGCGACGAGGTCCCTGCGGAAGTCCTGGGCGGCGTCGGGGCGCCAGGTGGTGAGACGGGGTGCGGCCTCGACCGGCTTCGACCCCGTGACCACGCCCAGTGCGGCACCCAGGGTGTCGGTGCGGTCGGTGCCGAGGACGAGGGCGCGGCTGCCCTCGGCTGCCGCGGCCAGGGCGGTCGCGGCCGCGAGGGTGGTACGACCGCTGCCGCCGGGGCCGGTGATCAGGATGGTGCGCATGGGGTCGAACGTACCCCGGGGTGGCCGGCCAGGGGCGCGGGGCTGTGTCGAACATGCGGCTCCGCCGCGCGGGCGCGATCAGCCACCGCGCGCCCGCACCCGGAACTCCACCGGAACCCCCGCGGCGGCGGTCAGGCCGACTCGACCCGCTTCTTCAGCCCCGCCAGCGCCCGGTCGATGATGACCTTCTCCGCCTTGCGCTTGATCATGCCGAGCATGGGGATCTTGACGTCCACGGTCAGCAGGTACGTGACCTCCGTGCCGCCCGCTCCGGACGGCTTGAGGATGTACGAGCCGTCGAGGGAACGCAGCATCTGGGACTTCACCAGCGTCCAGGACACCTCGTTCTCGCCGGTCCAGGTGTATCCGAGGACCTGGTCGTCCTTGATCGCGCCCGCGTCCATGACGAGGCGGACCTGCTCGGCGCGGCCCCGGGCGTCGGTCTTGAGGACCTCCGCCTCCTTCACCTCGCCGGTCCAGTCCGGGTAACGGGCGAAGTCGGCGATGACCGCCATGACGTCGGCCGGGGCCGCCTCGATGGTGATGCTCGAGCTGGTGTGTTCCGCCATCGCCGTGGCTCCTCCAGATGCGGGCCGGTATGAGGTCGTGCGCACGAGTGTGCAGCGTGAAGGCTACCGCGCACGGGACCCGCGGATCTCACCCGACCTGGGGTGTCCTCACCACTCCAGGGCCCAGGGCGTCCCGGTCCCCGCGAAGTGCCCCACGTTCACGCACTCGGTGGCCCCGATCCGCATCCTCCTCACCAGCGGCTGGTGGACGTGCCCGAAGAGGGAGTAGCGGGGCCGGGTGCGGCGGATGGCGTCCAGCAGGGCACGGCTGCCGCGTTCGAAGCGGCGGGCGACGGTGTCGTAGACCAGTTCGGGGACCTCGGGCGGGATGTGGGTGCAGAGCACGTCGACCTCGCCCACGGCCTCGATCTTCGCCGCGTACTCCTCGTCGCTGATCTCGTACGGCGTGCGCATCGGCGTGCGCAGGCCGCCGCCGACGAAGCCGAAGACCCGGCCGCCGATCTCGACGCGCTCACCGTCGAGGACGGTCGTGCCGGCGCCCGCGTACTCCCCCCACAGGGGCGGCATGTCGACATTGCCGTAGGTGGCGTACGTAGGAGTGGGGAAGGCGGCGAACAGCTCGGCGTACTGCTTGCGCACCGCCTTCTCGATCACCGTGGCCCGGTCCCCCTGGAGGCCGGCCCACAGCTCGGCTCCGAACACCCGGGCCTCCTCGAAGCGGCGGGCGGTGCGCAGCGCGACGATGCGGTCGGCGTTCTCGACGCCGAACAGGTCGGGGAAGATGCCGCGCGAGTGGTCGGCGTAGTCCAGGAAGAGGACGAGGTCGCCCAGGCAGATCAGGGCGTCGGCGCCCTCGCCCGCCCTGGCCAGGTCGCGGGCGTTGCCGTGCACGTCGCTCACCACGTGGACGCGGGTCCGGTGGTTTCCGGCTGGTGTGGGTGCCATGACGATCAAGCGTAGGTCGCGCGCTGCGGTTGTGAACAGTGGCGGTCCTACCTGCGGTTACTGGCCAGTCAGTTAGCAGGTGGACTACTGTGCGCAAAGGAATACCCAACTGTGTGACGCAGCGAACATCTCGATGGGACCCCCTGTCGTGAAAGCCATACCGACGGGTAACGTCCGGCCAGTCCAGTCGTGCTCTGCATTTCAACAAGTGAATGCGCGAGCACTTCCCCGAGCCTTGGACCGCACCGTCGCAGCACACACCGTCGTGGCGCCGGCGCCCTATGAGGAGCAGCAGTCTTGCGCGAGTTCAGCCTTCCGGCTTTGTACGAGGTCCCTGCGGACGGAAATCTGACCGACATCGTCCGCAGAAACGCCGCGCAGCACCCGGACGTCGCCGTCATCGCCCGCAAGGTCGGCGGCAGCTGGCAGGACGTCACGGCCACCACGTTCCTCGCCGAGGTGCACACGGCGGCGAAGGGGCTGATCGCCGCCGGGGTCCAGCCGGGCGACCGGGTGGGCCTGATGTCCCGCACCCGCTACGAGTGGACGCTGCTGGACTTCGCGATCTGGAGCGCGGGCGCGGTGACCGTGCCGGTGTACGAGACCAGTTCGGCGGAGCAGGTGCAGTGGATCCTCGGCGACTCGGGCGCGACCGCCTGTGTCGTGGAGTCGGACGCCCACGCGGCCGCGATCGAGTCGGTACGCGACCGGCTTCCGGCGCTCAAGCACGTGTGGCAGATCGACGGCGGCGGCATCGACGAGCTGGGCCGGCTCGGCCAGGACGTCACCGACGAGACGGTCGAGGAGCGCGGCTCGTTCGCCAAGGCCGACGACCCGGCCACCATCGTCTACACCTCCGGCACCACCGGCCGCCCCAAGGGCTGTGTGCTCACCCACCGCAGCTTCTTCGCCGAGTGCGGCAACATCGTCGAGCGGCTGCGGCCGCTGTTCCGCACGGGCGAGTGCTCGGTGCTGCTCTTCCTGCCGCTCGCGCACGTCTTCGGCCGGCTGGTGCAGATCGCGCCCATGATGGCGCCGATCAAACTGGGCACGGTCCCGGACATCAAGGACCTCACCGACGAGCTGGCCGCGTTCCGTCCGACGCTGATCCTCGGGGTGCCGCGCGTCTTCGAGAAGGTCTACAACTCGGCGCGTGCCAAGGCCCAGGCGGACGGCAAGGGCAAGATCTTCGACAAGGCGGCCGACACCGCCATCGCGTACAGCAAGGCGCTGGACACCCCCTCGGGCCCGTCGCTCGGCCTGAAGATCAAGTACAAGACGTTCGACAAGCTCGTCTACAGCAAGCTCCGCGCGGTTCTCGGCGGCCGGGGCGAGTACGCCATCTCCGGCGGCGCACCGCTCGGCGAGCGCCTCGGCCACTTCTTCCGCGGCATCGGCTTCACGGTCCTGGAGGGCTACGGCCTGACCGAGTCCTGCGCGGCCACCGCGTTCAACCCCTGGGACCGGCAGAAGATCGGCACGGTCGGCCAGCCGCTGCCCGGCTCGGTGGTGCGCATCGCCGACGACGGCGAGGTGCTGCTGCACGGCGAGCACCTGTTCAAGGAGTACTGGAACAACCCCGAAGCGACCGCCGAGGCGCTGGCGGACGGCTGGTTCCACACGGGTGACATCGGCACCCTCGACGAGGACGGCTACCTCAGGATCACCGGCCGCAAGAAGGAGATCATCGTCACCGCGGGCGGCAAGAACGTCGCCCCGGCCGTGATCGAGGACCGCATCCGGGCGCACGCGCTGGTCGCGGAGTGCATGGTGGTGGGCGACGGGCGGCCGTTCGTGGGCGCGCTGATCACCATCGACGAGGAGTTCCTGGGCCGTTGGTGCTCCGACCACGGCAAGCCGGCGGGTGCCACCGCGGCGTCGCTGAGCGAGGACCCGGACCTGCTGGCCGCGATCCAGGCGGCGATCGACGACGGCAACGCCGCGGTGTCGAAGGCGGAATCGGTGCGGAAGTTCCGCATTCTGAACTCCCAGTTCACGGAGGAGTCGGGCTACCTGACGCCGTCGCTGAAACTGAAGCGCAACGTGGTGGCGAAGGACTACGCGCACGAGATCGAGGCCATTTACGCGAAGTGACCTCCTGGTCGGCTATGGCGCGGTGTCCTCGGCGAGGACCCGCGCCATCGTGCGTTCGGCGAGCGCGGTGATGGTCACGAACGGGTTGACCCCGAGCGACCCGGGCACGAGCGAGCCGTCGGTGACGTACAGCCGGGGGTATCCCCTGACCCGCCCGTAGTCGTCGGTCGCCCTGCCCAGCACGCAGCCGCCGAGCGGGTGGTAGGTGAAGTCGTCGGCGAAGACCTTGTTCTTCGAGCCGAACAGGTCGTACCGGTAGATCGTCGCGTTGGCCGCGTTGACGCGGTCGAAGAGCTTCTTGGCCATGGCGACGGAGACCGCGCTGTGGGCGGCCGTCCAGCCGAGCCGCAGCCGGTCGGAGCCGGTGTCGTAGGAGAAGGACGCCCGTTCCGGGTTCCTGGTGATCGCCAGATAGAGGCTCACCCAGTGCTCCAGGCCCGTCGGCAGCGGGGCGATCTCGGCGAACACCGGGTTGGCGGCGTTCGCCCAGTCGTCGATGCCCATGACCGGCATGGTCGACTGGTTCGCCCCGACCGTGTCCCACAGGTGGTTGGCCCGGCCCAGCATCACGTTGCCGTTGGTGCCCCAGCCGGCGCCGACACTGGCGTCGAGGCCGGGAAGCGTGCCCGTCTCCCGGGCGCGCAGCAGCAGTTCGGTGGTGCCGAGGCTGCCGCCGCCGAGGAAGAGGTACGTGCAGCCGTACTCCCTGGTTGCGACGACCTTGCCGGTCTCGTCGATGCGGTCGGCGGTCAGGACCCAGGTCCCGTCCGGCGCGCGGCTGATCGCGCGCACCTTCTCCAGCGTGTGGACGGTGACGTTGCCGGTGCCGAGCGCGGCGGCGAGGTAGGTCTTGTCGAGGCTGCGCTTGCCGTGGTTGTTGCCGTAGATGACCTCGCCGCCGAGTGCCGACTTCGGGGCGGTGCCGGCCGCCTCGCGCTCCATGTGACCGAAGTCGTAGACGCTCGGCACGAAGGTGGTCCGCAGGCCGGTCTTCTCGGCGTGCTTGCGGGAGACGCGGGTGAAGCGGTACCACTCCGTCGACTCGAACCAGGCCGGGTCGACGGTGTTCACACCGAGGGCCGCGCGGGCGCGCGGGAAGTAGGTGCCGTACATCTCGTCGGCGTCGACGGTGGGGAACTGCTCGGCGAAGTAGGACCGGGGCGGGGTGACCGCCATGCTCCCGTTGACCAGGGAGCCGCCGCCGACGCCCCGGCCGACGTACACGGACATCTGGTCGAAGTGCACGCGGTCCAGGACGCCCGGGTAGCGGCCGATGTCGCGGTTGACGACGTCCAGCCAGAGGAAGCTGCCGAGGGGGGCCTCGGTGCGGGTGCGGAACCACATGGAGCGGTGGTCGGGTGCGCTGGTGGTGCAGAAGACGTTGCCGTCGGGGCCCGCGGTGTTCCAGAGGCGGCCCATCTCCAGGACGATCGTGCGGATGCCGGCCTGGGCGAGGCGGAGGGCGGCGACCGCTCCGCCGTAGCCGGAGCCGACGACGATCGCCGGGGCGGTGTCGACTGCGTCGGGCTGGGCGGCTCGGGCGCTTTGGAGGCCGATGCGGGTGAAGCCGAGGGTGGCTGCGGTTTGCAGGGCTGCCATGCCGAGGATTTGACGTCTTGTCAGATGACGATGCGTCAGGTTTGATGTCATGGGCGCAGCATCGGCGGAATTTGCGGTTCCGCCTAGTGGGGTGCGGCTTGATCCTTGTGGGCGAGTGCGGATTGTTCGTGGTTTCTCGCGCCCACGCGGCGGAGCCGCACATCGATACAGCCCCGCGCCCCTTGGGGGCGACTGCTCTACAGCAAGTCTTTGAGGTGCTCGGCGAGCAGGTCCCAGCGCCACTTCTCCTCGACCCACGCCCTGCCCCGCTCGCCCATCCTGCGGCGCAGCTCGGCGTCGGCGAGGAGGACGGTGATGCGGTCTGCGGCCTCCTCCGGGGAGCCGCCCCTCACCACCCAGCCCGTCTCGCCGTCGAGGACCGCGTCCGGGGCGCCGCCCGAGTCGCCGGCCACGACCGGCAGGCCCGTCGCGGAGGCCTCCAAGTAGACGATGCCGAGGCCCTCGACGTCGAGGCCTCCGCGGCGGGTGCGGCACGGCATCGCGAAGACGTCGCCGGCGCCGTAGTGGGCGGGCAGCTCGGACCAGGGCACCGCACCGGTGAAGCGGACGGCGGAGGCGACGCCGGTCTCGTGCGCGAGCCGCCGCAGGTCCTGCTCGTAGGGGCCGCCGCCGACGATCAGCAGGACGGTGTCGGGCTCGGACGCGAGGATGCGGGGCATGGCCCGGATCAGGGTGTCCTGCCCCTTGCGCCGCACCAGCCGGGAGACGCACACCACGACCGGACGGTCCGTCAGGCCCAGCCGTGCCCGGACCTCGTCGCCGCCCGAGCCCGGGTGGAAGGTCTTCTCGTCGACGCCGGGCGGCAGCTGCGCCATCCGGGCGGCCGCCTCGGGCGTCAGGGCGGAGGCGATGCGCGAGCGGGTGTACTCGCCGAGGTAGGTGATCGTGTCCGTGGCGTCGCCGATCCGGCGCAGCAGCTGCCGGGCGGCGGGCAGCTGCGCCCAGCCGGCCTCGTGGCCGTGCGTGGTGGCGATCAGCCGCTCGGCGCCCGCCGCGCGCAACGCCGGGGCCATCAGGCCGAGCGGGGCGGCCGCCCCGAACCACACCGAGGCGCATCCGTGCTCCCGCAGCAGGCCGACGGCCCGCCGAGTGGCGCCGGGCGTCGGCAGCAGCATGGTCGTACGGTCCCGTACGACGGTGAAGGGCTGCTCGGCGTCGAAGGCGCGGGTCGCCTCGACGCCCTCCCGGGTCCGCTTCCAGGTCGAGGCGTAGACGACCAGCCGCTGCGGGTCCAGCCGCAGCGCCATGTTGTGCAGAAACGCCTGGATGCCCCCGGGCCTGGGCGGAAAGTCGTTCGTCACGATCAGGGTCTTGCGCACGCCGCCGACCCTACCGAACCGCCCTCACCGCCCTGTGCGGAAGTACATATGGCACGCTCACAGGCGGTGGGCCCATCATGGCCCCATCAACACGGCACGGGAACGGGCAGGGATCGCGTGAAGACGACGGGCACGAGGCGGTCCCTGGCATGGCCGGCGGTGGTCTGGTGTCTCACGAGGCTGTTGCTGCTGCTGTTCGTCCTGAAGGTGTTCGTCTTCCCGGGCCCGGACGTCACGAGCGACGTGCAGGTGATCTACCAGGGCTGGTACCACGTCCTGAGCACCGGGACCTTCCCGCTGTCCGACGTCACCTGGCAGTACCCGCCCGCCGCCGCCCTGGCCATCCTCTCCCCCGGCCTGCTGCCCTTCCTGGACTACGCGACGGCCTTCTTCGTGCTGGTCTGCGTCACCGACCTGGCCGTGACGGCCCTCATGGCGTACGCGGGACGCCGCCCGGGCCGGTCACTGCGCGGCACCTGGGTGTGGGTGATCGGCGTACCGCTGCTCGGGCCGACCGTGTACGCCCGCTACGACGTGATGGTCACGGCGGTGGCCGTGGCCGCGCTGCTCGCGGGCGCCCGGCACCCGAGGGCCATGGGCGCCCTGGCCGCCTTCGGGGCGCTGCTGAAGGTCTGGCCGGCGATGCTGCTCCTGGCCGCCCGCTGCCGCAGCGCGTGGGTGTCGGCCCTGCTGACCGGCATGGCGGTGACGGCCGGCTTCGCGCTGGCCATGCCGGGCGCGTTCGCCTTCCTGACCTTCCAGCGCGACCGGGGCACCGAGGTGGAGTCGCTGGGCGCCCTGGTCTTCCATGTCGCCCGGCACTTCGGCTGGCAGGGCCAGGTGCTGCTGAACTACGGCTCGATCGAGTTCCTCGGGCCGTATGTGAGCGAGGTGAGCACGGGCGCGCTGTTCCTGACGGGGGCGGCCTTCGGCTGGCTGGTGCTGTGGCGGCTGCTGGCCCGGCGCTTCGAGGAGCACACGCTCGCCGACGCTGCCTTCGTGGCGGTGCTGATGTTCACCACCACCAGCCGGGTGATCAGCCCCCAGTACATGGTGTGGCTGGTGGGGCTCGCGGCGGTGTGCCTGTACTTCCCCGGCAGCAGGATGCGGCTGCCGGTCGCCCTGGTGCTGGTCGCGTGCTTGGTGACGGTGCTGGAGTTCCCGTTCTACTTCGCCGACGTCGTGGCCAGCAACGGCCTCGGGATCACCCTGCTGTTCCTGCGCAACGGCCTCCTGGTGGCCGCCACGCTGATCGCGGCCCGGGCCCTGTGGCGGGCGACCGTACCGTCCGTCGCCCCGCCCGCCCCCGTACCCCCTCAGCCGACCCGGACCGACGAGACCCCCGTCTCCTCCTGAACCGGGACCCGGCGGAACAGCAACCCCGCCAGGCCGCACTGCACAGCCGCCGCCAACGCCAGCGCCAGGCACACTCCGGGCAGTCCGAGCCCCGTCAGTCCGTACGCGAGCGCCAGCTGGACCGCCGTCCCGAGCGCGGTGACGCGCAGCAGCGCGGGGGCGCCTCCGCTGCCCTCGAAGACACCGCCGAGCGCGATCAGGCCCGCCATCAGCACGAGATAGGGCCCGACGCAGCGCAGGAACAGCACACCCTCGTGCGCCACCGCGGGTCCCGCGCCGAAGGCGGCCATGATCCATGGGGCGCCTACGGCCAGCAGCACGGCCGCGGTGAGGCCGAGGGCCGCGGAGAGGAACACGGCCTGCCTCCCGATCGCCCGCCGCGCGTCCCGCCCCGCCCCGCGCGTGTGGGCGGTGTGGATGGCGGCGGCCTGGCGGACGGCGTAGAAGGCCATGGTCGCCACGTACATGGCCTTGTAGGCGATCGCGTACGCGGCCACCGCCGTCACACCGAGCCGCGCCACGATCGCGACCAGGGCCAGGGCGCCCGTCTGCCGCACGGTGAAGTCGGAGGACATCGGCAGCCCGGTCGTCAGCGTCCGGCGCAGCGAGACCGCCAGGGTCTCCCCCGGCTCTGCCCGGCGGGCGGTGCGCAGCAGGGCGTTGCGCCGGAGCGCCACGAGTCCGGCCCCGAGCGCCACGCACCGGGACAGCACGGTGGAGGCTGCGGCGCCCCGGACGCCGTCGAGCTGGATGAAGAGCGGGTCCAGGACCAGGATCAGGCCGTTGGCCAGCAGCGCGAGCCGCATCGGGGTGCGGGTGTCGCCGGTGCCCTTCAGGAGGCCGTCGACGAGTTGCTGGGCGAAGAAGACGGCCATGCCCGGCATGGAGAGCGTGAAGTAGGCGACGGCGAGCGGGAGCGCGGCGCCGTCCGCTCCGCCCAGCACCAGCCGGGCCAGCGGTTCGCGGGCGAGCAGGCCGCCCGCCACCACCAGGGGCGTCACCAGCGCCCACAGCGCCCACCCGCCGCGCACGGCGGCCCGTACGGCCCCGGGATCACGGGCACCGCGGCCGTGGGCGACCAGCACGGTGGTGCCGGAGGCGAAGACCAGGGCGACACCGAGCAGCACGTTCTCCGTGCTGGTCGCCACGGCCACGGCCGCCACGGCCGGACCGCCCAGCCGGGCGACCCAGACGGTGTTGATGATCCCTGCGGCGACCGATGCGAGGAGGGAGAAGTAGACGGGGCGGGCGAGCAGCAGGAGCTGCGTGCGGTGTGTGTTCACGGTGGCGGTCCCCCTGAGGCCTGACGAACCTCGATTCGAGCTATCTCGAATCGAGGTAGCTCGTTAAGAGGTAGCATGCGGTGTCGACCACCCGCAAGGAGGACCATGCTGGAGCTGTCGATCCTGGGCTTCCTGGCCGAACAGCCGCTGCACGGCTATGAACTGAAGGAGCGCATCAAGGCGCTGACCGGGCATGTCCGGCCGGTCAGCGACGGCGCGCTCTACCCGGCGATCACCCGGCTCACCACGGCGGGCCTGCTCGACCAGCGCACCGAGCCGGGTGCGAGCGCCGCCCCGCGCAGGATCCTCGCCCTCACGGAGAAGGGCAGGGAGGAACTGCTGGCGCGGCTGCGCGACCCCAAGCAGACGGAGATCACCGACCACGTCCGCTTCAACACGGTCCTCGCCTTCCTGCGCCACCTGCCCGACCGGCACGAGCAGGCCGCGGTGCTGCGCCGCCGGCTTGACTTCCTCCAGGCGCCGACGAGCTTCTTCTACGACTCCGGCCGGCCGGTCCGCGCCGAGGAGGCGGAGGATCTGTTCCGCCAGGGCATGCTGCGCGTGGCCCGGGCGACGGGCGAGGCGGAACGGGCCTGGCTGCGGGAGGCCGTCGAGGTGCTGGAGCGGGCGGAGTGAGAGTGCGGGCGGTCCGGGCCGGGCTCAGCCCAGCTGGTCCCGCAGATACGCCCGCCAGTCCTGCGTGAAGGCGTCGGGAGTGGTCCCCAGGACCTTCCGCATCGCGTCCTCCACCGCCCCGGCCCGCTGCCGGTGCTCCCCGACGGCCCGGTAGAACGCGCCCAGCCGGGCCTCGCCCCAGCGGTCGGCGATCAGCCGGCACGCCGTCCAGCCGCTCTCGTAGGAGCGGGCCAGACGACTCGCGTCGCCGGTGAAGCCGAAGTCCTCGTCGTCCGGGAGTGCGGTGGGGAGGCGGTCCTCGCGGACGGCCCGGGACAGTTCCGGCGCGGCCTCGGCGGGGGTGCGGCCGGCGGCGCGGTAGCCGACCCAGTCGGCGTACCCCTCGGACAGCCACAGCGGCGTGGCGGCCGTGGTCCGGGCGCGGGTGGCGACATGGGTGGTCTCGTGGGTGACGACGACCTGCTCGCCGAGGCCGCCGAGGAGCGCGAACGCGTCCGGGTTGACGATGATCCGGTCCGCCGGCGCCCGGGCCGCCCCCGTCTCTCCGGTGGTGACCGCCGCGATCCCGCGGTAGGAGGAGGCGGGCGAGCCGAGCAGGCCCGCCATCCCCTCGACCGACTTGGGCACCAGCACGACGACCCGCCGGCTCCAGTCCGTGCCCCACGCGTCCGACACCGCCGGTACGGCGCGGTCGGCCAGGTCCGCGAAGTCTCGCAGCGCCTGCCCGGACTGCCCGACGCCGAGCACGAGACTGTGCCGTCCCCGGATCAGTTGCACCGCTCCCTGGTCCCACAGCTGCTGTGCGGACTTCTTCGCCGGCCGGTCGGTGTCGACGGACCACCGCCCGTCCGCGTCCCGGCCCAGCCGGAGGGTGCGCCCCGCGGTCACCGGCGCCCGGTCGTATCCGGCGACGCGGTAGCGCAGTTCGGCGTCGGCGGTGGCCGTGTCGCCGGTGCGGCGCACCGCGGTCACCCGGTACGACCACGCCGCCACGGGAACCGCGCGCAGCTTGGCGAAGTCCGTCCCCCTGCCCGTTCGTTCATAGGCCCGCTCGTCGCGGTCCAGGACGGCGGCGGCCCGCCGGTCCAGGAGGCGCTGGACGTCGGCCGTGGCGCTGTCGGCCGCGGGCCGCCCGCCGCACCCGGCCAGGGAGACGAGCAGCACGACGAGCGCCACCAGCGCATGCCCCGACCTTCGACCAGCCACGACCCGATCGTACGGGCGCCGGGCCGCGCCGGTCAGACCCTGGTGACCGAGGAGACGGGCATCATCCCGACCGGGTCGTAGCGCACGGGCGCGCCGGGGTAGGGCGCGTGGATGACCTGGCCGTCGCCCATGTACATCCCGACATGGCTGGCGTCGCCCCGGTAGAGGACCAGGTCCCCGGGGCGCGCCTCGGACAGCGGGACCTGCCGGCCGGCGTACCGCTGCCCCTGCGAGGTGCGCGGCAGGGCGACCCCGGCCTGCGCGTACGACCACTGCATCAGACCCGAACAGTCGAAGCCGCCGGGCCCGTTGGCGCCCCAGACGTAGGGCTTGCCGAGCGCGCTGCGGGCGGCGGCGACGGCGGCGGACCCGCGGCCCGAGGCGGCGCCGGCGCCACCGAGGCCGGGCATGCCCGGGCGGCCGGAGCGGGAGGCGCGGCCGTAGGCGTCGCGCTCGGCGTCCGGCAGGGAGTTGAGCAGTCGCCGGGCCGTGGCGAGTTTCCGCTCCACGGTCTTCTTGCGGGCGGCGACGGCCTTGCGGCTCTTCTCCAGTTCGCGGAGCTTGCCGGCGGCCTCCTCGCGGTCCTGGGCGAGTTCGCGCAGGGCGTCCTGGAGCTTCTTCAGCTCGCCGGCCTGGCGGGCGGTGAGGCGGTCGAGCCGGGACGCGTGGTCGAGGTAGTCGTCCGGGTCGTCGGAGAGCAGCAGGGCGAGGGACGGGTCGATGCCGCCCGAGCGGTACTGGGCGCCGGCGAGCGAACCGAGGGACTCGCGCAGGTTGTTGACCCGCTGCTGCTGCCGGGCGGTGCGGTCCCGGGCGGTGCCGGCCTGCTCGCGCAGTTCGTCGGCGCGCTCGTCGGCCTCGTTGTACGCCTCGGTCGCCTTCTCGGCCTGCTCGTAGAGCCGGTCCACCGCGGCCCGGGTGTCGTCGTGCGGTGCGGCGCCTGCGGGTACCACGCTCAGGGCGGCGGCCGCGACGGACAGGATGCTGACGGCGGCACCGGCGCCCCGGTCGAACCCGGACGGTGCAAGGCGGCGATGGGACCCCACGGGAAGCCGCTCTCCTTCCGCTGGCGGACTTGGAACGCGGCAGACAGTAGCCCCGTGGCAGGGGACCGCCAACGACCATCCGGGGGTGTCCAGCACTGCGCCCCGCCGCTGACGCAGGTCAATGGCGGGGCGTGGGCTCACTCGGGGCGGCCGTGATTCGCCCGAACGGCGGACACGGTGTCCTGATCTTGAAGACGCCGAGGGGACCTCGGGACGATCTCGCGAGCTTCGGGGACCGGGGTCAGACGCGGACGCCGAACATGAACGGGCCGCCGATGGTGCTCATGGACTCGTAGCGGACGACCGTGCCGGTGCGCGGGGCGTGGATGATCTGGCCGTTGCCGGCGTAGAGGCCGACGTGGTGCAGGTCGTTGAAGAAGAACACCAGGTCGCCGACCTTGAGCTGGCTGGTCGAGTAGATCTTGGTGCCGATCTGGGCCTGGGCCTCGGAGGTGCGCGGGATCTGCATGCCGGCGGCGGCGTAGGCCCGGGAGGTGAGGCCGGAGCAGTCGAAGGAGCTCATGCCGGTGGCGCCGTAGACGTAGGGCTTGCCGAGCTGGCTCTGGGCGAAGGCGAAGGCGGCCGCGGCGCGGCCGGAGCCCGGCGGGACGTCGACATCGAGGGCGTCGCGCTCGCTGGCCCGGCTGGCGCGGCTCTGCTCGGCGGCGAGAGCGGCCTTCTCGGCGGCGGTGAGGCTGTTGAGCAGCTTCTGCGCGGAGGCGAGCTTGCCCTGGACTTCCTTCTTCTTGTTGCCGAGTTCGGTACGGGTGGAGGCGAGGTCCTTGAGCTTCTCGGAGGCCTCGGCGCGCTCCTGGGCGAGTTCGCGCTGCTTCTCCTGGACCTTCTTCAGCGCCTCGACCTGCTGGCTGCTCAACTGGTCGAGCGTGGAGGCCTTGTCGAGGTAGTCCTCGGGGTTGGCGGAGAGGAACAGCTGAACGGAGGGGTCGATGGAGCCGGTGCGGTACTGCGACGCGGCGGCGAGGCCCAGGCTGTCCCGGAGCTCGTTGAGCTCCTCCTGGCCGCGGGCCACGTTGTCCTGGATGGTGGAGATCTCCTTCTGGAGCTTCTCCTGCTTCTCCTTGGCCCCGTTGTACTTCTCGGTGGCCTGCTCCGCCTCTTCGTAGAGCTTGTCGACCTTGGTCTTGACCTCGTCCTTGCTCGGCTTCTCGCTGGGGGCCGCGTTGGCGGCCTGCGAGCTGAAGGCGACGGCAGCGGCGGCGGCTGTGGTCAGCACGGTCACACGTGCGCGGCTCGGCTGCTTGGGACGACGGTGGGACGCCACGGGTGAAAAGCTCCTTCTGGCCCCTCCGCCGTCTCTCCCGATGAGTGATCACCCGAGCGGAGGTTGGGCCCGACCCTAGTGACCTTCCTGTGATCAGTTCAAATCCTCAGATGAAAAATTGCGTCACGGTAGGCCATCTTTTCCCCTGGACTCACAGGCGGTGAGCCCCCTTTGACTCACCGTGGCTCACCGGCCACACCAATCCGGGCATCACGCCCAGGGGTTACAGAGCGGGCGTACGCCCCCTAGGCGCGCGAAAGGCGCTTGAGCAGCATGGCCGACGCCACCGGGCGGGCACCGGCCCGGGCCACGCCGTCGGCGACCTCGCGGTCGGTGGACGCCACGATGACCGGACGCCCCGGCGGTTCGGCGCGCACCAGTTGACGGATGAGTTCGTCGGCGGTGACGCCCGGCTTCGAGAACAGCACGCGTACGCCGCGCGGCGGGGCCAGCAGCACCGGTGCGGCGAGCTCGGCGCCGTCGAAGACGCAGGTCACCTCGGCGCCGCTCTGCGCGGCCAGTTGGGACAGCTGCCCGAGCAGCCTCAGGCGCTGCTTCTCCAGCGGCATCTGCGGATAACCCGTCTTGGTGACGTTGTAGCCGTCGACGACGAGATGGGCCTGCGGCAGCGCCAGCAGCTGGTCCAGGACCTGCGGGTCGTTCTCGGACAGAGCGCGGGCGGCGATGTCCTTCGGGGTCATCCGGCCCGGCTCGACGGCGTCCACGGTCTCGGCGGGCCGCACCGACACCGGCGGCAGGGCCAGTTCGCGGCGGAGCCCCTGGGTGGCGTCCAGGAGGGTGTCCAGCAGCAGCCGTACCCGCATGTCCTCGACGCTGCGGCCCTCGCGGGCGGCCCGGCGCGCGGCCTCCAGGGCGGCCTCGGACTCGCTCAGCCGGGACTTGAGCCGCCGGGTCTCGCTCTCGGCGGCGGACACCTGGGCGTGCCCCTCGGCGCGGACGGCGTCGATCTCGCCGTGCGCCTTGCGCAGGGCGGCCTCGCCGCGCTTGACGTCGCTGAGGGCGGCGCGCAGCTTGCGGTGCAGCGCCTCGGTCTCCCTTTTGGCCGATTCCAGCTCCGTGCGCAGCCGCTCGGTCTCGGCCCGGGTGTGGTCACGGGCGCGGTCGAGCTCGGCGCGCAGCCGCTCCAGTTCGGCCCGGCTCTCCTCGTCGGCCCGCTCGGCGTCGGCCCGCTGGGCCTCCTCGCCGGCGGCGGCCACCAGCTTCACCCAGCCGGGGGGCCGCAGTACGTAGGCCGCGGCCGCCACGTCGAGCGGGTCCGCGGCCGGGGGCGGGGAGCCTGAGTCGAGGGCGCCGGTCAGCTCCGGCTGGGTCTCTCTGAGCTTCTCCCCGATGCGCTGGCGGAACAGCGGATCCGTCTCCAGCGCGGCCGCCATCGCGTTGCCGGCGAACTTCGCCCGGCGGTTCGGCGCGAACCGGGCGTACTGCCTGAGCTGCGCGGGCAGCTCGCCGACCGTCAGCGAGCCGAAGCCGTCGGAGACGATCTGCACGACCCTGCGGCGCACGCCGTCGGGCAGCGGACGGTCGAGCACCTCGGCGGCGCCGTCGTCCGGCCCCCCGCCCGTGGTCTCCACCATCCGTCACACCCCAATGCCTGTGCGGGGCCTGCTCCCGTCAGGAGCCGGCGCCCGGCCTGTCCACGAGTTCCACCTGATCCACCGCGTTACACCAGCGGCAGCGCACCGACTCGATGGTCTCACTGAGCACCTCGCGCTCCTCGACCTTCGGCTCTCCGGCCAGGTCGAGGTGGACGTACTCGACGACCTTCGACGAGCGGGTCACGTCGAACCTCGTGAGGTTGCCGCAGAGGGTGCAGCGCCACCGCGTCTCGGCGGTCGGCAGGGGAACCGTCATCGTGACCTGTTCTCTTTCCTTCTAGTGTCCGTGACGCGACCGGCATCCCCGGTGCGTATGGCTCGTAACCCTACGGCCTGGGGACTCCGCGCCGCCCGCGCGTCCACGGCGGCGAGGCGATCTGTGCGGTTGCGTCCGGTTACGTCATGCTCTGTGCTCATGATCAGCAAGTGGAGCGCGTCGATCATCCGGGCCGGCCGATCGGTCCGGGGGTCCTCGGCGCCGGTGACGTACGCACTGATCGCCCTGTGCTGCACGCTCTTCCTGGCCGGACCCGCCTCGGGACTCAATCCCGCGTACGGCACCGGCGACGAGGTGCTCGCCGTGCAGCGGGCCTACTTCCGGCGCTGGGGAGTGGTCCCCGCAGAACTGTTCGAAGGGTCCGCGGGGTCGGCCCTCACCCCCGCGACGGCGCTCTTCGTCCACGGCAGCTGGGTCCACCTGCTCGGCAACATGCTCTTCCTCTACGTCTTCGGGGCGATGGCCGAGGAGCGGATGGGCCGGGTGCAGTTCACCCTGTTCTACGTCGGCTGCGGCTACCTGGCCCTGCTGGGCTACGCCGTCGCCAACGCGGACTCCGAGCAGTCCCTGGTCGGGGCCTCGGGGGCGATCTCGGCGGTCCTCGGTGCATTCCTGTACCTGTTCCCCCGGGCCCGGGTGACCAGTCTCCTGCCGTTCCTGTTCTTCCTGCCGGTGCGCTTCCCGGCGTGGGTCGTCCTGCCGTTCTGGGCGGCGCTGCAGTGGCTGGCGGCGGGGCGGGCCCCGGACGGGCCGGGGGTGGCCTACCTCGCCCACCTGATCGGATTCGGTCTGGGCTTCGGCTACGCGTCGGTCCGCTACGGCCGCCCCACCGGCCCCACTAGAGTGAAGGCCGCCCCTGCTCCGGCCCCCGAGGGAGAGAACCAGCCGTGATCACCGCGATCGTCCTCATCAAGACCAGCGTGGACCGGATCCCCGAGATCGCCGAGTCGATCGCGGCGCTGGACAGCGTCAGCGAGGTCTTCTCCGTCACCGGCACCTACGACCTGATCGCGATGGTCCGGGTGAAGGAGCACGAGGACCTGGCGGAGGTCATCCCGGGCCGGATCAGCAAGATCCCCGGGGTGGAGGGAACCGACACGCACGTGGCGTTCCGCACGTACTCGCAGCACGACCTGGAGGCGGCGTTCTCGATCGGGCTCGACAACTAGGGCCCGTCGGTCCCCCGCGGCGGCCGGCTCAGGCGGAGGTGTCCGGCACGCAGCGGCCGTCCTGCGTGCGGTAGTTCCACTTCGCCCCGTCCGTCACGAGCTCCTTCACCGCCCGCACGAACCGCTCCACGTGCTCGTCGGGCGTGCCGGCGCCGAAGCTGACCCGGATGGCGTTGAGCGACTTCTCCCCGGGCGCGGCCTCGGGCGACCCGCACTCGCCCTGCGCCTGCGGGTCACTGCCGAGCAGCGTGCGCAGCAGCGGGTGGGCGCAGAACAGCCCGTCCCGCACGCCGATGCCGTACTCGGCGGACAGGGCGGCGGCGAAGTGTGAGCTGTTCCAGCCCTCGACGACGAAGGAGAGCACGCCGACGCGCGGCGCGTCGTCCCCGAAGAGGGACAGGAACCGCACCTCGGGTACGTCGGCGAGACCGTCGCGCACCGTGCGGACCAGGTGCTGCTCCCGGGCGACGAGAGTGTCGAAGCCCGCCTCGGTCAGCGCCTTGCAGGCCGAGGCGACGGCGTAGGCGCCGATGACGTTGGGCGAACCGGCCTCGTGGCGGGCGGCGGTGTCGTGCCACTCCACGTCCACTCCCCCGTCCTCGCGCCGGCTGACCTTGCGGCTGGCGCCGCCGCCCGCGAGGTACGGCTCGGCCGCGCGCAGCCAGTCGGCCCGCCCGGCCAGGACGCCCGTGCCGAAGGGCGCGTACAGCTTGTGCCCGGAGAAGGCGACCCAGTCGACGTCGAGGTCCGCGACGGACACGGGGTGGTGGGGGGCCAGTTGTGCGGCGTCCAGCACGATCCGCGCACCATGGGCGTGCGCGGCCGCCGCGAGCTCCCGCACGGGCCACAGCTCGCCGGTGACGTTCGAGGCGCCGGTGACGCAGACGAGGGCCGGTCCGCAGGGGTCCCGGTCGGCGAGGGCGCGCTCCAGGGTCTCGACGGCCTGCCGCGGGGTGCGCGGGGCGTCCAGATAGGTGACCCGGGCCTCCTGCCAGGGCAGCAGGGAGGCGTGGTGCTCGGTCTCGAAGACGAAGACCTGGCAGTCGGCCGGGAGCGCGGCGGCCAGGAGGTTGAGGGAGTCGGTGGTGGACCGGGTGAACACGACCTGGTCGTCCTCGCGGCAGTCGAGGAACTCGGCCACGGTCCGGCGGGCGTTCTCGAACAGGTCGGTCGAGAGCTGGGACAGGTACCCGGCACCGCGGTGCACGCTGCCGTAGTACGGCGCGTAGGCGGCGACGTCGTCCCAGACCCGCTGGAGCGCCGGGGCACTGGCGGCGTAGTCGAGCGCGGCGTAGGTGACCTCGCCACCGGTCACGAGCGGAACGGTGACATCCCGCCCCAGAACGGGCAGAGGGGTGCAAACAGACTGGTCGGCGGCAAGGGTGGAGACAGACATGACGGAACTCCCGTGAAGGCAGGTGGAATCCGCCCGCGAGCGCGCACGGCTCGAGCGGGGGTGAAAGGAAAAAGGGGATGCGGAGGCGGGGCTCTGCGGCCCTATCGCATTCGCTGGTTCACGGAAGACTCCTCGTCACGCGCTTGCCGCAGACCTCGCTGCCTGCGGCCCGGTCTTCACCCGGGGCACCCCGCCACGGACGGAGGGTTGCCGGACAGTCGGCCGGGGCCTCATGACTGTCACTCATGACCTGTTCAGGAACGTACGCGAAAAGATCGGCGCCCCGCAACCCGAGTCCGGATCGCGGGACGCCGCCCCTTCACCTACGGGGTCCGCTACGCGTTGCTCGCGGCCACCCAGCGCTCCAGCGTGCGCTTCGCCGCCCCCGAGTCGATCGACTCGGCCGCCTTCGCCATCCCGGCGCCGATCTGCTCGGCCAGGGGCGCGGTGGTGGGCTCCAGCGCCACCAGTGCCGCCGCCGAGTTCAGCAGGACCGCGTCGCGGACCGGGCCTCTCTCGCCGTCCAGCAACCGCCGGGCGACCTCGGCGTTGTAGGAGGCGTCCGCGCCGCGCAGCGCCTCCACGGGGACCAGTTCGAGGCCCACGTCACGCGGATCGAAGGCCTCCTCGGACACCTTGCCGTCCCGGACGGTCCAGACCCGGGACGTGGCCGTGGTGGTCAGCTCGTCGAGGCCGTCGTCGCCCCGGAAGACCAGGGAAGAGTTGCCGCGCTCGGCGAAGACGCCCGCGACGATCGGCGCCATGCGGGGGTCCGCCACGCCGACGGCCTGGGCGCGGACCCGGGCCGGGTTGGTGAGCGGGCCGAGGGCGTTGAACACCGTGCGGATGCCCAACTGGCCGCGGGCAGCGCCCGCGTGGCGCAGCGCCGGGTGGAACTTCACCGCGAAGCAGAAGGTGATCCCGGCCTCGTCGGCGACCTCCGCGACCCGGTGCAGCGGCAGCTCCAGGTTGACCCCGAGCTTCTCCAGCACGTCGGAGGCCCCGGACGCCGAGGACGCGGCCCGGTTGCCGTGCTTGACGACCTTGGCACCGGTGCCGGCGACGACGATGGAGGACATCGTGGAGATGTTGACCGTCTTGGCGCCGTCACCGCCGGTGCCGACGATGTCGACCGTCGCCCCGGGCACCTCGATCACGTTGGCGTGCGCGTACATCGCGCGGACGAGGCCGTTGATCTCCTCGACGGTCTCGCCCTTGGCGCGCAGGGCCACGACGAACCCGGCGATCTGCGCCTCGGTCGCCTCGCCGCGCATGATGCGGTCCATCGCCCAGGCGGTGTCGTCCGCACTCAGGTGCCTGCCGTCCAGCAGGCCGTTCAGCAGCAGGGGCCAGGAGCGGCCCGCCGCGGTGTCGCCTCCAGCGGGGGTCACAGCGCTCATAAGCCGCTCCAGGGTCAGGCGTCCCGTACTACGGGACGAGAGTCTCAACGGGTCCACCCTATCCAGCCGCGAGCACCGCGAAGGGCCCCGTCCGGATGGGGGTACCCCCTGCTCTTTTGAGCTTGGGGGACGGACGGGGCCCTTCTGTGGCGTGGCGAAGCAGTGATCAGTGGTGGCCGTGGCCGCTCGTGATCTCCCGGTACTCCTCGGCGGTGGGCTTCGGGATCTGGGCGCCCTCGCCGTAGTAGGCGTCGCTGAGCTTGGCGCGCAGCTTCTCGGAGCCCTTCACCTTGCGCTCGACACCGTTCTCGTCGACCGTCGGGCCGATCTCGGCCGGCTTGTACTGCTCGTGCGCCGTGAGCGTGTACATCTGCTCCTGGCTGAGCGGCTCGTGCACCTCGATGAACTCACCGTGCGGCAGGCGCTTGATGATGCCCGACTCGCGGCCGTGCAGCACCTTCTCCTTGTCCCGGCGCTGCAGGCCGAGGCAGATGCGCTTGGTGACGACGAAGGCGATGACCGGGCCGAGGAAGAACCCGATCCGGACGAACCAGGTCACCGAGTTGATCGACAGATGGAAGTGCGTGGCGACGATGTCGTTGCCACCGCCGATCAGCATGATGATGTAGCCGGTGACCCACGCGACACCGACGCCGGTGCGGGTCGGGGCGTTGCGCGGCCGGTCCAGGATGTGGTGCTCGCGCTTGTCCCCGGTGACCCACGACTCGATGAACGGGTACAGGGCGATGATCCCGAGGAAGACACCGAACAGCACCAGCGGGATGAACACGCCCAGGACGAGCGTGTGACCCCAGAGGTTGATCTCCCAGCCCGGCATGGCACGGATCAGGCCCTCGGCGAAGCCCATGTACCAGTCGGGCTGGGCACCGGTCGACACCTGGTCGGGCCGGTAGGGGCCGAGGACCCAGATCGGGTTGATCGTGGCGATGCCGGCGAGGGCCGCGATGGCACCGAAGACCAGGAAGAAGAAGCCTCCGGCCTTGGCCATGTAGACCGGCAGCAGCGGCATGCCGACGACGTTCTTGTTGGTCCGGCCGGGACCCGCGAACTGGGTGTGCTTGTGGTAGAAGACCAGGATCAGGTGGCCGACCACGAGCCCGAGCATGATGCCAGGCAGCAGCAGGATGTGGATCGAGTAGAACCGGGCGACGAAGTCGGTACCCGGGAACTCCCCGCCGAACAGGAACATCGAGATGTACGTGCCCACGATCGGCACGGACAGGATCGCGCCCTGCGTGAAGCGGACACCGGTGCCTGAGAGCAGGTCGTCCGGGAGCGAGTAGCCGGTGAAGCCGGTGAACATGCCCAGGACGAACAGCAGGAAGCCGAACATCCAGTTGATCTCACGCGGCTTGCGGAACGCGCCGGTGAAGAAGACGCGCATCATGTGCACGAACATGCCGGCGAGGAAGATGATCGCCGCCCAGTGGTGGATCTGCCGGATGAGCAGACCGCCGCGGACGTCGAAGCTGATGTCCAGCGTGGAGGCGAACGCCTCCGACATCAGCTGCCCCTGGAGCGGGACGTAACTGCCGTGGTACTCCACCTCGTTCATCGACGGGTGGAAGAACAGCGTCAGGTACACACCCGTGAGGATGATGATGATGAAGCTGTAGAGGCAGATCTCGCCGAGCATGAAGGACCAGTGGTCCGGGAAGATCTTGCGCATATTGGCCTTGGCCAGGGAGTAGATCCCGAGGCGGCCGTCGGCCCAGTCGGCGACCCGCTCACCCGCGGGCGCCTTGCGGCGTGTCTGTGCAGTGCTCATCCGCGCTCCCAGAAAGCAGGGCCGACGGGCTCTTCGAAGTCGCCGAGCGCCTCGAGGTAGCCCTCGTCGTTCACGCCGATGCGGAGCTGCGGCAGGGCGTGACCGGCGGGACCGAAGATCACTCGGGCGCCGTCGGAGAGGTCGAAGGTGGACTGGTGGCAGGGGCAGAGCACGTGGTGCGTCTGCTGCTCGTACAGGGAGATCGGGCAACCGACGTGGGTGCAGATCTTCGAGTACGCGACGATGCCCTGGTGCGACCACTCGAGCTCGCGCTTGTCCTTGATGTCCTCCGGCTGGATCCGGATGATCATCAGGGCGGCCTTGGCGATCTCGTTCTGGAAGTCGTGGTCGTGCTCCTCCAGGCCCTCGGGCTTGGCGAAGGTCAGCGAACCGACCGCGACATCGGACGGACGCAGCGGCTCGTTGGTGTTCATGTTGACGAGCAGCTTGCCCTTGGACCACAGCGTGTGGCGGAGCTTGGTGCCGGGCAGCGGACCGAGGTCACGCAGCAGCACGACGCCGGAGAGCGGCACCAGCGTGAGCGCGCCGAGCATCGTGTTGCGGATCAGCTTGCGGCGGCCGAGCGCGGATTCCTTGGCGCCCTGCTTGAAGTCGGCGAAGACCTTCTCGCGGACCTCGGGCGCCGCCTCGATCGGGTGCCGCTCGTCGGCGACCTCCACGTCGGACATCAGGGTGCGTGCCCAGTGGACGGCGCCCGCGCCGATGCAGAACAGCGCGATGCCGAGCGACATGCCCAGCGCGAAGTTCAGCGCGCTGATGTGCCCCAGCGGGAAGATGAAGACCGCCTTGTCGACCGGGATCGCCACGAAAGAGGCGATGAAGGCGACGGTGGCCAGCATCGACACCGTGAACAGCAGGGCGACCGAACGCTCGGACCGCTTGGCGGCCCGCTCGTCGATGTCCTGGACTCGGTGCTCGTGAGGGGGCAGGCCCGGGTCGGCGAACGGGTTCTTGTCGTCCGCGACGCTCACCGCGCCGTGCCCGTGCTCGTCATGTCCTGCGGACTGCGCGGCAGGCAGGTTCTCTTCTGGAATGTCTTGGCTACTCATGACTTCTTGGCCTTTGCGGTCCGGGCGGCGACCCACACGGCGACGGCGATCAGACCGCCGAGACCGAAGATCCAGCCGAACAGGCCCTCGCTGACCGGCCCGAGGCCACCCAGTTCGAGGCCGCCGGGGCTCTCGGTCTTTTCGCTGTTGACCGCGTCGAGGTACGCGATGATGTCCTTCTTGTTCTTCTCCGACAGCGTGGTGTCGGGGAAGGACGGCATGTTCTGCGGGCCGGTCTGCATGGCCTCGTAGATGTGCTTCGGGGAGACGCCCTCGAGGGTCGGCGCGTACTTGCCGTGCGTCAGTGCGCCGCCCTTGCCGGTGAAGTTGTGGCACTGCGCGCAGTTGGTGCGGAACAGCTCACCGCCCTTGGCGATGTCGGCACCCTCGGGGCCGTACTGCTCCTCCGTCGGGACGGACGGACCGGCACCCAGCGAGGCGATGAACGCCGCGAGCTGGTCGATCTCGGCCTGCGAGTAGATGTTCTTCTTCTCCGGGACCTGGGGGCCCTGGGAGGTGGCGGCCGGCATGCGGCCGGTGGCCACCTGGAAGTCGACGGCCGCGGCGCCCACACCCACCAGGCTCGGCCCGTCGGAGGTGCCCTGACCGCCGGTGCCGTGGCAACTGGCGCAGCCGACCGAGTAGAGCTTCTTGCCCTCCTCGATGGTGAGGGACTGGGCGGTTTCGTCGGCCTGCGCCTTGTCCGCGGGTGCGAACACGGCGTACAGCCCCCCGGTGCATGCCAGCGCGAGGAGTAGGACGACGAGCGCCGCCAACGGGTGGCGTCGTCGTGCGGAGAGCTTTTTCACGGATTACCCCGGTGTCAGGATCTTCTGCGTCGATGCTTCTGGGATGCGCGCTTCGTCGAGCACGCGCGGATGCGGGCCCTGCTACTTGATCATGTAGATCGTGGCGAAGAGACCGATCCAGACGACATCGACGAAGTGCCAGTAGTAGGACACGACGATCGCGGCCGTCGCCTGCTCGTGGGTGAACCTACTGGCCGCGTAGGTCCGGCCCAGGACCAGCAGGAAGGCGATGAGACCGCCCGTCACGTGCAGGCCGTGGAAGCCGGTGGTCAGGTAGAACACCGAGCCGTACGGGTCGGAGGACAGGGACAGGCCCGCGTCCTTGACCAGCTCCGTGTACTCGAAGACCTGACCGCCGATGAAGATCGCACCCATCACGAACGTGACGATGAACCACATCCGGAGCTTCTTCACGTCACCGCGCTCGGCGGCGAAGACGCCGAGCTGGCAGGTGAGCGAGGAGAGCACCAGGATGGTGGTGTTCGTCGCCGAGAACGGGAAGTTGAGATGGGCAGCCATCTCCTTCCAGTGATCGGGACCCGTCACCGATCGCAGGGTGAAGTACATCGCGAAGAGGGCCGCGAAGAACATCAGCTCGGAACTCAGCCAGATGATGGTTCCGACGCTGGTGAGGTTCGGCCGATTGACCGACGGGTGCGCGTGCCCGGTTTCTACTGTCGTTGCTGTCGCCACGACCGACATTATGTCGGTCGCTTATCCCGCCCTCACTCCGGGGGGTGCCGTTCGGAGTGTCTTCACCGGTCGTACCGGTGTTGACGTGGTGTTCAAGGGAGTAGCATCCGGCCCAACGGGCCTGTCCTTACGACGTTGACGTCACGGAGGAACAATGCAGCCGACCGCCACGGTGCTGGTCTACAGCGACGACTCCAACACCCGCGAGCAGGTGCGGCTGGCCACGGGACGGAGGCCGGCTCCGGACGTCCCCGTGGTGGAGTTCCTGGAGTGCGCGACCCCTGCCGCCGTGCTCACGGAGCTGGACCGGGGTGGGATCGACGTCTGCGTGCTGGACGGGGAGGCCGTGCCGATGGGGGGCATGGGGGTCTGCCGGCAGATCAAGGACGAGGTGTTCGAGTGCCCGCCGGTGCTGCTGCTGATCGGGCGGCCTCAGGATGCGTGGCTGGCGACCTGGAGTCGCGCCGAGGCCGCGGTGACTCTGCCGGTGGAGCCGGTGGAGTTCGCCGCGGCTCTGGCTTCGCTGCTCCGGGACAAGGCGGCTTTGAACGCCTAGGGGCTCGGGTTCGCCCGTGGGTTCGGCGTGTGCGGGTGCGTGGGGGCTGTTCGCGCAGTTCCCCGCGGCCCCTTCAGGTCAGACGCTCTGAGGGCGTAGACGGGCCCTGTCGGCCTCTGTGGGGCCGTCCGGGGTGCCGCCCAGAAGGGCGCTGCCGGTGCGCCACTTCGCCCAGTCGAGGTTCCAGTCGCCGTAGCCGTTGCCGAACGGCGTCATCATGTCGCCGCCGGAGTTGATGACCTTGACGATGTCGCCCTCGCGGACGGTGTCGTAGAACCAGGCGGCGTTCTCGGTGCTCATGCCGGTGCAGCCGTGGCTGACGTTGGCGTAGCCCTGGGAGCCGACCGACCAGGGCGCGGCGTGGACGTACTCGCCGCTGTTGGTGACCCGGACCGAGTGGTGCACGACCAGGTCGTAGAAGTCCGAGGCGCCGATGCTGGCGCTGGTCATGCGGACGGTGCCCTCCTTGGCCAGGACGACCTTGACGCCGTTGCGGGTGTCGTAGCCCGGCATGCCCGTGGTGACGGGGATCTGGCGGACGATCTCGTCGTTCTTGTAGACGGTCATCTGGTGGGCGGCGGCGTCCGTGACGGCTATGAGCTTGTCCGCGGTGGTGAAGGTCAGCGGCTTGGCCTTGCCGCCCCACATCCGGTCGCCGATCTTGATGCCCTGCAGGTTGCTGCGGACCTGGACGGTGGCCTGGGCGGGCCAGTACTCCTTCGGGCGGTAGTGGAGCTTCTTGTCGTCCACCCAGTGCCAGGCGCCGTCCGTGGCGGGCGTGGAGGAGACCTTGAGGGCACGCTCCACGACGGCCCGCTGTGCCGTGTCCTTGACGGGCTGGCTCAGCTCGGCGGTGACGGGCTGGCCGACGCCGTAGGTGCCCGTCTTGGGGCCGAAGGTGACGTCCAGGCGCTTCTTGGTGGTGGGCTTGCCGGTGTCGAAGGTGACGACCTTGCGGCCGGGCGCCCCGTCCTCGTCCTCGGTGCTCACACGGACCGTGTAGCTGGCGTTGGCGGCGAGCGGGGAGGTGCTGTGCCAGCGGCTGCCGTCGGCGGTGAGTTCGCCCGCCACGTAGCGTCCTGAGGCGTCGTGGGCCGTGACGTCCGTGATGCGCCCGTCGGAGTCCTCGACGATTTCCAGGGGCTTGTCCGGGTCGGCCTTCTCGCGCTCGCCGTCGGGGGCGTTGAAGGAGATCTGGTCCGCCGCGTCGTAGGGGCGGGCGGCCAGCGGGTTGCCGTCGGAGCCGCAGGCGGTGACGCCCGCGCTGAGGGCTATCAACAGCAGCGTGCAGCTGACGACGGTGCGGGGGCGGGAGATCACTGTGTGGCTCATGACCTCACGCTAGGAACCGGCGTCAACAGAGGCACGCCGAGCGACTCGTACGAGTGACACGCATTGCGGCAAACGCAGGGGCCCGGACACTCCTCTCGGAGTGTCCGGGCCCCTGCGGCGCTCGGCGCGTGTTACTGGGTGCGGTTCTCACCGCGGTAGTACTCGAACACCCAGCCCCAGATGCCGATCAGGATGATCGGCAGCGAGAAGTACATCAGCCACCAGCCGATGGCGACCGACAGGAAGGCGAGGGCTCCGCCGATGCCCAGCGAGAGCGGCTGCCAGCTGTGCGGGCTGAAGAACCCGACCTCGCCGGCGTCGTCCGCGACGTCCGCCTCCTTGTTGTCCTGCGCACCGACGTCCACCCGCTTGGCCGTGAAGCCGAGGTAGAAGCCGATCATGATGCACAGGCCGAAGGCCAGGAAGAGGGCCGTGGTACCGGCCGGCTCCTTCGACCACACGCCATAGACCACAGCCATGGCGAGGACGAAGACGCTCAGCCACATGAACATCTTGCCCTGGATCTTCACTTGCCGGCCTCCTTGCCACCAGCGATGGCCTTCTCGCCGTGACCGACGTTCTCGAGCTGGTCGAGAGCGGCGATCTCCGGGTGGTGCAGGTCGAACGCCGGCGATTCACTGCGAATCCGCGGCATGGTGATGAAGTTGTGCCGCGGCGGCGGGCAGGAGGTCGCCCACTCCAGGGAGCGGCCGTAGCCCCACGGGTCGTCGACGCCGACCGGCTTGCCGTACTTGGCCGTCTTCCACACGTTGTAGAAGAACGGCAGGATCGACATGCCGAGCAGGAACGAGCTGATCGTCGAGATCGTGTTCAGCGCGGTGAAGCCGTCGGCCGCCAGGTAGTCGGCGTAACGACGCGGCATGCCCTCGGCGCCCAGCCAGTGCTGGACCAGGAACGTGCCGTGGAAGCCGATGAACAGCGTCCAGAAGGTGATCTTGCCGAGACGCTCGTCGAGCATCTTACCGGTCCACTTCGGCCACCAGAAGTGGAAGCCGGAGAACATCGCGAACACCACGGTGCCGAAGACGACGTAGTGGAAGTGCGCGACCACGAAGTACGAGTCGGAGACGTGGAAGTCCATCGGCGGAGAGGCCAGGATGACACCGGTCAGACCACCGAAGGTGAAGGTGATCAGGAAGCCGGTCGCCCAGAGCATCGGTGTCTCGAAGGACAACGAGCCCTTCCACATCGTTCCGATCCAGTTGAAGAACTTCACACCGGTCGGGACGGCGATGAGGAACGTCATGAAGGAGAAGAACGGCAGCAGGACACCGCCGGTGACGTACATGTGGTGGGCCCACACCGTCACGGACAGACCCGCGATCGCGATGGTCGCGCCGATCAGACCCGTGTAACCGAACATCGGCTTGCGGGAGAAGACCGGGATGACCTCGGAGATGATGCCGAAGAACGGCAACGCGATGATGTACACCTCTGGATGGCCGAAGAACCAGAAGAGGTGCTGCCACAGCAACGCGCCGCCGTTGGCGGAGTCGAAGACGTGGGCGCCGAACTTGCGGTCCGCCTCCAGGGCGAACAGCGCGGCCGCGAGGACCGGGAAGGCCAGCAGGACCAGCACACCGGTCAGCAGCACGTTCCACACGAAGATCGGCATGCGGAACATCGTCATGCCGGGGGCGCGCATGCAGATGATCGTGGTGATGAAGTTGACCGAGCCGAGGATCGTGCCGAAGCCGGAGAAGGCCAGACCCATGATCCACATGTCGGCGCCGATGCCCGGGGAGCGGACGGCGTCCGACAGCGGGCTGTAGGCGAACCAGCCGAAGTCGGCCGCGCCCTGCGGGGTGAGGAAGCCACCGACCGCGAT